>CAXTBQ010000003.1:42594-90616 GCA_964242065.1 uncultured Terriglobus sp. | reverse complement strand
CCCATCGAGATCATCGAGCGTTTCGGCACAGACGCGGTGCGCTTCACACTGGCGTCGCAAGCCTCACCGGGCACCGACATCGCCTTCAGCGAACAGCGCACCGAAGGCTACCGCGCCTTTGCCAACAAGATCTGGAACGCCGCACGCTTTCTGTTTCTGCAGGTGGAGCGCGCCCGCGCCGCCGGCTACAAGATGCGCATGGGTGCCAGCACGCAGATCACGGCGCTGCCAGAAATCACGCCAGTCGAGACACGCTGGATCTTCGCACGGCTGCGCGCCGTAAGTGCCGAGGTGGACCGCGCGTTGAGCGACTACCGCTTCGACGAGGCCAGCAACGCCGTCTACCAATTTTTCTGGGGCGAGTTCTGCGACTGGTATCTGGAACTGGTCAAACTGCGGCTTGACTTCCCCGAAGCCATCGAAGGTCAAACGCCCATTCAAAATCCTGAGACGGCCATCTCGCTTGCGGGTCTGGTCGGCGTCTTCGAGGCGTCACTGCGGCTGCTTTCTCCGTTCATGCCGTTTCTAACGGAAGAACTGTGGCACGCCCTGTACGAGGGAGAAGCGCCTGCGAAGAGCATCGCACTCACCCGCTTTCCGCAGCCCAACGACTTCCCTGCTGACGACGCAGCAGCTGGTGCCATAGCCACGCTGCAGGACCTGATCGTCACCGTGCGCGCCCTGCGCAAAGACCTGGCCGTGCCTGAGAAGGAGACCGCGCCTATCCTTCTGCACGGCGATAACCGCACCCTGGCGCTGGCCGACGCCAACCGCGACATGCTCGCACGCATGGCCCGCGTCAGCGACGTGGAGTTCGCGCAGGAACCGCTCACCGGCCCGGCAGCCCGCTCAGGAAGTGGTTTTGACGTACTCGTGCAGTACGAGCGGCAGATCGACGTTCCAGCCGAGCGCGAACGCCTGACGAAGGAACTTGCCCGGTTGGCAAAGGGCCTTGATGCGGCCAATCGTCAGCTGGAAAATGATGGATTCCTCGCAAAAGCACCCGCCGCGGTCGTCGAAGGTCTGAAGAAACAGCAGGCGGAAACGCATCTACTGCACAGCAAGGCCCAGGCGGCACTTCAGGCGCTGCCCGAATAGGACGACTGTGACACCTACAACTTCCACTACGGCACAACTCGCCACCTACCCCAGCCTGCGCGGTCGCGTTGTTCTGGTTACCGGTGGCGCAACGGGCATCGGCGAATTCCTTGTACGTGCCTTCGCACAGCAGGAGGCACGCGTCACTTTTTTCGATGTGCAGGATGAGCCAGCGCAGGCACTGTGCACCGCTCTTGTCGCTGAGGGTGCACAGGTGTTGTACCATCACTGCGACCTGACCGACCTTGCCGCTCTACAGAGCAGCGCCGCTCAGGTGCTCGACCACTTCGGAACAGTCGACGTGCTTGTCAGCAACGCCGCGAACGACGTCCGCCACACCGTTGCTGAGGTCACGCCAGAGTCATGGGACGCGTCCATCGCCATTAACCTGCGGCACCAGTTCTTCATGGCGCAAGCCGTGGTACCGGCCATGCAGCGTGCCGGGCGTGGCGTCATCCTGAACATGAGTTCCATTAGCTGGATGATTCCCAACACGGGCATGCCCATGTACGTGACGGCCAAGGCTGCCATCGTGGGCATGACCCGATCCCTGGCTCACCAGTTCGGCAAAGACGGCATTCGCGTCAACACGATCCTGCCCGGCGCCATCCTGACGGAGCGGCAAAAGCGCCTTTGGATGACGCCGGAGTACGAGGTCGAGGTACTCGGCGCGCAGTCCATCAAGCGGCACATCCTGCCCGACGAGGTGGCACGGCTCGCGCTGTTCCTCGCCTCGGACGACAGCGCGGCCATCACCGGGCAGAGCCACATCATCGATGGCGGCTGGATGTAGTCACCGACACAAGCAGAGCAGAACGCAGAGGACGCAAAGGCAATACGCAGAGGGCGCGGGAAGTAACTCAGCGCCCTCTGCGTTTACCTCTGTTCCCTCTGCGTTCTGCTTCTAAGCGGCCTGGTGGATCAGTTCTTCCCGCACAGCCTCGTCCCGCGTAGCCTCGCGCAGGGTGTGCGGCAGGGCCACTGCCAGCACATCCTCAATGCGCGTTGCGTAGTGGATGGTGACGCCTTCCGTCTGGTCAGGTGTCAGATCTTCTTCCGCGTTGGGCTTCACGTCCACTGGCAGGATTACGTCCCGAACGCCCGCGCGCTTGGCCGCGAGGAACTTCTCCTTGATACCGCCCACCGGCAACACATTGCCGCTCAGCGTGATCTCGCCGGTCATGGCCAGCAGCGGCCGCACCGGGCGATCGGTAAGCAGGCTAACAATCGCCGTCGCCATCGTTACACCGGCGCTGGGGCCGTCCTTCGGAATGGCACCGGCAGGCACGTGCAGGTGCAGGTCGATGTCCTTCAGCACGTCCTCATCCAGACCGATACTGGTGGCGTTCGAACGCACCCACGTCAGCGCGGCCTGCATGCTCTCCTTCATCACGTCGCCAATCTGGCCCGTGATCTGGAAGTTACCCTTACCCTTCATCTTGTTGGCCTCGATGAAGAGCACATCGCCGCCTACCGGCGTCCACGCCAGGCCCACGGCAACACCGCTGCGGCTGGTACGCTCGGCGATCTCGGTATCCACGCGAACCTTGTAACCGCCAAGGAACTTATGGATGATCGCATCGTCCACTGTGAGCTGGTCGTCGTTGCCCTCTGCGATGCGGCGCGCCTGCTTGCGGCACACGGTACCGATCAGCTGCTCCAGCTTGCGCACGCCCGCTTCCCGCGTGTAATGCCGCGCGATGATGCCCAGCGACTCCTTCGGGAAGACGATCCGCGGCTCACCCTTCACAGGCTCCGGCAGCTGACTCGTGGGCACCTCGGCCGCGGCATCGGCAGCAGGTTCACTGCTCTCGGTCGAAGGAGCGGCAACTGGTTCAATACCGTTCTCCTTGATCTGCCGTGGCGCAAGATATTTGGCCGCGATGTTGATCTTCTCTTCTTCGGTGTAGCCCGTCAGCTCAATGATCTCCATGCGGTCCAGCAGCGGCGCTGGAATTGGGTCCAGTTGGTTCGCCGTGCAGATAAACAGCACCTTGCTCAGGTCGAAGGGCTGGTCCAGATAATTGTCGCGGAATGTGCCGTTCTGCGCCGGATCCAGCGTCTCCAGCAGGGCGCTCGCCGGGTCACCACGGAAGTCGCGGCCCAGCTTATCGATCTCGTCCAGCATGAAGACCGGGTCGTTTGTCTCCACCCGCTTCAGGTTCTGCACGATCTGCCCTGGCATCGCGCCGATGTAGGTCCGTCGATGACCGCGGATCTCGGCCTCGTCGTGCATGCCACCCAGCGAGATGCGCGCAAACTTGCGGCCCAGCGCACGTGCGATGCTTTTGCCCAGCGACGTCTTACCCACGCCCGGAGGTCCGACAAAGCACAGGATCGGCCCTTTCATGTCCGGCTTCAGGCGACGGACAGACAGGTAATCCAGGATGCGATCCTTCACCTTCTGCAGGCCGTAGTGATCCTCGTCCAGGCACTCCGCCGCAAACTTGATGTCGACGTTGCCGCCGCTGCTCTTTGCCCACGGCAGCACGGCCAGCCACTCGATGTAGTTGCGCGCCATGCTGTAGTCAGGCTGCGCGGGATTCATGCGCTGCAGACGACCCAACTCCTTGAGCGCCTCCTTCTTGGTCTCCTCCGGCATGCCCGCGGCTTCAATCTTTTCGCGCAGTTCGGTGATGTGCTTGTTGCTGTCGTCGCTCTCGCCCAGTTCCTTGCTGATGGCCTTCTGCTGCTCGCGCAGGTAATACTCGCGCTGCGACTGCTGCACCGCGTCCTGCACTTCTGTCTGGATTTTGGAGCGCAACTGCTGCACCTCAAGCTCCTTAACGAGGTGCTGGTTTAGCCGCTCCAAACGCACTGCCGCATCAATGATCTCTAGCAGCTCCTGTTTGTCACCCGTGGTCAGGAATGGCAGGGACGAACCAATGAAATCGGCCAACCGTCCAGGTTCTTCGATGTTCAGCGCGATGGTCTGGAGGTCGTCGGAAAGTGTTGGCGATGCAGTCACAATCTGCTGAAATTGCGACACAATGTTGCGTTGCAGGGCTTCGAGTTCAGGCGACTTTTGCGGTTCTGGCACCGCCAAGGACTCGTACTGTGCTGTGAGGAATGGGGTGCGCTGGTCGAACTCACCCAGCCGGATCCGCTCCGTGCCCTCGGTGAAAACAAAGAGCGACTGATTGGGCATCTTCACCACTTTGTGAATGGTCGCAAGTGTTCCCACAGCATGCAGTTCGCTCGCATCCGGAGCGTCCTGGCGGGCATCTTTCTGTGCGACGACAAGTATCGTTTTCTCCTCGCCCAGCGACTGGATCAATTGAATCGAGCTGTCGCGGCCCACGGTGAGCGGCAGCACTGCGTGTGGAAATAAAACTGTGTCGCGCACGGGAAGCACCGGTAGCGTACGGGTGCTGCGGCGCCGGTCGGGATCGGCTGCCGTGGGCTGAATCACACTGACGAAGTCGTTAGGCATTTGATTTGAGTGTCCTTCCATCAGATCTTCACACATCTGATGCGTCAGCCTGAAACCGGATGCAAGCTCCATCCAAAGCTGACGACGTCTGCTTCCTGCTTATCGGCCCTCGGTGCTTACCCTGCAATTTAGCGAAACCGAAAGGCTTTATTCGGCTCATTATGCGCTCGGGACGGGTGCCGCGCTGTATCTCCCCAGTTCTTGAGTGAAATGGCAGACGTTGGCGAGTTGCCTCAGGATGCGATCAGCCGCTCGGGGTTCTGGCAGCCGCAAGTCCACGAAGAACATGTACTCCCATGGTCGGCCCGGGACCGGCCGCGACTCAATGCGGGTGAGATCGGCTCCCTCAGCCGCGAGCAGTGCGAGCGCCTTCTGCAGCGATCCGGGCTCATGTGGAAGGTCGAACGCCACCGTCAGCTTGTTGGGCTCCTCTGCCGCAAGCCGAAATTGCTCCGTGTTCTGCTCCTGAACGAGCAGAAAGAAGCGCGTGAAGTTCAGAGGATCATCTTCCAGCCCATTGAGGATGATCTCTCCCCCGTAGACTTCGGCTGCGAAGGGGGCTGCAATCGCCGCAGCTGCCGGCATGTGTCTCACATGCTTCACGGCTCCGGCGGTGTCATAAAAGGGCGTCGCCAAGATACCAGCATGCTGCTGAAAGAACCGCCGGCACTGCGAGAGCGCCACGGGGTGCGAAAACACCTGCCTCACGCTTTCGAGAGCCGTTCCTGGCTGGGCGATGAGTGCGTGCCGAATGCGGAGGCACAACTCACCTACGATAACGACGCCTGACTGAAGCAGCAGATCAGAATGATCTGCGACCGCACCATGCAAGCTGTTTTCAAATGGCAGCACCGCCGCATCCACCTCGCCGCTCGTGAGGCTTTCGAACACCTCCGCGGAAAGTGTGCACGGACGCAAAACGGGTGCAGCAACTAACGCCTGCGTTGCGAGGTGGCTGTTCGACCCCACCTCACCTTGAATGGCGACCCTCACACCTGCTCCTTACGGTTCGGCCAACAGAAGTGTTTCCCTTGTGAAAGACAACCCGGTAAGTTTACGTGGCAACACATGTTGGTGTGGCAGAAATGCCATCATCACCCGCCCGGGCCGCTGCGCCGGGGCATCAGGAGAACGTCGATGCTTTGGACAGTGACAGTGGTTTTGCTTGTGCTGTGGGCCGTTGGATTCTTTGGTTTCGGCCAAGCCGTGGGTGTGTGGATCCACATCCTCATCGTACTCGCGATCATCTCGCTCATCTTCAATTTGATTGGCGGCCGCCGCGTCTGAACAAGGGCCTAGTAGACGTCAGGCCATAGGGAGATAGAAGTCATGGATACAGATCAGATCAAGGGAAAGTTGCAGAACGCCTTCGGCAAGGCAGAGGAAGCCGTCGGGGAAGCGATCGGTAGCCAGAATCTTGCGAATGCCGGAGCAGAGGATCGGTTGAAGGGTGCTGCGGTCGAAACCTGGGGCAATGCGAAAGACACTGTTCACAGCGCTGGCGACACAGCACGGGTACATACGGAAGCCGCAGAGGACAGGACTGCCGTTCAAGGAGAGTCTCTGCGCGACCGCATCGTAGACGGCGCTGAGCGCCTGAAGAACTCTGTGAACGCTAAGCTGGACAACGCCAAGGCACATGAGGCGGACCGTCGCAACGAGATCGACCGCGGTCTATAGTTACTTTGCGAATCCTCAGAAGAGGTCCAGATATTCTGGGCCTCTTCTTCGTGCGCTATCTTCCGAGGTGAAGAAAGACATCGAGGGAGATCGCAAAGAAGAAAACCACAGAGATCACACCGTTCAGAGTGAGAAAAGCGGCGTTCATGCGGCGAAGATCGCTCGGCCTCACAAGGCTATGTTCATACAGTAGAAGCAGTGCGACCACAGCAAGTCCAGCCATTGCCGCCCAACCCAGGTGAAATAGCCTCAGTAGCAGCACTAAAACGCCGAGCATGAGAAAGTGCATGACGCGCGCGATGAAAAAAGCGCGATGCAAGCCAAATGCCTGGGGGATGCTATTCAATCCGTGCGCCTGATCATGCTCCATGTCCTGGCAGGCGTACAGCACGTCGAAACCGCCAACCCAGAGTAGAACTGCCATCGTGAGTGCTATGATCCGGGGATCAAGACTGCCTCGAACAGCGATCCACGCTGCGGAAGGTGCGATACCCAACGCCAGACCGAGAACCAGATGGGACCAGCGAGAGAAACGCTTCAAGTAGCTGTAACCGAGGGTGATGACGATTGCTACCGGACTGAGTAACAGTGTCAGCCGGTTCAACATAGCCGCCGAGCCGCAAAAGACGGCAAGCGCTGCAACTGTAAAAACCGCAACAAACTGTTTTGATAGTGTGCCGGCCGGTATGGCACGTGACGCGGTGCGAGGATTGAGCCGGTCAATCTCGGCGTCCACAAGCCGGTTGAAAGCCATGGCTGCTGTGCGCAGAGAGACCATGCACACCACAATCAGGAGCAACGTACGCCACGTTGGCCACCCACCTGCCGCCAGAACCGCTCCGGTAAGTGCGAACGGGAGCGCAAAGATCGAGTGCTCCCACTTGATCATCTCGAGAGTAACGCGCGTGCTGTGCAACACGCCTGCAGGGGATACGTTCATACAACATACAGTGTATGACCGTAGAGCAGATTACCGGCTATCGTTCCCCTTGCCTGAGGCTACCTGGAGGTCGTTTGTCACTTTGAACGCACCGGGAACTCCATTCGCTCGAATCCCTGCGGCGTCTTTATCCGCCTGCCGGTCCACGACGCCCGTCAACGTGATGTTGCCGTTGACCACTGTGATCCGGATGGGCTTCGCAGGATCGATGGCGTAGCGTTGCAGCGAGGGAAATCCATAGACTGCCCGTGCCGCTTCAATGCGGATGCGATCGTCATTGGGAGAGAGCGGTGCCACTTCGATTTCGTCAACGACGTCTTTCACCCCTGGATAGTGGGACACCAGCGACACCGCTGAATCCTTATCGGTGGGACCGTACGCCACACCACCGAGCGTTACGACGCCGTTCTGCACACCGATGGTGAAGCTGTTGAAGGCAGTTGTACCGTAGCCGACACGATCATAGGCAAGCTTCTCCGCAAGCTTGCTCCGGAGTTCGACATCTGACAGCTCCGCACCCTTGCCGCCTCCCTGAACGTCGATCATGTTCTGCACCGCCACCACACCCTTTTTGTGGTGGATCTTGTGCTCGGCGTCCTCTTTTGTGGCGTACAAATCGACCGTTCCCGATAGCGTCACAATGCCGTTCTTTACCACGACCATCACGTCGCTGAAACGCTTACCGTCCAGCGATTTGCGCACCTCTGCCTGTAGCTGCGCGTCGGCGGCTTTGTCTTGGGAAGACGCCATGGGTGCGAGCAAAAGCGTCGCTGCCAGAATTGTCGAGCCCGCAACCCGGACAATGTTGAACTTACACATGAGGGATCCCTCCAGAGCTGTTCTTTCGGCTGAGCTCGGTGTAAAGAAAAGGGAGGCAGGAGCCTCCTTTTCGCTCTACCCTTTAGATGTTTACCGGTAGCGCTTGCGTATCTTGTAGACCAGCGAGAAGACGCCATTTTCATCCCGGGTGGCAACGATCGATTTGTTGTCACTGAGTTGATATTGCAGCTGGATGAGCTGCTGTGCGGATGAGTTCACGTTTGTTGCGAATGTGACCGTGATCTGCCGGCTGAGCTGCTGCTCCACCGTAATGCGCGCAGATGACGTGCCAAGTGTTCCCACAAAAGCTGGATCGATCTTGACCTTGCCGGCCCCGCCGAACAGCTTGTTGACTCGGTTGGACACGGTGGCGTTGAGAGCGCCGCCGAGGAGCGCGTTCGTAGTCGGATCCTGCCCCTGCTGCTGGAGGCGCTGCGTGCTGATCTGTGCTTCTTCCTGCGTTCGACCGAGTGCGAGCAGATTGAAAATGTCCGCCTGCGATAGTGGAGGCTCCGAGCGGTAAGTCAATTTGAAGTTCTTTGCCGTGCCATGGACACCAATGGTGACATCGTAGTTTTCCACGCGAGCCGTGGCGTCAAGGTCGATCACTGGATCGATTCGAATGGGATTGCTGAAATAAACCTGACCACGCTGTAGCTGGTAGTTCGTTCCGGCGAAGGTTGCCGAGCCATCGTTCACAGTGACCCTGCCGAGAATGGAGGGCACTGCAAGCGTTCCACGAGCACTGATATCCACCGTTCCGGCAACGTGTGCGCCATAGCTGTTCTGGAAGTCCAACGCCGGAGAAGACTGTACCCGCACGTTCAACGCAATCTTGCTCAGAAGCGAGTCGGGGTCCGGAGGAGGAGAAACGTCGCCCGCGCTGCCCGCGATCGAGGCGAAATCGAACGTTTCCGCCAATCCAAACCGGGTGATCAGCACGTTGCCGGTGAGCGAGGCGCCGTCACCTGAACCCTGGAGCCGGATGTTGGCGTTCATCGTGGCGGACACGCCGTAGTACCGCACTCGTACCGCTGTCGCTGTTGCTGTCATGTCGGCGAACAAGCCGCCGCGGAACTGAACGAAGCCACCGAGTTTGATGCGGCCGCCGCCAGATGTCGCGGTTAGGTTGTCCACCTGGAGCCGGTCCTCGGTAAACGTCGCGGTGCCGTTGATGTTAGACAGGCCGTTTGGTATTTCAGCGTAGGCAAGGTCGGTATTCGCGAACGTAACCTTGCCGCCCAGATTCGGCTTGCCCGTGGTGCCAGTTGCAGTCACGTTGAAGTTGATCTTGCCGGAGGAGATGATCTCCGGGTTGATACGGTGCGCGAGGCCAACATCCAGGCTGCCGGCTGCGCGTGCATCGATCGTGCCGCCCTGAGCTGGCAGCGCCTTCCCATCTGGCGAAAATACCTGCACCGACCCGGCTGCGGTCAGGTCGGTATCCGGGCCGGTGATGTGCAACTCTTCAAGCCGTGCAGTGCCGCCGCTCAACGTCGCGCGGACCGGGGCTGCTGCGGCGAACTCCAGTCCCTGCGTCTTTACTCGGAGGGGATTGATGATGAGCGAGCCTGTGAGTGCCTGCGGCTTCTTTGCCGGGCCGCTCACATTCAGTTCGCCTGCGGCGGCAGAGGTGGCCTGCAAGGTTGATCCCGTGAGCTGCAGCACCGGCGCGACATCCAGATTGGTGAATGTGGCGTGCGCCTGCATGGGGTAGTCCCCTGCAAGTTGCAATTGCCCGGTTACGTCAAGTTTGGCTGAAAGCAGATCGCTGTGGGCATTGAGAAAGACCGTGTCGCGATCGCTGCGGACATCTGCCCTGAGCTGACCGACAGCCTGCTTGTTGTAGGTAGCGTTCGCAAGCGAAAGATGCGCCGTTAAGCCAGGCTGCTCCACCGTACCGTTGGCATCGGCGTTGAAGGTCAGCACGCCGTCGAGCGGTGTGCCCGATTTTCTGACGGCCTGCAGATTCGACAGGCGGATGTCATTGCCCTGCAAGTGAGCGTGCAGGTGCTTTGAGGTGAGATTGTATCCCCCGTTCCCGGACACCTCCACGCCTTGCGCCTTTGCGTTCAAAGTGCTGGCTGTGATTTCCTGACCGCGAACACTGACGCTCGCCGACACAGAATCGTAGGGCTGGTCATATGCCACTCCATTGCGCAGTGTCACCGATCCGTCGCCCGTCAGGTTTCCAAGGGTGCCGCTGGCATTTGCGCTGACATTCAGGATTCCGGAGATGGGCAGAGAACCTTGTCCGGCAATCTCCAGCACGTCATGCATCTGCGCATCGGCGAGTTGCACCTTAGCGTTCACCTGGGCGAAATCGTCAAATTCGTAAGAAACTACCCCGCGCTTCACCACGCGGTGCGGCTTTACTCCGCCCGAGACGTTGAGCACCGCGCTTCCCCGCCGGATGGTTGAGCTTGCCACCGTAACACCCGCTGGAGCGTACTCAGCGTCTGCCACCACAGAGTCAATCGCGATATCGCCTGCACTACCCAGATGAGCCTGCAACTGGTTTGCCTGTAGATGACCCTTCACATCGAGGGCTTTCAGCGGGCCGGTGGCTGTTCCCTGGAAGTGCGCGTCACCGTGTAGGACCACGGGCAAAGCGCTGCTGCCCTTCTTGCCATTGTTTCCGTATCCAACGGCATTAAGGACAGAGTCGAACTCGCTCAGATCGCGAAAGTCTGCGGTAAGCGCAATGCGCGTGAGGGGATCGCCTGTCGCTACACCCAGCGTGCCGGTGGCTTGTATGTTGCTAGCCGGCGTATGTGCTTCCAGTTGGGTAATCTCTACGGTCTCGTCCGATCCGCGGTAGGTAGCCTTTACCACTCCGGTCACGGGTATGTTTTGCGAATGACCGCGGGGTTTTAAGCCTTGGGGCGCAAGCTTCAGATCTGCGTTGACCACAACAGAACTTGGCAGATCGTTGGTTGTGCCGCCCCACTCAACGTGAACCGGACCGTTCACGGCAGTGTCAATGCCGAGGTCTTGATACTTCTTCGGTTCTGTGATTTCGTTGATCGTTCGAAGGGAGATGTTCGCCAATCGCACATCGATGTAAGCGTGCGCCCGCTCTACCGGTGCCAGGGCAGGACTGCCGGTAGCAGGCGGTTTGGCTTGTGCGATCTTGGCCGTCGCATTGACTGTCTTCTGCCCGGCCACGATGGTGGCAGACTGCGCGGGTGTTGCCGCCGGCACTACGCCGAGCCAGTTGTGAATCCGCATGTCACCCGCGATGCCGCCGCCGGCAGGCAGATTCAAAGCGATTGCGTTGAACAGTAACTCAGTCGGCGTGACGCGGAGCGCTGCCGCGCCGTTCACGTCTGCCACGCTTACGTACTCGTCACGGTAACCCACCTGGTGCAGCACAGCGTTGCCGGCCACCAGATAACCTTTCTCGCACTCTGGACTGGGCGGGAGTGCCTTGGTACTTGCCTGATTCCTCCCAGGATTGTGGCGCTGAAAAAAGCCGGGCTTCTTCTGGGCTGCCTGCGGTGTTACCGCGCAGGAATGCCCGGACAGGTCCAGATCCACGGACCCTTTATCCAAGCCTGGAAACCCGCTCAAGACCGAGATCTGAGGCACCTCAAGGCTGCCTTTGAGGGCTACGTTCCACACAGGATCGTCAAAGTTCTCTATGTGCGCATTCGCGTACAGGTGGGAACTCTTGCCCGTATCAAACGTAAGACCCTGGACAGAGATGAGCTTGCGCCCGACCTCCGCATTCAGTTGAAGCCGCGATGCTGCTTCGGGCATCTGCTGCATGCGTGTCCGGAGATCGCTGATCCCAACCTGAATACGGTAATGGTCCACCGATGAGACATAGCTGACGTCCACACCCAGGTTGTTGGCTGCAAGGTCGAAAGGAATAGCCTTATCGTTCAACAGCGCGAGGCCATCCGCAAGCTCTACCTTGGAAGCCTGTAGATCGAGCAGCGTATCCAATACGGGTTCATTGCTGGTGCTTTTTGTCTTTGGGACTGGCTGGTTTGTGCTCCCATCCTTGTTCACGATCAGGTGAATGTGCGGCCGGTCCACGTGCAGCAGCGCGAGCGTGATGTACTTCATCGCGCCAGTCGAGTTCGTCGCGTGCGAGAAGAGGCTCTTCAGCGTAATGCGGACCAGGATTCGATCCGCGGAAAGGTAAGGTGCTTCGCCCGGCCCTTCAAGGCCATGAATGACCAGGCCGTCGGCCTCCACCGCAAGATGCCGCAAGCTAAACTGCACCCTGGAAAGCTCGACCCTGCCGCCTGTTGCATCCTGCAACGTGTTGATGAGCGTGCTGCGAACACGGTTCTGGAAATCTGCAGCGTTGGAGTAGAGGGCAAGCCCGGCAACCAACAGAACAAGCAGCAAAAGCAACGAGCCACAGGTCCATGCAACGATGCGAGAGAGGCTCATCCTACGCTTCGCAACGGCTGGCTCGGGAGGTTCGGGAGGCAGACTGCTGGATTGTGTCGTCGCCATCAGGGTGCCTCCTCTCCAGACTTCAGCATCCGAACCCTGCCGCTCTCACGAAGAGCTTTGAGCCAGTCGTCCAACAACGCGCTCACCTGCTGCTGAAGAAGTAACTCAGAGATTCGATCGCGCACGCTGTCCAGAGGCGGCGCGGTTGCCTTCTGCTTTGCATACTCCGGGAGCATGCTCTTGTTGTAGAAGTCCTCCACTTGATGGTCACTGATGCGAACTGCCGACCGGAACCGCTGTTCGATAAAATGCAGCACCTGGATGCGCTGCCGTATGCGCGCGCGAAGTTCCTCTTCGGTGAAACCGTCCTGGGCCAGGAACTTCTGCCAACCACCCGCGCTGGTGCAATCCGCGTGTGCGCACGCAGGCAGATCCTTGCGAAGATCTTCTTCGTCCTTTGCGACCTGGTCGTCCGTAACAGGTGTCTGCGGAAAGCCGGCCAGCTGCTGCAGGACCAAGGTTCGGTCGATCAAGCGCGTGGTCGCCTGATCGCGGAGGGTCTTACCCTCGCCGCCGCCATAGGGGTAGAGGCGCGTAAAGCGTTCCTCTTCCTCCACGTCACTTTCGAGTACCAGATCTCCATTCACCGTTGCAACGATGCGATCGACGACCTCGCCGCGCTCTGCGGGCAACTTATGCGAGTCGGCCTTCGCCTGTTCGGCTGTCGCGGGTTTGCCCTGCTCCTGCGACTTGGGCGCGATGGTCTGCGCACCTCCAGTGACGTGGAACGCAAGGCACAACAGCAGCGGTGCAGAAAAGAGCTTTGCTGTGCTGGCAAGATGACGTGTCATTAGAAGCTCTGACCAATGGAAAAAAAGAACTGAAAGTGGCTTGCCTGGCCGACGTGGTGCGTCGGCACCGGAGCCGTGTAGTCGTCGATGATGGGATAAATGGGCGGGTTCAGGTTGTAACTCAGATCAAGCCGGATGGGGCCGACGGGCGTGTTGTAGCGGGCGCCAAGACCCACCGCATGTGAGAAGTATGCAAAGTCACACGTACCAACCGTGACGAAACCCGTCACCTGCCGGCACGTTTGCTGATTCGGTTGTTTGAACTTTGCGATCGATGGAAAAACGTCTGACGCGTGAAGGAACACGTTGCCCATATCGTGGAACACAACAAAGGAAACACTATCCCCAACAATGGGCAGTACCGGTGGAGGTAGCCGCATTTCCAAGGTGTTCACAAGGACCGCAGTGCCGCCCACCGGGTACCCGGTCGTAAGGTCTCGAGGGCCGGCGGAGTTGATGGCGAAGCCGCGATGCGATGTGGCACCGCCGGCATACAGACGCTCCGGCAGCGGGACCGGATCGCAGGAGGCGTTCGTCGTCAGCAGAACACCTTCGCATCCCGCGATATTTGCATTGGGGTTCGCTCCGGACGCACTCTCTATTCCGAAGCGGGTGTTGCGCGCAAAGGTGTACTTCCGCTTCTTTCCCCACGTGTAATACGTCGAGTAGGTTGCATCCACTTTGTTGAAGTTGGTCTGCGAGCCAAACGCCGCATTCGCCAGGAACTCGTCCACGGAAAGGTACATGCCTTTCTGAGCGTCCAGCGGTGAGGGATTCCGTGTGTCATGGAACCAGGTAATGCCCGGGCCGCCAACTCGCACGGGCTGCGACAGTAATGGGATGAGGTTTGCCGTCACCTGCAAGCTGTTCTGGTCGACGGATACCCGCCGGTAGGTGAAGTTATAGATGAGGGTATCGGCCTTGGGTATCTTCTGGGTCACTCGAAAAAGGCCTTGCAGCGTACTTGCCTTGAACGTGGATATGTTTTGAACGTTGCTGTAGCCGCCACTTACCTGCGTAGACAGGTTCGGCTTGCCCAGAAACTTGGGCGTGTTCAGCGTTGCCGTAGCTACCCTTTCCAGGAGGCCATAGGTTGTATGTATCGTGACAGATTGATCCGTTCCAAAGAGATTGATCCTTGTGATGTCGGCAGACACCCTGAACGAAGCACCCGCCTTACCCTCCTGCGAGCAGCCCGATCCGGTGCCGCCCAGGGATTGTTGTGCACGGCAGTTTGGCTGCGGCGTGGAAAGCTGTGATTCGAACCCGGCACCGTATGTAACATCCCACCGCTTGGCTTCAGTCAACTGAACCAGCACATTCTTGCGATCGGCTAATCCCTCTGGATTCTGAACAGCGACATTGGCTTCATTGAAGATAGCCAAATCGTAATAACGGCGCTGCATTTCAACCAGCGCGGATTCATCCAGCGGATCATGGGGTTTGAGCAGCAGTTGGTCGCTGACGAGCTTCTGACGCGTGTGGTGAACCCCTGAAATCAGTACCCGATCTACTTCAACCTGCTCGCCTTCGGTAATGACATAGTTCACGTCAACAAGGTTCACGTCGTCCTTGCGCGTCACCTGCCGCACTTCTACTTTGGCCTGATCGAACCCTTTGGATAGGTAGGAGGAAAGGATGTTGTCACGGTCGTTCGATACGTTGACCTGGGCAAAGGGCTGGCCTTTTTCTGCCGTAACCAGGTCCTGAATCTGAGCCTGGCGTGCGGGCTGCTCTCCTGAGAAGGTCACTTCACCAAATTTCTGTTGTGGACCTTCGTCGATGGCCAGCTCTACTGTGATGGAGCCGACTTTCTTGCCTTCATCACCTTTCACTTCTTTCGTGGTGATTTTTACTTTGTTGAAGCCGTTGCTGCGATACAGCGAAGTAATGGAATCAACATCGTTGGACAGGAGCACTGGAGAAAATCGACCGTTTCGCACGTAGGCATCGGCCTTCACCACCTGCATCCTTTCCTTGATGTTGTCTGTGGCGAAGTACTTGTTGCCAGTGATGTTGACCGCGGCAACCCTATACTTGCGTCCCTCGTTCGCTCGAAAGGTCACGGTTTCTTTGAGGTTGCTGGCAGGCGGAAGAGGCGTGCCGTCTTCTGCGTACGTTGGACTATCCGGGACGCCTTCTACAGACGAATCCACCTGAGCATCAAAGTAGCCTTGCCGCGCCAGAAACTCTCGGATATTGTGCGATCCCTCATTTAGCAGGTCATTGTCAATGGCGCTTTCCTCGTA
This sequence comes from uncultured Terriglobus sp., assembly GCA_964242065.1. Lineage (GTDB taxonomy): Bacteria > Acidobacteriota > Terriglobia > Terriglobales > Acidobacteriaceae > Terriglobus. The sequence continues at coordinate 75,133 of CAXTBQ010000003.1, read as the reverse complement.
GATCGGAAGAAGCTGCTTCTGCCTTGCTTTGGAAACCTTGGTTCCGGTGATTGCAACGCTGACGACAGGACCCTGGTTGGCGCGAAAGTTGTAGTCCAACTCCTTTCTTGCTGCGTCGTATTCACTCTTCTCGAGCGCTACGGCAGCCTCTAATCGATCGTGCTTCTGATAGTACTTGCGCAGGTTTGTCAGAGCCGTGCCGGTCGTATCGTGGGTAACTTTGTTCTTGCTCTTGAAGAAATGAAGGGTTCTGTTGATTCTCTCCAGTTTGCCCCATTTCCTGAACTCCGCCACGCTCACGCCCGGATCACCCAGAAGCTTCACGTCACCGACAGTGGCTTTCGGTCCCAAATCCACTGAATAGATGACATTGACCTGTCGCCCATCGGGTAAGTGCTCAGTCGAAGCACGGACTATAGGCGCGTAATAGCCATTCTGCGCCAGCGATTGCTTGATGCCGTCCTGACCGACCTTTACCTGGGAATTAGTGAAGGGCAGGCCGGGCTGCAGTTCGGTCGCGTACTCAAGAAGCGATGCAAGCCGTTCCGTGTTGACGCCCTGAATACGCACCCGCCCGATGAAGTAGCGCGGCGAGCCCTCGAAGACAAGCGTTAAGCCGCCATCCGCTGTTGGCAGGCCGCGAATCTGCAGGTCACGGTAGAGGCCCGTCAGGAACAGGCGCCGTGTTGCCGAACGCACCTTGGCGGGGTCGAGCTTATCGCCCGCAGCCAGGCCCAGCCCCTGCGTCAGCGGATCGTCCGCAGAGTATTCAACCCCTTCAAACCGGATGGCTGTAATCCTGCGGCCTCTCAATCCGAAGAGGCCAGCCGCTGCGTCATCTGCCGCCTTTGTGGCCTGCGCTGCTTGAACCTGCTGCTGGTCAGCCGGATTGCCTCCGGTGTTAATGCCAGATCCCTGCGTCGATGGCTGCGGCAGCGGGGGAGCACCTTGCTGTACCTGGCCGGGCGTAGAGGCACCGCTGGAGGGCTGACTGGTGCTGTCCTGCGCGTGCAGTTGTCCGACAGCTGCAAGCATGAGTGCCGCGACTGCCGGGGCTGCCACGAGAGAACTCTGCCGAGCCGAAAACACGCGCGCAGCCAGATGCTTGGATGAATCCAACGTCTTCTACCCTCTACTCTGTCCAGCCAACGGAGGACGCATACTGAAGATTTTACGGGGCAACGGGCGTACCCGTATCGCGCAGAACCGTTACTTTCTGGGTATCGACCGTTGGATGCGCAAATCTTCGCTCGCGTTCTGGCGTGTACTCACCTCCGTCAACTTCTACACTGACGAAGTGAGACCAGAAGACCAGCAGCCATCGGCAACACTTCACGGGGAACTCCCAGAGGCGCAAGACGACAGATACTCTCGTCAGCGCCTCTTTGCCGGGATTGGACATGCGGGTCAACAGAAGCTTCAAAACAGCCGCGTCACCCTGATCGGGTGCGGAGCGACCGGCGCGGCATCGGCGGCCTTGCTGGCCAGAGCAGGGGTGGGCCATCTCACGATCATCGATCGTGACTTTGTTGAACCTTCAAACCTGCAGCGGCAGATGCTCTTTACTGAGGAGGACGCGCGCGCAGCGATGCCGAAAGCAGCGGCTGCAGAGCGCCGGCTGCGCGAGATCAACGCGGCGGTTGACGTGGTAGCACACATTGTGGATCTTGTGCCGGCGAACACGGCGGAGTTGCTGCAAGACGCAGAACTGATTCTCGACGGGACGGACAATTTCGAGACCCGCTACCTGATCAATGACTACGCGGTGCAAAGCGGCAAGCCGTGGATATACGCTGCTGCCATTGGTTCCTACGCGGCGACCATGAACATCCTGCCCGCGGGGCAGCAGCGTTCGGCGTGCCTGGCATGTCTCTTTCCTGAGCCGCCTGGCGGCACCATTGAGACATGCGACACAGCGGGCATCTTGAACACGGCCGTCAACATGGCGGCGGCGCTGCAGACCACGGAGGCGATCAAACTCCTGTGCGGCCAAACAGCATCTGTCCGGCGCACGCTCTTCTCCATGGACCTGTGGAGCGGTCAGCGGTCCGAAATTTCCACCGGCGAGCCGCGTTCCGGTTGCCTGGTTTGTGGTCGCCGGGAGTTCCGACATCTTCGCGGTGAAGGGAGGCCGCACATCACCCTTTGCGGCCGCAACGCCGTGCAGATTCATGAGCGGAGCCGTCCTATGGACTTTGAGGCTCTGGCGGTACGGTTGAAGTCGCTCGGACCGGTCCGTTTCAACAGCATGCTCTTACGCTTCCAGTACGGGGACTACATGCTTTCGGTTTTTAGAGACGGCAGAACCCTTGTTCAGGGAACGTCAGAGGTAGCACGTGCTCGGGCACTTCATGCAAGATTCATCGGGTCCTAAAAGCAGTTTCGCCGGGTTCCCACTTGTGCAGGTGAATACACCCCGCTCAGACAACCCCGGCTCCGGCTCACCATTCCCATGAAGCAGGGCAGTAAAGGGATGACGCAGAAGCTCCTGTATCCTTAGGGTAGCCGGCGGCTTTCACTAGAAAGGCGGTACGTCATAGAGGCGTTCCGGGCCGCGGGAATGGAAGTTCAGGGCTACGCAATGACACAAACAAATTCGACGCCACCCGCGGGTCACTTTAAGCGGAACCCACCAATCGCGGGTGAGGCAGACGCTCTGGAGCGCGCAAAAAACGGCGATCCAGACGCTTTTTCCAAGCTGTACGCACTCCACAAGCGCCGTGTTTATACCCTTTGTCTGCGAATGTTGGGCAATGTCTCAGAAGCCGAAGACATGACGCAGGAGGCATTTCTCCATCTTTATCGAAAACTGGGATCGTTCCGGGGTGAGAGCGCGTTCTCCACGTGGCTTCACAGGCTCACTGTGAACCTGGTCCTGATGCACCTGCGCAAAAAGGGTCTGCAGCTGGTTTCTCTGGAAGAGACAATCAACCCCTCTGAGGAAGATGCGCCCAAGCGCGACTTCGGATCCCGAGATCCCCGGCTCTCCGGCTCTGTGGACCGCGTTGCACTGGAGCGTGCGGTCTCCACCTTGCCCCCGGGCTACCGTCTGGTGTTCGTACTCCACGACGTGGAAGGTTACGAACACAACGAGATTGCCGGCATGCTGGAGTGCTCAACAGGTAACAGCAAGTCTCAACTGCACAAAGCGAGATTGAAGTTGCGGGAAATACTGCGGCAAAACGAACAGGCCGCTGTGCTGCAGGAGTCAAGGTGATGCCGGAACAAGAGCCAAAGCGGTGGACATGCGAAGAGTTTGAGAAAGCCCTCCCCGAACTGTTCGAACATGCAAATGGGGGAAAGCTAAGTGCAGATCCGCAATTTGTCGACATCCTGCGCGACTGCCCGCAGGCGGCAGAATTGGTCCGTGACCTGGAGTACATCGCCGAGACTGCACGAATGCTGCTGGAGCCGGAAGTAGATGGTCCCAGCTCCGATCTCTGGCCGAAAATCGTTGAGGGACTAAGTGCATCGCCCGATGAGAAGGCCCCTTCGTAGGCACATGCAACTTGTCACCGTTCGGCTGAAGGTGTATTCTCTTTCGTGAATGAGGCTCGCCTTTCAGTTCGTCAGCTTTACCGGCCGCTACTGGTACCCAGTAGCGGCACCGGTGATTCCTGCTGATTTGCTCCTCTAGCGAACCAGACACTCGAATTCCCTGAGCCGCAATCCTAAGGATTGCGGCTTTGTTGTTTCAGCCAAACCCTTTGTTGTTTCAGCCAAACCCTTTGTTGTTTCAGCCAAACCGACGAGGCCCATGAACACCCTGTCAGCACCGGTCGCTTCCCTCCGCGCATCTTTTTCCTTCGCCGCGATCCGGCGCATCGTCCTGATCGGCTTTATGGGTGCTGGCAAAAGCACGCTTGGACGGCTGCTCGCCGCCGAACTGGGCTGGGGTTTTGTGGACACTGACCGCGAAGTCGAACGACAGCACGGTTGCAGCATCGCCCGCATGTTTGCGGAAGAAGGAGAGGCGGCGTTTCGCAAACGCGAATCCTTGGCGGTCGCGCGTGCTCTGGGGCAGCGGCAGGTAGTGATCGCTCTTGGTGGTGGAGCACCGGAAGTGCTTACAAATAGGCTACTGCTCGAACAAACGGAGGGTACCGCGGTGGTGTACCTCCAGGCACCCTTTGAGGTGCTTTTTGACCGATGCGTGTTGCAGGAGGGAGCCTCCGTCCGTCCGGTGCTGCTGGATGCCGCCGGCGCTGCGGACCGCTTCCGCCTGCGTGCTCCCTTTTATCAACGGAGCGCGAGCCATGTCATCCGCACGGGCGATCTCACGCCGGAAACGACGGTGGAAAGGGTCCTGTCCGCGCTCTGCGAACGTCAGGAGGCGAAAAGCGCATCCCGATGAAACGCCTGCTAAAGCTCTCAGCATCACAGCAGTGACAGTGAGGTAGACCCTGGAAAACGCAGCGGAAGAACCAGCTTTTCCGAGCAAGAACTATCGCGACGTACGCAAGCACATTGTGTTTGCGATTGCGCTGCTTTGCCTCTTAGGTTTGTGCTGGAAAATACGGCACGTTATCGGCATCGTGTATCTCTCAGGATTGTTTGCTGTGGTACTGAACCCCGTCGTGGGGCGCATCAGCAGCCTTCGCATTAAAGGTAAGACCCTCTCCAAGGCCGTGTCAGTGGCTGTGCTCATGGCGGGCTTGGGTCTCGCGCTGACACTTTTTTTCTGGCTCGGTTTGCCGCCCGTGTTGCGTGACTTCCGCAACTTCCTGAGTGACGTTCCCAGCCGTTTACCCGCTATCGCTGCGAAGCTGCAGAAGCTACCACTGGCCGACAAGATCGGACTAAGCGATCTAAACGCTCACATCGAGGCCGGAGCCGGTCAGGTGGCCGGTTACGTGTTCAGTGCGCTTCCCACCTGGGCTGAGCATCTTCTCGATGTTCTTACCGCAGTGATCCTTACGGTCTACTTCATTCTGGAAGGGCAGGAGGTCTACGATTTCTTCCTGTCGCTCGTGGTGCCGCGTTCACGCGTGCGTTTAGCGAACACCCTGTTGATTGCAGAGGAAAGAGTCTCACGCTGGCTGATCGGCCAGTTGGCTTTGATGGCTTGCGTCGCGGTTTATAGCCTTATCGTGTTTCGTATCCTCAACGTCCGCTATTTTCTTCTACTTGGGGTGCTCATGGGATTGACCAACATCATCCCCATTGCCGGCAACCTCATCACAATCCTTCTGGTCGCTCTGATTGCGGCAGCAGACACGTGGACGAAAGCAGGCCTGGTCCTTGCTGCATACGCCATCTACGTGCAAATTGAAAATGCGTTTCTGACACCGCGGATCATGAAGAGCAGCGTGGATCTGATGGGCATCACCGTACTCGTGGCGCTGCTGTGCGGAACTGCGATCAGCGGCATTCCAGGTGCTTTGGTGGCTGTTCCCACTGCCGCGGTAATCGTGGTGTTCGCGAATGAGTACCTGGTACAGCACCAGGATCCGGAACGCTTGTCAGTTCTTGACTGAGTGAGTCCACGTGGCGATCGCCTGAGAACGCCAAAGCCGTGCGATATTCTGGAAGGAGATGGTCACGGCCGTTCCCATAACCGATGTGCGCACAGGCACCCGCAGCACCGTGCTCGCGGATTACGTGGAACTGCTAAAGCCACGCGTGACGCTGATGGTAGTCATCACGGCGGCAGCCGGTTTCTACCTCGGCTGCCTGCGTTCTGGAATCAGCCCTTTCAACCTGCAGTTCGCTGAGACATTGGCCGGCATGGCGGCCGTTACCGGCGGCTCCAGCACCCTGAACCAGGTGTTGGAAAGGCGCACGGATGCACTGATGCCGCGCACCGCGCGCCGTCCCATGGCCGCACGCAGACTCTCCTTTGCTCACGGCCTTCTGTTTGGCCTGCTCGCTGTGGGCACGGGATCCGTTTTTCTGGCCCTTACGACAAACCCGATTACAGGCATGCTCACCCTGCTCACCGCGATCGGCTATGTTGCGATCTACACACCGCTCAAACGCATCAGCATGATCGCTACTTTCGTCGGAGCGTTTCCCGGCGCCATGCCGCCACTGATCGGCTGGACGGCGTCAAGGGGCAGGATTGAGTGGGCAGCCGTGGCACTGTTCGCCATCCTGTTTGTGTGGCAATTCCCGCACTTTGAAGCAATCGGCTGGCTATACCGGCATGACTATGCCCGTGCAGGCATCCGGGTGACTGCCGTGGCCAGTCCGGGAGGCCGTGCCACAGCAGCACAGGCGCTCTTCTATGCGGTGCTCATGCTACCGGTAAGCCTCTGGCCGGTTTACCTCGGCATTGCCGGACGGCCGTACGGCGTCGTGGCGCTGATACTTGGTGGCGTGTACCTGGTGTACACCTTGCGTTTCACGAGAATCACGCGCGACCTGGAGCCGGTGCAATCCCGTACCATCGCCCGCAATCTTCTGAAGGTCAGCGTCATGTATCTGCCTTTGCTTCTTCTGACCATGATGTTGAACTCCAAGGGCCGTATTTTCTACTAAGGAACCGATGCATTCATTTGAACCAGGCTTTGTACCCGCGTCCGAACGTATCCGCACACCGCCCGGTGCGATTCTTGGCATCCTGCTGGTTTCGGCAGTCGCGAGCGCTTTTCTCTGCTGGCTTGTCTATTTCCATGCTCCAGCTGACCTCGGCCGGACTCAACTGCTCTTTCTGCCGGCTCTGAATGCAGCACTCAACGCGTGCGCCGCAGCTGCATTGCTGGTGGGGTTTGCCAACGTAAGGAGACGCAGGATCCGGCAGCACCGGGCAGCAATGTTTGCTGCTTTCCTGTTTTCTTCTCTCTTTCTCGTGTCTTACATCACGAATCATGCGCTGCATGGTGAATCACACCTCGCGGTGTCGCACACGAGCGGTCTTTGGTACGGCTACGCCACACTGCTCACATCACACATTCTGTTGTCGATCATCGCTCTTCCGCTGATTTTGATCACATTCTTTCTGTCTCTCACGGAACGTTTTCAGCAGCATCGCGCGTTGGCTCGCTGGACCTTTCCCATCTGGCTTTATGTTTCGGTCACCGGCGTGGCGGTTTACCTGATGCAGGCTGCCATCCGGCCATGATGTCGAAGAACCCCGCTGGCCGGATGCGATCCGATACACGCGCCATCCTCCGTTTCGCCGGTGCTATCGAATTGCTCGGCTTGCTTTGTGCAACAGCAGTATGGCTGACCGGCGGCATGACGAAGCACGGGCCTCACGGCAACCTCGGGTGGCTAGGCCTCATTATCGCTTTGGGCTGTCTGCCCACGGGCACTTTCTTCCTGATGTTGGGCGTTGCGAAATGGTTGGGAGATCGCAGCAGGCCTTAGCCGCCACTACAAAGTACCTTCATGCTGAGCAACAATCGTATTTACCTAGACGCGAACGCAACCACACCTCCGCTGCCGGAGGTCGTCGCGGCTGCGCAAGTGTGGAACGAGCAGCGTTTCGGCAACGCGTCGGCCGTGCACAGCTTTGGGCGAGGCGCTCGAGCGGCGGTAGACCGCGCGCGCGAGCAGGTTGGTCTACTGCTGAACGCAAACCCGGCAGACATCACGTTCACCAGCGGCGGGACTGAAAGCGACAATCTGGCCCTGCTCGGGATCCTGCAAGCAGGCGATCACCTGGTCACCACGCGCATTGAGCACGATGCGGTACTCCACGCCGCAGCTTCGCTGGAGCAAGCCGGCGTTCGAGTGACCTACGTGGATTGCGATCGCTCCGGAGCGGTGCGACCGGCGGATGTTCTGAACGCAATGACATCAGCCACCCGGCTTGTTAGCGTCATGCTCGCGAACAATGAGACGGGTGTGGTGCAGCACCTGGAAGAGATCGCACAAGTAGCGCACAGAGCGGGAGCATGGTTACATACCGACGCCGTACAGGCCTGCGGAAAGATGCCTGTGGATGTCCGCGGTCTGAGCTGTGATCTTCTTTCCCTGTCAGCTCACAAGCTGCACGCGGCGCAGGGTGTCGGAGCACTTTGGGTCCGCCCTGGTATACCGCTCCGCGCCATCATGCACGGTGGCAGCCACGAGCGCCGCCGCCGGGCAGGCACAGAAAACGTCGCCGGCATTGTGAGCCTTGGCGCCGCGGCAGCAATGGCGCAGGAGTGGCTGGCCAGCGATGGGGTACATGAACTCCGCGCGATGAGAGACCGATTGGAGAGCGCTCTGGAGATGCTGGAGGGCACGAAGGTTCATGGAAAGGATGCGCTCCGTCTTCCAAATACGACTTGCATCAGCTTTGCCGGCGTCAACGCGGAAGAACTTGTCATCGCGCTCGACCTGCAGGGCGTGGCGATCAGCGGAGGCTCCGCCTGCCAAAGTGGCGCGATCGAACCATCCCACGTTTTACGAGCCATGGGATTACGTGATGCAGATGCGTACAGCAGCGTCCGGATCTCGCTGTCGCGTTTGAACTCCATGGCTGAGGTGGATCGTGCCGTGAAGATCATTTGCTACACCGTGACGCGTATGCGAGCTCTGTAGACAGGCAGATCTCCCGCAACCTGAGACAATAAAGTGATGGACATGCTGCACAACGCGACCGATGTATCACCAGCGGCTGCGGAAGGCACCATTGCGGTCGCAATGTCCGGCGGCGTAGATTCTTCCGTGGTTGCCGCCATGCTCCAGAAGCAGGGCCATACTCTTGTGGGGCTGACGCTGCAGCTCTGGGACCAGCGCCGCCTTGCCGGACAGAGCGGTATTCCAGAGCAGGTGCAGGGGCGTTGCTGTTCACTGGATGACGTGTACGATGCTCGCCGGGTGGCAGAGCAGATTGGCATACCCTACTACGTGGTCAACCAGCAGAGACGTTTTGAGCGTGACGTGGTGCAGCCGTTTGTAAGCGAGTACTTGGCGGGGAGAACGCCGGTGCCGTGCACCCTCTGCAATAACCACCTCAAGTTCGACGAATTGTTGAAGACCGCCCGGGGCATCGGCGCGGAGCGAGTGGCTACGGGTCACTACGCCAGAGTTCGATTTGATGAGGAACGTCAGCGCTGGCTGCTACTAAGGCCCGCTGACCGATCGAAAGACCAGACCTACTTTCTCTTCGGCTTGACTCAGGAGCAGCTGAGCCGCACACTCTTCCCCTTGGGAGAGATGCAAAAGCCGGCTGTACGCGCCATGGCGGAAGACAGCGGGCTGCGCGTGGCACAGAAGCCGGATTCGCAGGAAATCTGCTTCATTCCCGGCGGCGACTACAAGGCTTTCCTCGCCGCGTACCTCCAGGAGCAGGGACGCCCCGTGCCGGACTCATCCGGTATGTTAGTCAATGAATCTGGTGAGATGGTCGGCAGACACGGCGGCATCCAGGACTTCACGATCGGTCAGAAGAAGGGTTTGCAGCAATTCATGACCAGGCATCCCAATGAGCCTGTGTACGTGCGTTCCATCGATCCTGCCACAAATCGGGTCACGGTTGGTGCAGAGCAAAGCCTGTACACCAAGACAGGATTCGCGGACCGGGTGAACTGGATCGCCATACCTCAGTTGACGGAGCCGCTCCGCGTCTTCGCGAAGATAAGGCACCGCCATGAACCAGCCGCCGCAACGATCTTTCGTGAGTCCGAACAGCGTGTGCGGATTGAGTTCGATCAGCCGCAGAGGGCGATTACACCCGGGCAAGCCGCCGTCTTCTTCGACGAAGATATTGTTGTTGGCGGGGGATGGCTCGCCTAAGCTGGTGGAACGCTAGGCGTGGTAGTCGTCTTCGTAGCCCGTGTAAACACTTTCGCCCTCGAAAGCGACCGGTTTTCTCGTACTCTTTGTACTGCTCTTCGAGTGTGCGAACCTCTCGAAAAGGGTGGACAAGCCGACTCTCGCGCCATTGACGATGCCGGAAACTTGTCGAACAGGCGCAAGGATCGCGTGTTGCAGGTTTGTGGCGACCTCACCTGTGCGTGTCAGGGCATCGGTTATCATCCCGTCCACGCGATTCGACTGCTTGTGCGCCTTTTCTGCGGTATCGGAGATCAGATTGTCTACCTGAGCAACTTTCGCGCGGTAGACGTCACTTGTGTCAGCGATGTTCGCGGTCACACGCTTGATCTTGGGCTCAGTGTCCGCAGCAATGTTTCGAGCGACCTCGGCGATATGCTGACCCTTCTCTGAGATGTCGCGCACAGACTCCAGGATCGGGTAAATCTTGCCCTTGGCTTCCTGAGTTAGATCCGCTACCTGCTTTAGCAACTTGGCAGCCGCAAGCGCCAGGATGATGATGGCGATCGCCTGGATAAAGATCGCAATGGCGACCACACCCGTATAGGCAAGGAGATAGGTCGACTGATGTTCTGTCATGGGAGCTTCCTTCGAACACGCTGTAAGTAAAGGGCCCGCGCGCGAACACGCGGGCCCCACTTGGAAAAGCAGCCCTAGGAGGGCTGCCCCTCGACCTTCTCCTGGTAGACCTGCTTGCCCGCGTCGACAGCAGCGGAGACCTTGTCCTGCTGCTCCTGGACGAACTCCTTGCCCTTATCTACGTACTGGCTCCACTGCGTGCGGCCTTTGTCGTAGTAGTCGCGGCCCTTGTCCACGTAGTCGTTGATCTGACTCTTTCCCTGCTCCACATACTGGTTCGCTTTTTCCTTAGCATCACGAGCCTGAGCAGCAAGATCGTCGCGTGTCTCCTGGCCGCTCTTCGGCGCGTAGAGAACACCAGCAAGTGCGCCTATACCAAGACCTGCGATGAACCATCCCAGACCGCTGCTTCCGTTGTCGTCTGCCATATCTCTCTCCTCCAGCTCTTGCATGTACCTACGGGGCCGTCCGCTGCCGCAACTCAGAAAACCATCGGTGCACACGGCTTACCTTGCGCTTAGAAACCATGCAAAAAGATGCCTTGCACCTGTGAGTGGTTGCCGGGGCCGCAACGCCGAATTCACCAGAGGAACCAGCACCGTGCAGCGAGCGTCTAACATCTGAAAACAATCCACACTCCGGCCAGGTGACGTATGAGCAGAAATGCAGGTTCCGCAGGTTTTCTCCAGGCAAGCTTTGCAGCGGCTACGCTGCTTACCGCAGCCTTGCTGGGCTGCAAGAGTACCCCTGCGATCGACGATCCGACGCTGACGGCGCAAGTACAGCAGCGGCTTGCGGGTGATGCTGCAATCTCAAGCGAGCCCGTGCAGGTTATCGCGCAGGGCGGTATTGTGACGCTTAGCGGATCGGCCAGCAACAATGCTGCTCGGAGCCTTGCTGCGGATGACGCGGCTCGTGTCACGGGCGTACAGAAGGTTATCAACAACATTTCGGTGAACCCGTCCACGGGACCTGCATCCGCGCTTTCTACCGCTCCGCTTCAGCAGGCGCCCACCGTGTCTGTTCCGGCGCCCCGTGAGCGCATTAAGCCGGTGCCTGTCAGACCCGAGCCGGCACCCGTCAACCGCGCCTCGGTTCCTCCGTCCCCCGCGTATACGCAACCTGCTCCCGCAATCGCGCCGCAACCTTCTACACCGCCACCGCCCGTCTCGCGCGTGGTCACACTGCCCACCGGCAGCACCCTTCCGGTACGGATCACACAGACTCTCGACAGCGCGTCTTCCCAGCCCGGTGACAGCTTTTCCGGGGCTGTGGCTACAGACATCATCGCGGACCACATGGTGCTCATCCCCCGCGGCTCGTCCGTAAGCGGTCGGGTCACAGAAGTGCACGAGGCCGCTCACTTCAAGGGTGCTTCGCTGTTGACAGTGGAACTTGTCGGTGTGAACGCGCACGGTGAGCGCATTTCCGTGTCGACGCAGCCCTACAGCGTGGAAGGCAAGGGCCGCGGCAAGAACACGGCCGTGAAGACGGGTGTAGGAGCCGCGGCAGGTGCAGTGCTCGGCGGCATCTTTGGTGGCGGCAAAGGAGCCGCAATCGGCGCCGCTGCAGGTGGTGGTACGGGGGCTGCGATCAACGGTGTGACACGGGGTGAACAGGTGCAGATCCCCAGCGAGTCGGTGGTTCGTTTCGTTACAACGAACAGCATAGCCGTCCGCACTTCCACACAGGCCGCGAGCAACGGCTCTGGTCCGGCTTTGCAGAACCGGTACTGATGCTCTGCACCTCGGCTGCCGTACGAACCAAGTAAAGCCTAAGCGGATAACAGCAGAGCGTGCTCTATGCACGGGAAACTTGGAAGGACCCGGGGAGTCGATGCAAAAGAACGAGGTCTACTTGGGTTTGGTACTGCACGCGCACCAGCCGTACGTTCTTCATCACGGAACATGGCCGCACGGCTTGGAGTGGATCCTCGAAGCAGCCGCAGACACATACATTCCCCTGCTTGACGCGATCCGCCGGCTGGAAGCGGATGGCATCAAGCTGAACGCAAACGTCAGCCTGTCCCCCGTACTTCTGGAGCAACTGGCGCACCCTGATTTCCAGCAGGAACTGCCCAATTACCTCCAGCGCAAAATCGTCGCGGCACAGGAGGATGCAGCGTTCTTCGAATTGTCGGGTGAGCCGCACCTGCACTCGCTTGCAAGGCATTGGGAAGCAGTGTTCCAGCGCAAGCTCGAAACGTTGGCGGCGCTCCACGGTGACCTGGTCGCGGGATTGCGAGCAGCGGAAGAGAGCGGATCGGTATGCCTGATGACCTCCGCGGCCAGTCACCCGTATGCACCCTTGATTGGCACGGACGAGAGTCTACGGGCACAGTTCAAAACAGCAATCACGGCGCATCGCAGACATCTTGGACGGCAACCCCGCGGGGTTTGGCTCCCCGAGTGTGGGTACCGGCCCGCGGGTATGTGGAGGTACCAGGTACCGGTAAACCGCGGGCTTGAACGCTCTACAGTGCAGCGTATCGGGGTAGAGCGAGCGCTTTCTGAATCAGGTCTGCGTTGGACTTTCGTCGATTCGCACCTGGTCGAAGATGCTCTCCCAGTGGAATACCCCACGGATCAGGCGGGTACAACGGAGACCAAGCATTCGCTCTACCATCCGCACGCCATCGATGGCAGCAACGTGGCTGCCTTTGCACGGGACCCACGTTCGGCGTTTCAGGTGTGGAGTCCTCAGTTTGGTTATCCGGGCGACTTCTCCTATCTCGATTTCCATAAAAAGCGGTGGCCGGGTGGTCATCGCTACTGGCGCGTGACCGCCGAGAACCTGGACTTGTCACGCAAAGCGCCGTACGTGCTTGATGCCGCTCTGGAACGCACCAAAGTGCATGCCGCACACTTTGTTGCCTTGGTCGAAGAAACCTTGCGGCAGCATGGGCACACAGATGAGTCCGCGCCGATCTTGTGCGCTCCCTTTGATATGGAGTTGTTCGGACATTGGTGGCATGAAGGTGTCCAGTTTCTGGAGAGCGTCGCACGCCTGCTCGCCAGCGGCACGAGCGCTGTAAAAGCGACGACCTGTGCCGCATATCTTCGGGAAAACAAGCTGGGCGACGCGCTGCGGATGCACGAAGGGTCCTGGGGAGCCGGGGGCGACAGCAGCGTATGGTTGAACAGGGAAACAAGCACCTATTTGAGCCGGGTATATAACGCAGAGCTCGCCATCCGCGAAGCCTCGATCAATCCCTGCTGGAAGGACCAGGGAACGGGCGAACGCATAGCAAAGCAGATGTGCCGCGAACTGCTACTCATGCAGGCAAGTGACTGGCCCACCCTGATTACGACGGGTGCAGCGCGCGACTATGCAGAGCGGCGCTTTCTCGAGCATGCGGCCAGCTTCGACACCCTTCTGGAGATCTGGAGCAGATTCCTGCAAGGCACCCCTACAGCTGAGACGATGGAACAGGAGCTCGCCGGGCTGGAAAGCCGTGACGCCTTGTTTCCTGACCTTGACCCGGCGCATTGGCGAGCTGCCACGGCTTAGAAAGCCGTTGCTTTACCCGCAGGTGAGCATGATGACGCGTTCCGCAGCAGTACCCGCCCAGTAAACTTAGCGGGTGAGTCCTGCTGTCAGCGCGTCCCTGTCCACCGCTGCTGCACGTTCCCCGTTTGTCTGGTGGCACCTGCTCAGCCTTGACGCACCTTTCGTCGCAGTGGTCTGGACGGCGTTCCTGGCGCACGGGTTGGGTGTCACACTGCCGCTCCGCGTGCCGTTCACGCTTGGCCTTGCGGTCTGGTATCTATACGCGGGCGACCGTATCAGTGATGCCGCATGGGGCCGCGCCTCTGAGGAACGTCACACCTTCCATCACAACTATCGACGCTTCTTCATTTCCGTCGCGGTTGCCGCCACGCCGCTGATGCTGGCCCTCATCGAGCACCTGCCTTCCGCGGTCCGGGCTGGCTGGTTGCTCTTGTCATTCCCACTTATGGCGTATCTGCTGGCCGTGCATGTGCTCAACCTGCGGCTAACGAAAGAGCCGCTGGTGGCGGTGTTTTTTGCCACAGCGGTCGGGCTACCGGTCCTGATCCAAGCTGGCGGCATCAGCGGTCTGGCGAAGGGGGCCGTGGTGGTATTCGGTTTTCTCTGCTGGCTAAACTGTGTTGCAGTTGCCCGCTGGGAGCGCTCCTTGCAAACAGCAGACCGCCTGACCGCATGGCTTGCACGCCATTTTCAGCTTGCGGCCACCCTCAGCATCTGCTCTGCCATGCCTCTGCTCACAACGTTGCAGACAGCCCCTCTCGCCTGGGCGATTGTGGCTGCGGCAATTTGTCTTCTGCTGCTGGATGCCTCGAGAGATCACCTCGAAGCCACGACTCTGCGCGCGCTTGCGGACGCTTCTCTGCTGACACCGTTCGCTGTCTGGCCAATCGAAAAGCTGCTTACAGCCCGATGAGGAGCGGCTTCGACCGGCTTGCAAGACCGTACCGGTGGTTGGAATACCTTTCGTTCGGCCGCTCGCTGGAGCGCTGCCGGCTGCGCTTTGTGCCGGAACTCGCTGGTGCTCGGAACGCGCTTCTGCTAGGTGATGGCGACGGGCGCTTTGCGGCCCGGCTCGTCACTGTTTTACCGCTTGTTCATGTGCACGCGGTCGACAGCAGCCCAGCCATGCTGGCAGCTCTGATGGAGCGTTGTTCAGCAGCCGGTGCAGCAAACCGCGTGACTACGGAGACGGCGCATCTGCCGGCCACCTTGTGGCCAGGAACGGATTGCTGGGACCTTGTGGCTACTCACTTCTTCCTGGATTGCTTGTCTCAGCAGGACACGGAGCACCTGGTGAATGCCGTAGCGTCTCGTGCATGCCCGCAGACCAAATGGATCCTCTCTGAGTTCCATGTGCCACAAGGACGCATGCGTCTGCCCGCGCAGGCCATTGTCACTGCGCTCTACAGCGCGTTTCGCATGCTTACCGGTCTGCGGGTACGCCACTTGCCTGACTACGCTTCCGTTCTACAAAACCATGGTTTCGAGCGGGTTCGCAGAGTTCCCGCGCTCGGCGGATTGCTTACGTCGGAACTCTGGATTCTTGTACGCAGCGTCCGGGAAAGCTCACGCTTAGAATCAGGGCAGGCATGATGAACCTTTACCTTATGAGGCACGCTTCAGCGGGCACACGTCGCAGCAATCCTTTGCTGGATCTGAAACGGCCTCTGGATAAGGCAGGGAAACGCGACTGTCTTCTTCTGGGGAACACGCTTTCGTCCATGAACGTCAGCTTCGATCTGATCGTCTCAAGTCCGCTCAAGCGTAGCCTGCAGACCGCGTCGCTCGTGGGGACGGAGACCGGCTACGAACAGAAGATCCTGCTCTCGGACGCGCTAACACCCGCTGCGAACTTTGCGCAATTCGAGAAGCTCTTAGTTGAATGCGCGGGACATGAGTCATTACTGGTCGTGGGCCACAGCCCGAACCTGGTCCAGTTTCTCGGCATGCTGATGCAACCCGCGTCACCGGCAAAAACGAGCCGGCAGGCGGCGGCTGTGCGGATGCGCAAAGGTGCCATGGCGCGGCTGAATTTCGAGCGCGGTGCCGCAACGCTGCAGTGGATGCTGGACCCGCGTGTGGTGCGCACGCTTTACGCCAATTCGACCGAAAGATCGCGCCGGAAAGTTTCGCGAAAGTAAGCTGCTTCCTTTTTCAGCGACCAGCGTTCAAGGTCCGCGCCGCCCCGTCCTGGACGGAGCAGAAGAAGCACCCGCTTCGGATATACGCGCAACGTGAAGTGCACTGCGTCACTCGCTCGATTCTGGTTCAGCGCCACAGAGAGACGCAGCAGGACAATACACCGCAGCACGTTTCCATGCCACTCCACGGGTACACTTCGCAGGGGCCGGTCCGTGGGGTCCGGTCGGCTCTTGCCAAGGTAGCGCGCGATGGCGCTGATCGTAGTCCGCTCCGCAGGCGAGAAGCCGAAGATTTCGGAGTTCTCAATGATGTACTGCGTGTGGCGGTGGTGCCCCTGATGGTTCATAAATTTGCCTACGTCGCTCATCATGGCGGCGGCTGCCAGCCACTCGCGAAACTGCCCCTGCATCTCGTGGACGCGTTCCAGCGAATCAAACAGCTGCAGTGCGTGATTGCGGACAGGCTCGGCCGTTTTCAAGTCGATGTTGTATCGCCGGCACACCTCCAGCACGCCGCTCCATCGCTCTTGTTCAACTGCTTTATGAACAGAAGCACGGCCGTCAGCGTCTGAAAGCATTTGCGCCAGGATGCCGTCTCGCAAGCCAAGAGGCGAGTAGCGGAATCCTTTCAGATGTAAGCGCTCCAGTATCTCCGCGTAGACAAAGGCACCGCCAATGATGATCTCGCTGCGTTTCGGCCCAATGCCGGGTACAAGCAGCCGCTCGCTATTCTTCATCTTGACCAAACGCCGTGCCAGCGCACGCACCAGCGGGGTGCCTGTCTCAGCTTGCTGCATGTTCACTGTGCTTTTCACGCCGGCGGATTTCCTGCCGGCAATCGACGCCGTTTCGCCCTTTACCACAACCGCTCGGCTTGCTTCCGCAATGGCGGCAGCCGCACCGGAGGTGGCAATGACCAGAGGCACGTCGGGCTTGCCCATCTTTCGTTGCAGCTTTCGCATCTCGCGATCGATGTAGGTGTGCAGTTGCCGCTGCTGGTCTTCTGACGGCGGATCGCTGTGCAGGAACTCCTGCTGAAGACGGACAGAGCCCAGTGGCAGCGAGACCATCTCGCAAACCCGTCCGTTCTCAGAAAGCGTGACCTCGCAGGAGCCCCCGCCGAGGTCGATGAGAATGCACCGGCCACGGGCGCCCGGTTCGTGGGTCACCACACCCAGGTGGATGAGCCGTCCCTCCTCCAGGCCGGAGATCACCTCGACTGTCCAGCCGGTTGCGGACCGAACCCATGCTATAAACGCGGCGGCATTGCGGGCGTCGCGCATGGCCGAAGTGGCAACAACCCGCACCCGATCGACGACCTGCGCCTGAACCGCCCTTTGAAAACGCTTGAGCGCCCGTATGGTGTTTGCCATGGCGTCGGGCGAGATCTCACCCGTCTGAAAGACGCTTTCACCAAGCCTGACGACCTCGCGATCTTCGTGCAGCACTTTGAGCTTGTGCTGCTGAACCGTGGCGATCGCCAACCTGCAGGAGTTGGAACCGATGTCGATCGCGGCAAAGGTCGGCAAGTCGGTCTCCTGTTCCACTGAGGCGTTTCGCTGTCTCCTCTGCACTCTACACGAGGACAGGAACGGCAGGGCGGCGGTCAGCAGCAAGGTTCGCAGATGGATGCGTGTGTTGCGTCGAGGGAGCCCGTCCTAGAATCAAAGAGTGGTGCGTCGTGGAAGCGGGTCTGAGAACGCCGGTGTGTTGAAAAGGCATTTCCTGCTGTTGCTGGTGTTGTGGGCTGCTGTTTACGCCGCCGCTCTGTTTTCACCACCGCTGCTGGATGACGCAGACGCAACCCATGCAAGTGCAGCACGAAACATCTTAGTCACGCATGACTATGTGACCTTGCACGTGAATGGGGTAAGGTACCTGGAAAAGGCTCCGCTTCCCTACTGGCTTGCTGCGGTATCCTGCCGGGTGTTCGGCGTCAGCGCTTTCTCGGTTCATCTGCCGCAGGCGCTGGGTGTGCTCGGTTTGGCTGTGCTGGCATACGCGTGGGCAAGGCGTGGCTGGGACAGTCGTACGGGCCTCTACGCAGGTCTGGCGGTACTTACCTCGGCGGGCGTTTTTCTTTTCACACGCATCTTCATTCCTGAGGTACTGCTTTCGCTCCTGCTGGGTGCCGCCTTATGCCTGCTGCAACGCGCACTGGACGGCGAGGGGCGCCGCTTTATGTATTCGGCCTGGGTGCTGCTTGCGCTGGCGGTGCTGTGCAAAGGCCTGATCGCGATCGTGTTCTTCGCGGGCACGGCGGTCGTGTACATGTTGCTTACAAATACTTGGAAACAGTGGCGGCAGCTACGTCTGCTGCCTGGGACACTGCTGTTCCTTGCAGTAGCCGCTCCCTGGCACATTCTGGCGGGATTGCGCAATATCGACGCTTACCAGGGCCACGGCTTCTTCTGGTTCTACTTCGTGAACGAGCATTTTCTGCGTTTCCTGGGAAAGCGCATTCCACACGACTACAACAAGCTTCCGGACTCACTGTTTTGGGTACTGCACCTGGCGTGGTTGTTTCCCTGGAGTCTCTTCCTGCCCGCCGCAGCACTAGCTGCCTGGCAACGCCGGAAGGACCTGAGGCAGCTAAGACAGACCGAGCAGGGTCGCACGGTCATACTGCTGCTCACGTTCGCAGGCCTGGTGCTGACGTTTTTTGCCATTTCCACGAACCAGGAGTACTACACCTTTCCTGCGTACCTGCCGTTGGCCGTGCTTCTGGCGGCTGGGATTACCACGGCAGAACGGGACCGGCGCTTGACGCTTGCCCTGACCGGCGCGCAGGCGACCTTTCTTCTGCTGGGCCTCGGTGTAGCCTCTGCTCTGCTTTCCGGTTTGTGGGCCTCGCGCCATTTGCCTTTCAGTGCAGACATCGGGGGACTGCTTGCCCGTCGCGGGGTGGGAGATTACACGCTCTCGATGTCACACTTTTTCGATCTAACGGGACCTTCCTTCGCTGCTCTGCGCCTGCCGGCAGCACTTGCCGCACTGGCATTTGCTACCGGTCCGGCGGTTGCGTGGTGGCTTCGAGCCAGGCGAGCAGACCTCGCCAGCACGGTCGCCGTGGCGATCACGTCAGCGGTCTTTCTTGTGGCGGCACATATCGCTCTGGTCCGCTTTTCACCGATGCTCTCGTCTGCGGCCCTGGCGCAGGACTTTGTAGAAGCGCAAAGCAGTGGCACCATCGAGCCGGGCAGCCGCCTGATGCTTTATGGCGACCAGGCTTACGGCTCCTCCCTGCCTTTTTACACAGCACGAACCCTTCCGCTTGTAGAAGGCCGAACGACATCTATGTGGTTCGGCTCCACCTTCAAGGATGCTCCGCCCATCTTTCTATGTAACGCTGATCTCCTGGCTACATGGGGCCGAGGGCAGCGCAAGGTCCTCTTTGTTCCGGCAGAGGAGCGCACGACCGTGGACCGCCTTCTTGGACGGAGGGAGGTCATCCTCGCCGAGCTTTCCGGCAAAGCTCTCATCACGGATCGGGCGCTGCTGCGGTAGTGCTCCATGTCCACGGCTTGCATGCCGTGCGTTCTTCCCGTACAGATGGAAACGGCATGGAAACCACGCGGGATGCAGGTGACGGTGTGCATAGCCCGCCGCAAATAGCCGGCGCGCAGGCGGCCAACAGCATGCGGCGTCGATCCATCGCCACGCTTGTGTTGTTGTGGTCGGCCCTGCACTTCGGCTGCCTTTTCTCGCCCGGCCTGCTGGACGATGTGGATTCCATTTACATCGAAGCAGCCCGCGAGATGCTGGCGCGACACGACTACGTAACACCCTACGTCGACGGTATTCGGTTCTTCGACAAACCCCCGCTGATGTACTGGATGGCAGCAGCGGGAATGAAGCTATTCGGGGAACACGACTGGGCGGCGCGGCTGCCCCTGTCGCTGAGTGTGCTGGGATTGTTTCTTGCGGTGTACGCGCTGGGCAAACGCCTGTTTGGAGAACGTGGCGGTTTTTATGGAGCTGTGGTTTTCGCAACCAGCCTGGGACCGTACCTGTTTACCCGCTTTTACATCCCCGACATTCTCAACGCCCTGTGGATGACGCTGGGTGTGCACGTGTTCCTGCTTGCCGTAGACCGGGTTCGAGAGGGTCGGGACGCCCGCTGGCTGGCCTGGACTTTCGCCGTCGTGATGGCATTGAACCTCTTGACGAAGGGACTGATCGGAATCGTGTTTCCCCTCGGTTTCGTCGTGTTGTATGCGGCTCTTACCCGGCAGATACACAGGCTGCGCCGGTTGCACCTGGTTTCGAGCGCCGTGCTGTTTCTAGCAGTCGCACTGCCGTGGCATGTACTCGCCGCCATGCGCAATCCGGCAATCGCAATGCCGCCGGGCAGCGGGCTTCCTGCGCGTGCAGGATGGTTCTGGTTCTACATCGTGAATGAGCATGTGCTGCGTTTTCGGGGGTTGCGCGTTCCGCATGATTACGGGCAGGTACCTGTTGGCTGGTTCTGGGCCATGTTCTTTCTTTGGCTCACGCCATGGTTCGCGTTCTTACCGGCAGCGTGGACACAATACGCTCGCCTTTGGCGGAATCGCACGCTGGAGAGTTCACGCCGCAAGCAGGCCGCACTGGCAGTGCTCCTGTGGAGCGTTCTGGTGCTGGGGTTCTTTACCGTCTCCTCGCGACAGGAGTACTACTCCTTGCCTGCCCTGCCTGCTTTGGCGCTGATGGCGGGTGGCGTTCTGGCCGGTGCGGAACACGGCGACGCGTCGCTCCGCTCTGGCGTCTGCCTTGCAAGCCAGTGGTTCCTTGTGCCCCTTACCGTGCTGCTCGCGCTTGTGTGCGGTACGCTGGCCATCATCTCGCCCCCGTCGCCGCAAGGGGCTGACATCTCGCAACTGCTCACCAGCAATCCCGATCAGTACAACCTGGCGCTTGGTCATCTGCACGATCTGACAACCCGAGCCATGGGTTTCTTTCGCGCACCGCTACTTGGCATGGCGGTATGCATGGTTGGAGTCGGACCGCTATCGTGGTTGCTACGCCGGCAAAAAACGGGCCGCATCGCCCACCATGAGCGGCGAGCGAACGCCATGCTCGCCACGAGCATGTGCGGCGTGCTGCTCTGTGTACATTCCGGTTTGAGCAGGTTCTACCCCATCATCGGGTCCAAAGGTCTGGCCAGCCAGCTGTCACTGGTTCTGCAGCCTGCGGACAAAGTCATGCTCGATGGTGAATTGACCAGCGGGTCCACCCTGCTGTTCTACACGCGCCACCCGCTTCTGCTGGTCAACGGGCGGGTCAACGGACCCTGGTTCGGATCGTTCTGGGCAGATGCTCCTCCTGTTTTCGCCGACGAAGCCGGCCTGCGCCGCGCATGGGCCGGGCCGGATCGTGTGTATCTGCTGACCTATCAGCGAACCCGTATCGAAGATCTCCAACGCATCGCTCCGGTCAGGCTCTTTGCAGCATCCGGCGGCAAGATCATCCTTTCCAATCACTAGGCTGCGGTTCGTTCGCCGCCATCGGATTGCAGCCTGCCGTCCGGCAGAATGCGGAACCGCGTACCGTGGTAGCGGGTATCCGCGGGCAGGTAACTGCAACACCAAAGGATGAAGCCAAGCAGGTCACGCAGCGGATAGAGCAGCGTGTAGAAGCTGATTCGCTTCTCGTCGAGCGCGCGCAGCATGGCGTACGCTTCGATCCACCGGTTTATGACCGACACAGCCAGGAACACGGCCCCCCTTCTCCACGCTCCGGTCAGCCCACTCACGGCAAACCCCAGCAGACCGAATGGCATGGCAAATGTGAGTCCCGTTCCCAGGTGACCCCACGGCCGCGAGCGCCGCGTGCTTTGCATCCATCGCAACTGATCGCGGAAGGAACGTGCCACGCCCCGATCCGTCAGGTTCATCTCCATAACATGGGTAGAGATCTCCACGCCGCGACCGGCAGCGGCCAAACGATTCCCGAGCACAAAATCCTCTGCCCAGTAGGTTCCAAGGTCTTCAAAACCACCTGCTTGCTCGAAGGTCGATTTGTGCAGAATCATGGTCACTCCAAGCGCAAAATCCGTGCCGCTGAGCATGTCTGCGATGAGCACTCCGGCGCCCATCTCCACGCTCTTGCCAACTGCATCCAGATGGGTGAACAAGCTGCCGCGATCGACGTGACCACGGTAGAGGCAGAAAGCAAGCTCTACCGGCTTGCCGTCAGCCGTGTGAGAGGGAGCCAGCGACTGCACACAGCGAAGCAGGTAGTCCGGCTGCACCCGGCAATCAGCATCACTGGTCACCAGGTGCGGGTACGCGGCTGCTTCGGTTAGCACCGCAAGCGAGAACATCTTTGGGTTTGGGTAGAGCGGTTCGCCGCAGGTGATGAAACGAACAGGCTGTGCAGGATAACGCGCCGCAACCGCACGTGCGAGTTGCAGTCCTTCGTCATCCTCATGCCGTGCGCAGAACAGGATCTCGAAAGGCGCAGGGTACCGCTGCTCGAAGAAACTCTCAAGGTTGCACTGGAGCCCGGGTTCGGTACCGTGCAGCGGCTTCAAAACGCTGATAGGGGGCGCAAATGCGGCAGGAAGAGATCTCTCGCGCTGCCTACGCTTCCCGAAACGTGCGGCGGCAGCCACCGCCAGTCCGCAAAAAATTGTTGAAGTCAGGGTGCCGACGCCCGCGATCCACTGCAGGCTGCGCACGAATGCGCCACTCAACGCTTCTTGACCGGCTTGCCGATCACCACGGTGCGACGCATAGGAACCAGTCCAGCCTCGGCCCGGGGCGGCTGCTGCATACGACTCAGCATCTCGTTTCGCACATAGCTCACGAAGTTCTGCATGTCGGCATTCATCTGCTCCATGCGTTCGCGCATCTGCAGGATGATGGCGATGCCTGCGATGTTCACGCCAAGATCGCGCGCCAGGTTCAGGATGAACTCCAGCCGCTCCAGGTCCTCGTCCGTGTAGAGACGCGTGTTGCCCTCAGACCGCGACGGCCTGAGAAGACCTTCTCTCTCATACAATCGCAGTGTCTGCGGATGGATGGCGTACATCTCTGACACGGCAGAGATCATATAAGCGCCCTTCGATCGTCGCCTGGTTGCCATGGTATTCCCTAGTCGATTTTACTGCCTTGCCGCCTCTGCTGTGCTGCGCGGCAGGAACGGCAGTTCTGGCGCAACGCATCCGTGCAGCCTCGGCGTCAGACAACAGATGATTCGTAAGGTGATGAAGTGGGGCGCGCAAACAGCATGGTGGATGGCGAAGCGCAGAGTCCGCAAGCATCCGGTAGAGAGCAGCCTGGCGCTCGGCCTGCTCGGCGCGGCGGCAGTTGCCAACGCCTTCTACCAAAGGGAACGGCGTGCCACGGACATGCGCGGCAAGGTGGTTGTTATCGCCGGCGGCAGCCGGGGTCTGGGTCTGGAGATTGCTCGCCAGTTCGGTCTGCACGGGGCGCACCTGGTCTTGTCTGCCCGGCATGAGGACGAACTGCGGGAGGCGCTCGGCAAGCTCCACGAGGAAGGCGCCATTCCCAACGGGGGTGCAGCCCACATCGTGGTCGCCGACGTCAGCCAGCCGGAAGACTGCCGAAAGCTCATCGCGTCCGCCACGGAGCGCTATGGCCGCGTGGACGTGCTGGTGAACTGCGCGGCTGTTATGCAGGTGGCGCCCATGGAAGACATGACCGCCGAAGCGTTTGAGCAGGCCATGAAGATCAACTTCTTCGGCGCTTTCTACACCACGGAAGCCGTGTTACCGCAGATGATTGCGCGCGGATCGGGCCACATCGTCAACATCGCCAGCATCGGGGGCAAGATCGCGGTGCCGCACATGCTGCCGTACGTCGCCAGCAAGTTTGCGCTGGTGGGCTTCTCTGAGGGGCTGCACGCCGAAATGAGGCACAAAGGCGTTCAAGTGACGACGGTATGCCCCGGACTGATGCGGACGGGCGCGCACGTGCAAGTAAGCTTTGCTGGGGACGTTGAAAAAGAATACCGGTGGTTTGCTTTTGGAGCCATGATGCCCGGTGTGGCCACCACGTCGCGCGCAGCCGCCCGTAAGATCTACGCCGCCACCGTGGCAGGCAAAGCGGAAATTACCATCACGCCTCAAGCATGGCTCGGGGCTCGAGCCATGGGGTTGCTGCCAAACCTTTCGCAGGCATTCGCCGCCGGCGTGAATCAGTTGGTACTGCCCAAGGCAAACGGCAACAGGAAAATAACCAGCGGGCTGGAACTCGAGCAGCGGCACCGCTGTCTCTGGGGCGAGCACATTCAGGCCGAAAACAACC
This sequence comes from uncultured Terriglobus sp., assembly GCA_964242065.1. Lineage (GTDB taxonomy): Bacteria > Acidobacteriota > Terriglobia > Terriglobales > Acidobacteriaceae > Terriglobus. Next base: position 50,943 of record CAXTBQ010000003.1, on the reverse strand, counting down.
AGCCCGCGACGCAGAAAGCCCAGGCGTAAGAGCGACCGCGCTTGCCGCTCCTACACCTTTTCAAACATCGCCTGGCGTGGATCTTCCGGGTTCAACTTTGCGAGTTCCCGAAGAATTTCTTTCGAGCGCTCATCCTGGATCTTTGGAACCACGATTTGCACTTCGACAATCTGGTCTCCACGCACGCCTTCGGCAGCCGCTGACGCTATACCCTTCTCGCGTAAGCGCAGCTTTTGCCCGGTCTGGGTTCCGGGAGGAATCTTCAACTGGGTACGGCCGTCAATCGTCGGAACATCCACTTTTGTGCCAAGCGCCGCTTCAAACGCCATCACCGGGACTATGACCCGGATATCGTCTCCCAAACGCGTAAACACGGGATGCGTGCCGGCCTTGATGATGAGGTAAAGGTCGCCCGCGGGCGCACCCTGCGTCCCGGCGTTTCCTTTACCCGCAAGCCGGATGCGCTGGCCGTCTCGCGTTCCGGCCTTGATGCGGAACTCCAGAGAATCGCGCTTGGCCAGCGAACCCTCTCCATGGCAGGTGGGACAAGCCTGCTGCAACTTCCCGGTTCCACCGCAGCGTGGGCACTGCACGTTGAACTTCATGCTGCCGTTCATCTGCGTGATCTGGCCGCTGCCGTTGCACTGTGGGCACGTCTGCGGCGAGCCGACCGTGCCCTGGCCCTTACACGTGGCACAGAGTTCCTGCCGCCGGATCTCAATGCGGGTCGTACCGCCGCGGATGGCCGTCCAGAAATCGACTTCTACCTGGTACTCCAGGTCGGTGCCGGGCTGCGGACCACGTCCGGTGGGCTTCGGTCCACGGTTCCCGCTAAACATCCCGCCAAAGATGTCCCGGAAGGAAGATCCAAAGCCGCCTCCCACCTGTGCGTTGCCGCTGCCGCCGGAGAAGTCAAAGCCGCCGAAATCGAAGGGCACTCCGTTGCCGGGAGCCGATCCGCCGTACACGTTCGGACCATAACCCGCAGTGCTGCCGTACCCGCCACGCGCGGCGGCCTCTGCCTGCGCCGGGTCGATCGAATCCGAGTAGAAGCCGAGCTGGTCATAGACCTTTCGCTTCTTCTCATCGGAGAGAACGTCATTCGCCTCGGAGATTTCCTTGAACTTCTCTTCAGCCTTTTTGTCGCCCGGGTTTACGTCGGGATGGTGCTTGCGCGCCAGCTTTCGGAAAGCCTTGCGAATTTCATCAGCGCTGGCGGTCTTCTTGATGCCAAGCGTGCCGTAGTAGTCCTTTGTCTGCGCGGGTGCCATGGGTCTTCTTAGAAGATTAGATGGAATTGGTGCAGACAGGTTGCGGAGGAGGCACTCAAGTTTCGTGCTTTACTGCCATGGCTGTGGTACGAGCCGGTACTCGTCGAAGCTGCTGACCGCTTTGACAAAGTGGTACTGACTCCAGAGTTGCGCAAACGCGCTGTCCTGCGAGAACCACTGCACCGCGTCGAACGGGCTGGTATAGCTCTCGCAGAGAGTGACTTCAGCGCAGCGCTCCACGAAGATCACCTCCGGGTGGGTGCGCTGCAGGTCCTCCGTGGTCTCTCTGCGCTGCAGCCCGGCAAGTTCCGCACTCCGTTCTGGCGTCAAGAAGTGAAAAGGATGACCGGCACGCGTGCTTGGTACCTCATTCGCACGGATGGCAGGCAGCATCCACAGGTGAGCGAAACGGCTGCCCCAGCGCAGGTCTCGTTCGAGCACGACCGGAAAGGCGTTCAGGCCGACACTGAACGCGTACACCGTCGTGCCCGCGGGCAAAGCGGCCAGTTCTGAGGTGAGATCCGGCGTTTTCGCTGCAGCCCTTTGCTTTCGTGAGTAGACGGCGGCAAAAAGCACAGAGGCACACAGCGGAAAGGCCATCCACGCGATCCGGCCATGCCATGCTCTTGCTTGTTTCTGGTTATCCGAGCGCAGCAGATCCGCTGCCATCCACACCGCAGCAATCCCCAACAGGGCCACTGCCGTAAAGCGCTGGTGATACCAACCGGTATGCTGCTGAAAATACGCCAGCACCGCACCCACGCCGCTCGCAAGGAGCGCACCGCTGAGCTGCGCGTATGACAGCTTGTGACGCAAAAAGTACCACGCCACTCCCGCTGCAATGCAGACGAGCGTCATGCCGCGACCCACGTGGAACGCCATCTGCGCAAAGGTGTACTCGCCCAGCGCCCAGTACGTGCTGCGCAACAAGGGCGTAATTACTTGCAAGTAAGCAGGGGTAAACAGGCGCACGGCTGCAACATAGACAAGGCCCGTCGTGACGGCGGCCGCGATCTCTACCGTGAGCAACCGCGCGAGGCTGCGACGGTAAAGCACCAGAAAGAGCTGCAAGCACGCAATGGTCAGCAGATGCTGCGGCTTGAAGCACACCGCCAACCCGGCACACACGCCTAATACGAGACGCTCCGATATGCGGAGCCGATCGACCGCGTCTGTCCCCACCGCAAGCAGGTATGGCAGCAGCAGCGCTAACAGCAGCTGTTCGCGCTGGCCGAACTCCGCCGGCTGTGTCACCGTGATCAGCAGAAACGTAGCTGCCCACAGAGTGCGGGCCGTATGCCTGCCAAGCTGCGCCGAAACGCCGGCAACGCGCAGCAGCCGGTGACCCCACGCAGCGCTGCTGGCCAGCATCGCCAACACCACCAGCCGCAGTGATAGCACCGCGTCCAGGTGCAGCACACGTCCGAGCAGCGCGGCGATCTCTGAGAACCAGACAATCAGCGGCGGGTTGGTCTCGATGAGGCGCGGCCCGTCCAGTTGCACACCGTTCAGCACCTGCTGCGCGGCATACAGCAGGTAGGCCTGATCGCCCTCCACATGGCTCAGCAGGAACTGGTACAGCAGGTACAGTAGCAGCACAGCGAAGATGGCAGGCTCTGCCACTGCCAGCAGCCACGGCGGCATTGCCTCGCGCCGGTCCGGTGTGGATGCCGCTGCTCTTTCTTGCATCGTGCGGACAGTATACGAAGCTTGTACTTATGCCGTTCGCGGACGCTTCTTCTCAGCGGCCCTGCCAGCGCGAAGGCTGGTGCCGTGCGCGTATGCGGAATCGTTCTCTGCAGCCGACGTCTTCTGATCCTTCGGGCACCAGTAGAGCGTCCGTCCTGCCACGTCTTTGCGCAGGATGGTCTCACCACACACGAAGCACGGCTTGCCATGCCGCCGGTACACGTAGTGCTCTTCGCCACGTTCCGCGACAGCTTTGCCGCTGGGACGGTCCTTGCGTTCCGTGCAGACGATGCGACGATCGACCATGCCCGCCTTCAGCAGCGGAATCGAGTCCTTCCAGATCGCCTTCAGCGTTTTCAGATCCATCTGCTCACCCGGCGTGAATGGGTTGACGCGATGGCGAAAGAGTAGCTCCGCGCGGTAGATGTTGCCAATGCCCGAGAGGATCGACTGGTCCATCAACAACTCGCCGATGCTTGTCTTCTTCGCGAGAATTTTGTCGTAGGCACGCTGCGGGTCGTCGTGCCCGCCCGGCTCGTTCGCCAGCGGATCAGGCCCCAGCCTGTCCAGCAAAGCCTGCCACTTGGCCGCATCGTAAACGCTGCAGTCCGTGGGGCCACGCAGTTCACACCATTCCACCTCCTCCGGCGGGAAGGGCTGCGTTCCGTCATCGTTCGCGCAGGTCAGATTATGCGGCTGCCCCTTTTGCGATCGCGCCTTCTTGCCGGTCCCTGCACGTTGCAGCACGGCACGCAACGCGCCTTTCGGCTCGGGCAGCTTCCCGCACCCCTCGGTGAAGTCGCCGAACCGTCCCAGGTGAATGTGTAGATAGAGTTCGCCCGGGAACTCGTAGCCGAGGTGCTTGCCCACCGCGTGAACACGCAGCAGCTTCTTGCCATCGACCAGGTGCGCATCGTGAAAACGATGGTTCGGCCCCGGCAGCACGTTCAGCTTTTTGCCTACGAACGCTGCGGTGTGCCGCGCTGCCCACCGATGGATCTCATTCCCTTCCGGCATGTGTTCCTCTGAACTGTCTGATGCGCTAGAGGCGAGATGTGCCGGGATCTTTGCCTCCTGCGCAGCGATCCGGGTGATGAGCGTACCTCCCGGTGTTGATATTGGTGATTATGCGAAAGCACCTGCGCGCATCTCGCCCAACCCTATGATTTCCTCTGTCGGCGTCGATAAGTGGAAGGGGTGTTCTAAGGAGCATGAAAGGTGCCAGGTTTTATCGTCCGCAACTGGACGTGGTGCGTTTCTGCGCTTTTCTGTCGGTCTTCGGCCACCACACGCTGCCGCGCACGGGGAACCATAGCCATTTGCTCTTCACCGCCGCAAATACGATGGGCTTTGGTCTAAGCCTCTTCTTCGTTCTAAGCGCCTACCTCATTACGCTGTTGCTGCTGCGCGAGCTCCACTTAACCGGCAGCATCCACCTTGTGCCCTTCTACAAGCGACGCATGTTGCGGATCTGGCCGCTGTACCTGTTGGGCATCGGCATCGGTGTTGTACGCGCCGTCCATCATGGCGTTTTTCTTGAACAGAAGACCTGGTTCATTGCAGCCCTGCTGCTCTCCGGTAACCTTATCTACCCGGGCACGATTCTCATGTCGCACCTGTGGAGCATCTCCATCGAAGAGCAGTTCTATCTGTTCTTTCCATCCGCCGGTAAGAGCTTTGGGCAACGGGGAATGCTGTGCTTCGCCCTCGTCCTCATCCTCTTAGCCAATGTCGCGCTCGTACACTTCGCGCATGCGCGGGCAGACCTGGATGTGACCGTCTGGTTCAGCAGCTTTGTGCAGTTTGAGATGTTTGCGGCAGGCATTCTTCTGGCCTTGGCCGACAGTCATCTGCCCAAGTGGAAACAGTCCACCAGTGTTGCCGCTCTGGTGGGATCGGTCGCGCTATGGATGGCTGCAGCCGGTGCGTTTCACCTGAAGACTGAGGGCGCACACGCAACGTCAGCGTTCGAACTATGCACGGGCTATGCGATGGTCGCGGCGGCCTGCTGCCTCTTCCTCGTGGCGTTCCAGAGGCTTCCGGCACCCGCGCCGCTTGTCTACTCTGGAAAGATCTCCTACGGGCTTTACGTGTTCCACCTGCCGGTGATTGCGATCCTGTCCGCGAGACTGCCCACCTACTCGATCGGCATACTGGCGAGCCTTGCGGTCGCCTATCTGGCGGCCGCCGCCTCGTACCATTTCTTCGAGATGCCATTCCTGCAGTTCAAACGGCGCTACGAACTGGTGCCCAGCCGCGCCGTTTAGAAGAACGCAGAATCAGAGTCAGTGCGACAAGGCCAGTTCGCACATGTTCAATGACCTGACGTTCACACTTCGAGCAAAGGAAACGCGAGCGGCCTTGGCCTCTCGCGTCCATTGCATTCGATTTACGAGCAATTAGTTCCAAACGTGCTGCAGCGGTATCGGCTCGATCCGAAGGATCGTATCCGGACGCACATCAAACAGCTTCCTTGCGAAGTCGCGTGCCTGCGACTCGCTCGGGAACATGGTCTGCTCGTGGAGTTTGCCGGCAACGTACTGCTCGCACTTCCAGATGGTGTTGACTCCTGTGTTCATTGCCTTGCTCCTCCTATTGAATGGACACGTTTTTGATGCGCCGGTTGCGGCAGCGAATCGGCTTTGATCGGAGGAGGCCGGAGTTCCTCTTGCAAGAACTCCGGCTCCAGCTTGTTCACACGCGAAGCGCGTCGAGAGCGGTGCGAAGCACCTACTTGTGGTCGACGTCCACGTACTCCGCGTCGATCACGCCTTCATCCTGCTTCGGCGCTTCAGTAGTTCCGGTTGCGGCTGCGCCACCGTCCGTCGGTGCAGATGCGTTCTTGTACATGGCTTCGGCCAGCTTGTGGCTTGCCTGCGTCAGGCGGTCGTTGGCTGCCTTCAGTTCGGTCGCGCTGGGCGTGCCGGTGAGCGTGGTCTTGGCGTCGCTCAGTGCACCCTCAACCTGCTGGCGCTCGTCGCCGGAGATCTTGTCGCCGTTCTCACGGAACATCTTCTCCACGTTGTACACGGTGCTGTCCAGTTGGTTCCGCGCTTCGATTTCGTCGCGCTTCTCCTTGTCCTCGCCCGCGTGCGCCTCAGCCTCCTTCGCCATGCGCTCGACCTCGTCCTTGCTCAGGCCCGAGCTGCTGGTGATGGTGATCTTCTGGTCCTTGCCGGTGGCATTGTCCTTAGCCGTCACGTTCAGGATGCCGTTGGCATCGATGTCAAAGGTGACCTCGATCTGCGGCACACCGCGCGGGGCGGGTGGGATGCCACTCAGCTTGAACTTGCCGAGCGTGCGGTTCTGGTTGGCCAGCGGACGCTCGCCCTGCAGCACGTGTACTTCCACCTCGGTCTGCGAATCGGCTGCCGTCGAGAAGGTTTCCGTCTTCTTCGTCGGAATGGTCGTGTTGCGCGGAATCATCGGCGTCGCCACGCTGCCCATCGTCTCGATGGCCAGGGTCAGCGGCGTCACGTCCAGCAGCAAGAGGTCCTTCACCTCGCCGCCGAGAACGCCACCCTGCACCGCCGCGCCAATGGCAACGACTTCGTCCGGATTCACGCCCTTGTGCGGTTCCTTACCGAACAGCTCCTTCACCAAGGCCTGCATGCGGGGCATGCGGGTCTGGCCGCCGACGAGCACCACCTCATCGACCTTGCTCGCGTCGATGCCGGCATCCTTCATGGCCTGCTTGCAAGGGCCAACCGACTTCTGCAAGAGGTCCTCCACCAGCGACTCGAACTTGGCGCGAGTCAGCTTGACGACGAGGTGCTTCGGGCCGGTCGCGTCTGCCGTGATGAAGGGCAGGTTGATCTCGGTTTCCATGGTGGTGGAGAGCTCGATCTTGGCGCGCTCCGCCGCATCCTTCAGGCGCTGCAGGGCCATTTCGTTGCCCTTGCCGCGCAGGTCCAGGCCTTCCTGCTTGCGAAATTCGTCGATCAGGAAGTCCACCAAGCGCTGATCCAGGTTGTCGCCGCCCAGGTGCGTGTCGCCGTTGGTGGCTTTCACCTCGATGACGCCCTCGCCCACCTCAAGCACCGACACGTCGAACGTACCGCCGCCGAAGTCATAGACCACGATGGTCTCGTCCTTCTTCTTGTCGAGGCCGTACGCCAGCGCAGCTGCTGTGGGTTCGTTCACGATGCGCTTGACGTCCAGGCCGGCAATCTTGCCCGCGTCCTTGGTCGCCTGCCGCTGCGAATCGTTGAAGTATGCCGGAACAGTGATGACGGCCTCGGTCACGGACGTGCCCAGGTAGTCCTCTGCAGCCTTCTTGAGCTTCTGCAGGATCATCGCGCTCACTTCCGGCGCGGTGTACTCCTTGCCCTGTGCCAGCACGGCAAGGTTGTCGCCCTTGCTGACGACCTTGTACGGCACCATCTTCATTTCGTCATTCACTTCGTTCAGGCGACGGCCCATGAAGCGCTTGATCGAGTAAATGGTGTTTTCGGGGTTGGTAATGGCCTGACGCTTGGCCACCTGACCCACCAGGCGCTCGCCGCTCTTGGTGAAAGCCACGATGGACGGCGTGGTGCGGCCGCCTTCTTCGTTGGGGATAACCTTGGGTTCGCCACCTTCCATCACCGCAACGCAGCTGTTGGTGGTTCCCAGGTCGATACCGATAATCTTGCCCATCTGTCTTGCTCCTCCGGCGGCCGCAGCCGCAATTTGCTTCAGAACTCTTGGCCGGTTTGCTCAGCACATCCAGAATCACATGTGAGTGACTTACTGTCAATGTATCTGATGCAGACCTAAGCGGAGAGATTCAAATCGCCTCGCGCCGGGCTTGGCGCTCTCGACTAGTGGCTTGTGTCTGAAACGCTGGCTCGCACGTAAGGTCAGACCTTGACCTGGAGAAGATCTCGTCCGAGGGCAGGTACCAGGTTTGCTCGCCGGGGCCGTCGCGAGCGAGCTTTTTGTACGCCCAGAGCATGTTTTTCGCGCGTTTTGTGCGGCTAAAGACAGGTTTCTGCACGTGCTTTTTTGACGTTTTTGGTCCTGAACGACAGATTTCGCCTGCTCATTGCACAAAGACTGGTGCAACTTTGCAAACGGCCATACCTGTGAGAAATCGACGTCCCGAAATGAAACCGTCCTGGACCCTCCTCGGATCCGAAATCATCCTCCAGCGCGAACGAGGGGACGAGATTCAGCGGGTTGGGGCGGCCGAGTTCTGGTCTGAAGTCGTTCCCGTCGCGGGGGTGGTCCCTGCTGGCGCCGCTGTGCCATTTGTATTGGTGCTACCGTTCGTGGTGGGCGACGGACCGAAGATGCTGGTCGAGGTAGCGTTCGGCATGTTGCCCAGCAATCCGCTTCCGTTGGCGGCAGGGCTGCCACCGAACAGGCTTACCTTGGCTTTCAACAGCTCAACCCGAGGGTCGTAGAG
>CAXTBQ010000003.1:26743-42584 GCA_964242065.1 uncultured Terriglobus sp. | reverse complement strand
CTCCACCAGGCCATGGCCCTTTGCGTTGCTGCCGACGCCGTAGAACGCACCTTTGCTGCCCTGAAAGGTGGTGGCGTCCGTCCCGGAGCCGAAGGCGCTGCTGCTCGAACCTGCAGTAGACGTCGCGGTCGTACCGGACGCGCTGGAGGTGCCTGGCGTGCCGGAGCCAGTCGCGGTCTGGCTGGTGGCAGAGCTGATTCCGGTGCCAGAGGTAGATCCCAGCGAAAACCCTGAGGAAGTGCCGCCAAGCGACGAACCCGGTGTACTGCCGCCGATGGCGCTTGCAGCCGTTCCCTGGCCGGATTGCATGCCGGCGACCGAGCCCAGGTTCCCGATCGGCGCGCCTTGTAGCGGCTCGCCAAAGAAGCCCTTGACCTCGGTTTTTGCTTCACCCACATGAATCAGGCGGTAGTCGTCCCCCGTAAGCGGATCCTTGTACTGCTGCCGCAGATAGCGGAAGTTGGTCGAGCTTGTGATGCCGGAGAAGCCTGTGCCCAGCAGTTGATCTACAGATTGAGGAAACCGCTGATTTCTGCGGTAATACAGCTGGATTGCGCGAACATACTGCTGCGCACGGTGCTCCGATTCCACTTCGCGGTCGCGCGCCAGTTCTTTTGCCACTCGCGGTGCGGCAATGCCCAGGGCAAGCACCAGCAGGAAGCAGACAACTACCAGCCAGAGCAGCAGATAACCTTCATCGCCGCTCTGAGCGGATTTCGTTTGTGTTGCGTCTCGCTCCATCACTGCGAACTCATGGGCAGGCGCTGGGTGTTGTTGCTGGAGAGGTCCGTCACCTCTACCGCGCTGGCCGAGATGCTACCCACACGGTAGCGGCGGCTCACCACATCCCCCTGCGACGCAATAAAAACGTCGTCTCCGCGAAGCAGAAATGCCTGCCGCTTGCCGTCCCGGCTGGTGGAGGTGCCAAAGAAGCGAAGATCAATGGGCGGCAACGAGGGCGCAGTTGTACTTGCTATGGCGGAGGGCGGCACGTAGCGGGCAGAAGCCAGCGGCCTGGGAATGACTACTGCCTGGGCGGACGCGGCACCCGGCGGCAGGAAGATGTTGCGCCCGCTCCCGAAGTAAACGAGCGATTCTGTGAGCAGCATGCCCTCTGGATGGAGGGTGGGATCGAGCCGGGAGAAAGCCTGCCGGTTCACAGATGCGGCGGGCTGGCTGGAGGGTGGCGCGGGGCGAGCGGTGGTAACGATTGTGACCGGCGGCGACGCCGAAACGTCGGGACTGCCGCTGCTTCCAAGCAGGGTATAGAGCAGGTAGCCGACAGCCAGCACGCCAAAGCTGCCGGCGGCAATGAGCTTTTTTCGATCTTCCGTGCCCGCCTTCATCGACTGCCTCCTGTAGCGGGTGCGCCCGTCAGAATCGGCTCGCGTATGTAGGTACCAATGCGCATCTGCAGATTGACCAGCCCGTTCTGTGCACCGCTGAGCACCATGCTCTCGACAAGAAACAAGCTGCGGTCACGCTCCAAACCGTTTACGAATCGAGCCAGGGCGCTGTATTCACCGGTAACAGCAGCATCGATGCGGATTTCCGTTGCGCCGTCCACGGGTACCGACTGCACATAGGACGCGCGGCTGAGCCGGACACCGGTCTGCTTGGAGAGCTGGCCAAGCTGGGCAGCCACGTCAGAGTATGCATAGGGCAGGCGCTCCTGGTAGAAGCGGGCCGCGTCCTGATCAGACGCCTGCAGTTTGGCGTCGAGCCCTCGCAGTTGCCGTGCCTGTATCTCAGCAGCTGCTAAACGCGACTGGGCTGCAGCGATAGCAGCCTCGCCCTGGGCACCGGTGCTGTTACTGACCAGGATAAGGTGTACAGCGAAATAGAGACAGAGGAGTAGCAGCAGGCCGGCACCGGCAATATGCAGGTTCAGGGCCGAGGCGGCTTTCTGCAGCCGCTCACGCCGCTCACTGGAGATGGTTACGCCAGATGGAAGTCTCACCGCGAAGCCTTCGTCTCATCTGCTTGAGCTTTCTGCCGTGCTTGCTCACGCAGTCTCGCCTGAAGCGGGTTGTAGCCCGAGACGATCTCGAACTCCACGCCGGAAACGGGCGGCAAGCCGTTTGCGCCGCTCGCGGTGTTGATAGGCTGTGGCAGACCGTTTGCACCCAGCGTCTGCCTCCCTGTGTTTGGATTGGCGGTTTGCTGTGCTTCGCCCGCAAGCCGCGATGACAGAAAGCGGTGCGAGCCTTCCAGGTTGCGAACCAGCTGCACTGCGCGGTCACGGTCGCCAAGCACCCGCAGACGAATGCTGACGTCTCCGGCTGGCGTAACGATAGGCTCAATCGATTGCACCTGCACTCCCGCAGGCAGTACATCCTCCAGGTCCATGAGTACGGCGGTCCAGGAAAAACTCTTGCGCAAAAACAGAGAGTTGAGGAACTCGTTCCGGCTGAGGGTGGCTGCGTTGACCGGCTGCCGCAGGCGAGCTTCGTTTGCGGCTCGCTCACGACCAAGCGCATCGGCTTGGACATTCAGCCGTGCAAGCTGCTCCTGCTGACTGCGAGCGCGAGCCTTCACGCCATGCAGAACCAGTCCGAGCACCAACGCGAGCACCGACAGGGCGGCGGCGGCGATGCGAAGCCGCAGCAAAAGCCGGTCCAACTCAACATAAGGCCGTGTCGCGAGATTGATCTGAACGCGCAAGCTACCCCTTCAAGGCTCCCCGCAAACCCGCCAGCAAACCCCTTGGAACGGTTGTGCCAGAGAGCAGATCGGTTGTTTGCACCACGTCACGCGCACGGAGGCCCGAACTCTCCAGAACTGCTTCCAATGCACCGGGTGCCAGCGTGCCGGCCGTGAGTATCTCGTCAGGAGCAACTGAAAGCGAATCTTCGTAGTAGGCCGCTGCGACTGAAATTGCCTGGAGCAACTCGACCTGTGCACTGGCCGTGTCATCAGCGTCCACAAGCAGACCGGCCTGCACCATCTCCGCTACTGCAACCTCGCTGGTGCTGCCAGCCTGCGCGGCCAGGGAGAGATTGGCCGGTTCAAGCGCAACGGAAGCAGCCGCTTCACTCATCGGGTCAGACTTAAGCTCAAGCGTGCGGTGCAGCAGCAACTCTCCCCTGCGAAGAATAGCCGTGGTGACTGCGTACTCACTGCCGTTTACTAACAGAACCGCGGATTGCGTGGCCTCGTCGATCGCGGCGGCCACCGCGAGCGTGCTTGGAAGCACCGCGCCCGGCTCGTATCCCGCCTCTCGCACTGCGGACTCGTATTCCAGCAGTACCTCGTTCGGCACAGCAACAACCAGCACCTGCAACTGCAGCGCATGCCGGCTCATCACCTGATAGCTCACCTGTGCGAGTTCCGGGGGAAAGGGCAACAGCTTGGTCAGGCGAAAGCGAAGTACCGGCAGCACGTCCTCCGTCCTGGACGGCAGCTCATCGAAGTCGAGGAGCAGCACCCGCACTGCGGTATCGGGGATGACTAATGTCAGATCACGGGATTTTCCGGACTGGACGGCCCCTAGCGTCTTCTTTAAGGCAGCAATTACTGCCACGCGATCGACGATGTTTCCCACGCGCAGTGACGGCACAACAGCACCCGCCGGAAGCGTTCCGCTTCCCACCTGCGACAGTAGACCGGTACTGTCCGGGGAGGAAGCTGCATACACTCCTTCCGGGCGTACCTCGACCGCGATGCGTGGGCGCACCTGCAGAGTCGATTTGGGGAACAGTGAAGGCAAGCTCATCCAGACTACATGCTTGAGACGAAGGTCTTAGATACTCGATAGCACCCGTTTCTTGAACCGCGCCATCTTGGTTGTGTTCGCGATACCGAAAGAACTGGTGCTTACCTACCGTCCACTCTCGATGAACGTTACCTTGTTAATCTCGTGCAGCGTGGTGATGCCGGCACGCACCCGTTCCAGCGCACTGTCGCGCAAGAAGAGCATGCCCTTCTCTTTGGCTTTACGCCGGATCTCAGAACCAGGCTTTTTGTCCAGCAGCAGTTCGCGAATCTCGTCGTCCAGTTCCAGCAACTCGTGAATCGCAGAACGTCCGCGATATCCCGTTCCGCTGCACTCAATGCATCCTGTGCCTTCGCGGAAGCGGAAGCCCTGCCACTCGGCTGAGTCGAGGCCATTTGCGTTGAGCTCATCGTCCGAGTACGTGCGGTAGGTCGCGCAGAAGTCACAAATCTGCCGTACCAACCGTTGCGCCAGAATGCAGTTCAACGCGGAGACGAAGTTGTACGGTTCCACGCCCATGTTTAAGAAACGCCCCAGAACATCGACGACGTTATTCGCGTGGACGGTGGTAAAGACCAGGTGACCGGTCAACGCGGAGTTGATGGCGATCTGTGCCGTCTCCGCGTCGCGAATCTCACCCACCAGGATCTTGTCCGGGTCGTGCCGCAGGATGGATCGCAGGCCGCGTGCAAAGGTTAGACCCTTCTTTTCGTTGACGGGGATCTGCGTGATGCCGCGAATCTGGTACTCGACCGGATCTTCGATGGTAATGATTTTGTCTTCTTCGCTCTTGATCTCGTTCAGCGCGGCGTAGAGCGTGGTGGTCTTGCCGGAACCGGTAGGACCTGTCACCAGCACCATGCCGTAGGGCTCCTTGATGTACCTGCGGAATCGCTGCAGGTCGTCCGCGCCGAAGCCCACCACATCGAGCGAGAGCTTCTTGAACTTCTCGCTCATCGACTCTTTATCGAGCACGCGCAGCACGCAGTTTTCGCCGTGCACAGTGGGCATGATGCTGACGCGGAAGTCGATCAGGCGGCCCTTGTAGCGCACACGGAAGCGTCCGTCCTGCGGCACACGGCGCTCGGCAATGTCGAGTTCGGACATGACCTTGATACGCGACAGGATCGTCTGGTGGTGCTCGCGCGCGATGGGCGCCATAGCTTGCTGCAGCACGCCGTCTATGCGGTACTTCACGAGCAGCGAATCATCGTAGGTTTCCAGGTGAATGTCCGATGCGCGGCGCTCCAACGCGCTGAAGATGGTCGTGTCCACCAGCCGGATGATGGGCGAGATGTCGTCTTCGCTAGTCAGCCGCTCGATGGAGATGTTCTCGTCCGGGTTGTCGTCGGCAGAGAGCACGTCGAAGGTCAGGCCTTCGGTCGCTTCTTCCAGTACGCGCTGGGACTGCTCGGTTTTCTTCAACAGATCGGTGATTTGCGAGAGCGTTGCCACACGCGTCAGCAGCCGCTGGCCCAGCAGGCCGCTGATCTCATCCAGCACCATCAGTCGCGAAGGGTCGCTGACTGCGATCACCAGCCGGTCCGCTAACTGCTCCAGCGGGATAAAGTTATAGCGAAACATCAGCTCGACCGGCACGGACTTCACCAGGTCGTGCGAGATCTTGAAGTCGCGCAGGTCGATGAACTCCGAGTGGTAGCGGCGCGCCATTAGCTGTGCGCGCTCGGTCTCGTTCAGTTCCGGGTTTGCGATGGGAATGGCGAGGGGTGTTGCCATGAGATTTGTTGCTCCTTCTTAGCTGCCCGCGCCCGGCGTGCCGGTAGCGTTGGCACCCAGCGAAAGGATGGGCAGGTACAGCGAGATCAGGATGACGGCAACGACAATGCCCATGAAGATGAGCAGCGTCGGCTCGATAAGGGAGAGCACGCCGGCGAGTGAAGTTTCCACGTCCTCCTCAAAAAAGCTGGCGACGGAGTTGAGCATGGTGGGTAGCGCGCCCGTGGATTCACCCACTTCCATCATCTCAATGGCAAGCTCTGGGAACACGCGCGTGCCCTCGAGGGAAGTGCTAAGCCGTTGGCCCTCGCGCACCTGCGTGACCGAGGAAAACACCGCGTTGGATACCTGCCGTGACGAGATGGAGCGCGCCGCCGTCTCCAATGAGGGCACCAGTGGTAGGCCGCCGGTGAGCAGCGTGGAGAGCGTGCGGGAGAACAGGGCCACCTGATACTTTAGCCAGATTACGCCGAGCAATGGAACGCCCAACCGTAGCCGGTCAACAGTATTCGATCCTGAATCAGTCTGAGACCAGCGATATGCCAGATAGCAGGCCAGCGCAACCAGCGCCACAATGTAGAGGCCATAGTTCTGCGCAACATTGCCGATCTTCAGTAGCACCTGTGTGATAGCCGGAAGAGGAGCGTTCAGCTGCTCATATAGCTGCGCAAACCGGGGTACTACAAAGGAGAGTAGAAAAATGAAAAGACCAACCACAAGCGCGATCAATAAAGTTGGATAGACCAACGCGGCCTTGAGCTTCTTGGTCACAGTCAGTGACACGCGTTGGAACTCTGTATAGCGCTGCAGCACCTCTTCCAGGTTGCCGGAGCGCTCGCCCGCAAGCAGCGTAGTGGTGAAGATGAGCGGGAATCCGCCCTGCGCGTCGAACGCACCGGAGAGCGATTCGCCCGTCTTAACGCGGGCTGCCACGTTCTGGAGTTGTGCTTTGAACCGCTCGTCCTTTTGCCGTCGTGCAAGCAACTCCAGCGATCCCGGGATCGGCAGGCCCGCCTTGATCAGAGTGACGAACTGCTGGTTGAAGACAAGAAAGTTCTGCAGCTTGACCTTCTTGCGCGAGCCACTCGCGTTCAGCCCGCCGCGCGCCTTCACGGAGTAGACCAAGTACCCGGCCTGCGTGAAACGCGCGCGCAGCTCCTCTGCCGTGGCGGCAGGATGCGTCTGCTCCTGAATACGGCCACGTTCGTCGGCCAGTTTTACGGTGAACTCGGTCATGTGGCGACTGCTACCAGTTTAGACGGGCTGCCTGGCTGGAAGTGGCTGCGGAGGCGCAAAGCGATGGCAGCCGCTTCGATTCGGGAGCATACTTGGGGTTATGGCTACCGTTCCGACACCGACAGATTCAGGGTTCGTTGCGCCGCCCCCAAAGCGGTATCCAACTTTCTCGTCGACTGGTTACCCTCTGCGTCCGAGTGAACGCTATATACCCCTCGAGAAGTACCTGCGTACAACGTATCGCCCTGATCGCGACTACGTAGACGGCCACCTGGAGATTCGGAACATGGGTGATTGGGATCACAGCCGCTTACAGTTTGCCCTGCTTCTTTACCTTGGGACGCGCGAGCGCGAGTGGGACATCTATGTTGTCGGCGAGTGCCGCCTTTAGGTCAAGCCGGACAATTTTCTAATTCCGGATGTCATGGTGCTCAGCAGGGACAGGAAGCCGGAGCCAATCATCCGTGAGGCACCGCTGCTTTGTATCGAGGTGCTATCACCAGACGACACAGTGAAACGGATGATGCAGCGAGTGGAAGAATACATCGGTATGGGCGTGAAGGCGGTTTGGGTTCTTGACCCGAAGCGCCGGGAGGTGCTGATTGTCGACGCACTTGAGAGCCAATGGCTGAATACCCGGGTGTTGACCGTAGACGGTACACCCATCCGTGTTGACCTGGACGAGCTGGCAGTAACTTAGTTGCCCGCTCTCTCTTTCTAGGGCAAAATGCAATGGCCCGCCGAAGCGGACCATTCTGGCTACCGGTAGTAAGACTAGACAGAAAAAGACGAACCACAGCCGCAAGTGCTCTTCACCTGGGGGTTCTCGAACTTGAAGCCGGCCGCTTCCAGCGTTTCAACGTAGTCCACCGTGCAGCCGTTCAGGTACATGGCACTCGTGGCATCCACGAATACCTTCAGGTCGTCGAAGCGGACGACCTTGTCCATCATGCCCTGCTGGTTCTCAAAGCTCATGGAGTACTGAAAGCCGGAGCAGCCTCCGCCAACCACACCGATCCGCAGACCGGCAGGCAGCGGATCCTGCGTCGCCATGATCTCCTTCACCTTCGACTGCGCTGCCGAGGTCAGGTTGACAGGCTGCGTGGGGGCTGCGGCGACAATTTCCGGTGCGGTCACGATTTCAGGAGTGGAAACGGCGGTTGCCATGCTGAATCTCCTTGGTACTTCTCTCGAGTGTAAAGCGTCTTGAATACCGGAGCAAGCAGGTCGCACATGAATGGCTGGCTACTCGCTTTACCTCTTTGGATGTGGCGAAGCCCGCTCAGATTCAAGCATGACGCGCCACGTAGCACTCGCCAACCGCTAAAGTCCCGAGAGCTTTGATTGCAGATCCAGAACAAGCTGGTGAGTTTTCGCCGCATTCGAAACCGTCGCGGGCAGCTTGTTCGGGTCCGTTTGGTAGCTCCGTTCGGCGCTCTGCGCGTGCACCAGCGCTTCGCGATAGCGCTGTTGACCGCTCAGTGCGCGCGCCAGCACACTTTCATACGCGCCAAACTGCCCGGAGTGCGGGTTCACCTTGCCCTCTACAATGCGCAGGAGCTCTTCCGCGGCTGCTTGCGACTTCTCGTACTCACCCTCCGCAAGGTAGGAACGCGCCAGCGCCAGCAGGGGCGCACGAAGCTCGATGCTGTCCTCTCCTGCGACTCTCTTGAGTTTCGGCACGATTTCCTCCAGCAGCGGAATGGCCAGCCGCGTCTGTTTGGCTGGAACCATGGCAAGCGCCAGATAACCGCCCGCACTCAGGGTGTCGCGATTGCTGTCGCCGCTACATTGGCGATATCCCTCGTAGGAGGTGCGCAGCATGTCGACGCTTCCCAGTAGATCGTCGTGCTGCTGCAGCAGAAAGCCGAGCACCTGCGAGGCACCTGCGGCTTCGCATACGGCCCACGGTTCGCGCTGGTAGATGGCTAGTGCCTCCTTCGCCAGCGACTCTTCTTGCCGCCAGTCGCCATTGCCGCGCTCAACCGCCTGTCCCAGGCTGAGAGCCGCAAAAGCAAGGTCATTTTCTGAAACACCTGCGCTGTGCGCTTCCGCGTAAGCCGCTTTCTCCAGGGCCACATCGGCGTCCGTCATACGGTCCTGATCGTAGTGGGGCAACACATAAAAATTCTCCACGCGCACACGCACCGAGGCCGGTACACGGCCGTCTCGCGAGAGTTGCAACGCGCGCTCAGCAAGCCTTCGCTGCACTTCCATGTCACCCAGTTTGAACGCCGTAATGCCGGCGTAGCCTTCCGCTTCAGCCTCCATGGCGACGTCTCCCGCGGCCCTTGCCTCGGCACTCACCTTTGCAAAGAGTGGAGCGGCATCTCGGTAGTCGGTGTTGTTGTACATCGATTCGGCCAGGCTGAGCGCGGCTGAGCGCTGGTCGTCAGGGCTTTGAATCATCACGGGTAGAACCCTGGCTCCCATCTGCAAGAACTCCGGCACAGTGGCAGCGGGCTTGCCCATATAGTTCGTATTTGCCAGCTTGAAAAGCTGTGACATGAACGTTTGCATCTGGACGGCACGCTGCGCCGCGCGCAAAGCCTGATGCTGTCGCACTGCGCCGTAGCTCAAGCTGCTGACGACGGCAAGGCCTGCAAGAGCGGCGGCCGTGACCGCAAAACGATTTCTCCGCACGAACTTTCCCATGCGGTACACCTGTGTCTGTGGTCGCGCAAGGACGGGTTGGCCTGCAAGATGACGACGTACGTCCTCTGCGAGCGCATCGACCGACGCATAGCGATCAGCCGCATGGCTGCGCAGGCAGCGCGCAACGATGGTGGCCAGGTCGCCTTGCAAGGACTGGCGCAGCCGCATGGTGGTGGTGGCTCGCGCCTCTGCTCCGTTATCCGTCACAGCCTGTGTCACGGGCGATGGTTCCTGCTCCTTGAGCGCTCGTTCCACCACCATGGCCATGGACATGCCTTGAAAAGGCCGCTGCCCGGATAACAGTTCGAACAGCACGGCACCGAGTGAATACAGATCGCATGAGGTTGTGACCGCCTCCCCACGAAGCTGCTCCGGGCTGCTGTAAGCCGGTGTGGCCATGATGGTCGTGGTCAAGTTGCCGTCCGGGTCCAGCAACTTAGCGGCTCCAAAATCTAGCAGCTTGACGTGACCGCTTTTCGTCAGCAGGATGTTTGAAGGCTTGAGATCGAGGTGGACGGTGAGGTTGCGGTGTGCGTACGAAACCACATCGCAGAGTTCCAGGAACAGATGCAGACGCTGTTGCACTGACAAACGCTGATCGTCGCAGTGAGCAGTCAGATCGGCGCCATCAACATACTCCATGACCAGGTAGGCCTCGCCTGTATCCGCCGTACCAGCGTCCAGCAGCCTTGCGATACCAGGGTGGTTCAGCGATGCAAGAATCTGCTGCTCCCGTTGGAATCGCCCAAGGAATGCCGGGCCGGCTGCATGCATGGAAAGCACTTTGACTGCGCAGTACTGCATCGATCCGCCTACAGATCGCCTGCAAAGATATACCGACCCCAGGCCGCCAGTTCCCAGATGCCTTTCCACAGCGTATGGACCGATCCGCGTTCCAGAGGCTGCCGAATGGCGGAGCAGCAGAGGCGCTCCTGATTCTTCGCTCGAAGCTTGCAGCAACTGCAGCACCCTGTCCCGGATCAGCGGATCGTCCGTTGCCGCGTTCAGCGCGATTTCGCGCTCTTCAGGAGCGACGGTCTCTACCTGATGAAAGATTTGTTGCAGCTGATCCCAATGCTCAGATTCCCAAGTTTCGGCTGCCGAAGAGCTTCTATCCATAGATCCGGACTCCCTTGCAGCAGTGTTGGCGCGATTGGCAGGCTTGATGTGTCAGTGCGCCGTTTGCAGCTTGGCCTGAAGCCATCCTCTGGCAAAACGGAGATCGCGATCCACGCTGGCCTTTGACAATCCCATCAGTTCTGCTGTTTCCTCAGCAGTCAGACCAACAAGAAAGCGTAGTTCCACCATGCGGCACTTGCGAGGATCCAATCGCTCCAGCGCCTCCAGCGCCAGGTCCAGATCAAGCATCTCCGCTTCGCTCGAACTCACCCAGGCGATCGCATCGGTGAGTGGCACCGGGATGCCACCATCTCTCTTCTGCCGTTTTTCGGAGCGGGCATAGTCCACCAGGATCCGCCGCATCAACCGTGCTGAAAAGCTATAAAAATGCTGCCGGTCTTCAAAGTCAAGCTTCCGTTGACGGATGAGCTTGAGGAAAAGCTCATGCACTACACAAGTTGGCTGCAGCAGGTTCTCCGGACGCTCTCCGTAGAACAAAGCGCCCGCAATGGAGCGGAGTTGCGGATAGACAAGATCGAAAAGCTGCTCTGAGGAGAGCGGCTTGTTCCGGCTCCACTCACGGAGGAGTGCCGTAACCTCGCCTGTGTCTGCGGGTACAGTCATGGGCAATACGATACAACTTGCTCTTCCATACACAATGCAAATTGTGACTGCTGGTGCAAATAAAAGGTGGCGCAAACGTTCGGCGTTCGCCAAAGCGCCCTAAGGAACCACGCACCGAACGCCTTTGGGCAGCAGAAAGGGTGCGGCTGCAATCCGCACCCTTTCGCGATCGGACGATGACTACTTGCCTTTCACCGCGATCACTTCAATCTCAAGCAGGTAACCGGGCGCGACCAGACCAGCCACCTGGAAAGCTGAACGCGCCGGTTTATTAGGCTGTTCCTTTGTGCCGAAAAACTGTGTAAAGCTGGCTTGGAGGCCGGGGAAGTCAATCTTCCCGAGCTTTGGATCAGCAGCAAGAAAGACGGTGCATTTCACAACGTCTTTCATGTCCAGGCCCTGCTCTCTCAAGATGGCCTGCACCTTGTTCAGAATGCTCGCCGTCTGCGTCTTCGTGTCACCGTAGTCTGCCAGAGTGCCTTTGGCCGGATCGGCTGGGCTCACGGGGTTCGCCAGTTGGCCGCTGACGTAGAGTGTGTCGCCTGCCCACACCGCTGTTGCAATCGGTGATTTCTCCGTCTGGATGTGCTTGACTGCAACCTGCGCGGACGCTGCGCACAAAGTCAGGCTTGCCCATGTTGCGGCGACTACGAACATGTTTCTCTTCAGCTTCATGCGGCTTTGCTCCCCTGGATGTTGCCTTTAATTCTGCTCAGTGACTACGCGGACTTGACCCGATCGCAGATCATCTGTACGGCCCGCTTACCCGATAGCGCAGCGCCTTCCTGCCAGCCCACCACGTGGGTGGTGTGGTCGCCCGCAAAGAAGATCGGACCGTCCGGTTGTAGCAAGGTCTTGTACCCGGTGTCACCGCCACCGTAGCTCCGGATCCATGAGCCCTCGTTGAACGGAATATGACGCCACATGCAGATGAGGGGCTTGGTGAGGTCCTTGCCGTTGCCGGGATGGATCTTTTCGAGTTGCTTGCGGGCGGTTTCAAATTTCTCCTGCATGCTCAACTTCTCCCAGCCCCAGTTCATCTCGTCCTCGTAGCCGGTGACAAGGATGCCCTTCGGCGAGAGTAGTTTGGCTGAGGGGTACCAGATGACAGTGGTCGGTCCTGGTGCGCGGAACGACAGGCCACCGTAGATCTGGTAGTCCGTCTCCCAGAAACGGCGCGACTCCCAGGCGAGCTTATAGCTACTCGCGTACGTGGCTCCATTGATGGAAGCCATGTAGGGTGCGGACAGGTCCGACTGCATTTTCTTTATCATGGGCAGCGGCATGCAGTTGACCATGTAGTCCGCTTTGATGGTCTTCTCAGCACCGCGATGCTTGTACGTAACTTCGACACCCTTGTTCGCGCCGGTGCGCTTGAACGCGGTCACCTGTGCGTCATAGAGGATGGTCTTGGTCTGATCCAGTTTCGCTGCAAACGCGTACGGAATACGATCCATGCCGCCGACCGGCTGCATCATGGTCGCCTGCCAATCCCACGCTTCCTCGTACAGGATGCCGGCCCAGAAGTTCGCATCCAGCAGCGTGTGCATGTCCAGCGGTTCCTGATTGATGGCCACCTGATCGGCGGCACCCGGGTACTGCTTGAAACCCGCACGATCGGAGCCATGGTACTTGCCGTCGAAGCCAAGAGGACCATACGTCCTCAGGAACGAAGCCATGCGTTCCTTGTCCTCTTTCGTCAGGTCCTGGTCCAGCGCACCACCCTTGATTGCCTTTGCCAGCAGCTCACTTACATGCCCGCGCGTATCGTTCAATGCTTTTCGCTGCACAACTGGTGCGCCGCCGTTAGCTGTGTCGTTCTGCAGGATCGTCGAGCGCGACGTGTTGATCTCGACTTCGAGCGGTACGTTCAGTTCGCGGCAGTAGTTCAGGATTGTTGTGTGTACCGAAGGCAGGCGGCCGGGACCGAGGTTCTGGTAATTTCCCTCTTCCCAGGTACAGGTCTGCTTGGCGCCGTCCGTGAACTCGACCACTGTGCCGTTGCGCGCGCTGAAGTTACGGCCGCCGGGACGCGTCCGCGCCTCCAGCAGCGTGACCGCATAGCCGAGCTTCTTCAACTCGTAGGCTGTCACCAGGCCGGAGATGCCGCCACCCGCTACCACTACACTCACGCCCTTGCCAGAGCCCGGCGCCGCTGCAATCGGCTGCGCTGCCGTGGCTTTCATTGGGAACAGACCCAAGGCCTGCATGGTGGCAAATGTTGCTGAGTAGCCGCCTGCCTGGCCTACACGAGTGAGAAAGTTACGACGGGTCATCGACATCGAAGACTGGCTCCTTTGAAACCTTCGTTAGCAGAAAGTGCTGCGAAGCTGACAGTAAGGCGCATGGAATCGCGTGGAACACGAATCCAGGTTTTCACTTGTTGAGGGTTGCGAAATCAGTATGACACGCCTCGACGCCTGCCTTTCTGTCTTCTAGCAAAAATCTTCTTGCGCGCGCTCTCACAGATGGGAGTGAAGCACGTCAGGAAAGCAACCAATGCATCCTCTTCGATGCAGGATCAGTTTCAGGCTTGCTGTCTATCGACCTGCGGATGGCAGGTGCGTCTTGTACACATAACGCGACAGCAAGAAGTTCTGCACAGGCTTTTCCAGCCAGCGGAACGCAGCGTATGCGAACGTAAGCATGACGGCGTAGGAGAACCACGGGTCGTACTGCTGCATGTGCAGCCGCTCCGGTACATGGAACTCGTGCAGGGCGATCCACGTGTTGAAGTGCAGCAAGTACAGGCACAGACTGGCCCTGCCGAACGCACCGATGGGTCCCCATCCAAGCGCACGAGTAATCCAATGCGTTCCCGTCAGGCCAAACACCAGCGCTGCAAACAGCGGTGTCAGCAAGCCACCGTGTAGCAAGACATACGGAAGGTGTGGCACTGCCAGGTAGAAGATGCAAACCACGGTAGCGGTGGCAAGGAGAGCGAGCCACATCTTTACGCGGTTCGAGACGGTCACCGCAGCATGGAAGCGACCCAGGGTGATGCCCGCGAGAAAGATCGGCAGGAACGGCAACGGCGTGTACTTCAGAGCGCGCAGCCAGTAACCCGAGGAGTAGCGATCGATGTTGTGGAGGCCGTCGGGATTCAGCAGCAGGTACAGCCCGGGCAGCACCAGTTCCCACAACCAGAATGCTGCGAACAGAAGCAACAGCTTCTTTGGCTCACGTGGCCACCACTTCATGCGGATGAGGAACGGGAAAGCAAGGTACAGCATAGCCTCTGTTGAAAGCGTCCACGCCACGGTGTTCCAAAAGGTAGCAAGCGAAGGGCTCCAGCCCTGCAAGAGGAATGGCGTTAACCATACGCCGCGAACGAACTCCGCATGCGGCCTGGCCAGCCACTCGGAATGGAGCATCGCCAAGGATACGACCAACGACAGAAGGTATACGGGATACAGGCGGGAAAGCCGTGCAGCATAGAAGCGACCCGGACGCAGCGTGTCCGCACGGTGACCGTAGTTGTACGCAAGTACAAAGCCCGAGATCAGCAGGAAGAAACTGATGTAAGTGAATCCAGCCTCAATCACCGGGCGAACATAGGTCGCGTACGGAGGTGTGAAGTGGAAGAACATAATGCCCAGCGCAAGGAACGTCCTTACACCGGTGAGACCCGGCAGTGGCGGCTTACGCTCCGGTACAACAGCGCTGGCGGTCTGCTCCTGCATTCAGGAAGTGACGAGTGTGCCCAGCTTTTCGCCGCGTGCGACACGGACAATATTGCCCTGCTCACGCATCGAGAAAATAATCATAGGCATTCGGTTGTCATTGCACAGCGACACGGCAGAAGTGTCCATGACGCGAAGGCTTTGACGAATCATGTCCATGTAGGTAATGGTCTCGTACTTGGTTGCTTCTGGATCTTTCTTCGGGTCCGCGGTGTAGATGCCATCTACGGAAGTCGCCTTGAGCAACACATCTGCGCGGATCTCCATGGCGCGGAGCGCTGCGGCCGTGTCCGTGGAGAAGTAGGGATTTCCTGTGCCGGCACCGAAGATCACCACCCGTCCCTTCTCGAGGTGGCGTATGGCACGTCTGCGGATGTAAGGCTCCGCGACTTCGTGCATCTCGATGGCGCTCATCACGCGGCACTGAATGTCCGATTTCTCGATCGCGTCCTGCATGGCGATGGCGTTGATCACCGTGGAAAGCATACCCATGTGGTCGGCCGCTACGCGATCCATGTGAATGGCCTGCTCGGCCACACCTCGAAAGAAGTTGCCGCCGCCAACCACCACTCCCACCTGGCAGCCGCTCTTCGCGAGCTCCACAATCTCCGATGCCACACGGCTTACGAAAACTGCATCGATGCCAAAACCTCGGCCCGCTGCCAGAGCCTCACCCGAAATCTTCAGCAGAACTCGCTTGTACATGCCCGAATCAGTATCGCATGCGCTATCGCTCCACCTCTGCAAAGGCTTACACGCGCTTAAGGAAGGTGGCTTTGAGCTTTTTGCTTCCAGCCTTGTCGAAACGCACCAAGACGGCATCTGCGCTCGCATCCTGGACCACGCCACGCCCGAAGCGAGCATGAGTAACGGTCTCGCCGCTCGCAAACGCCGCTACTTCAGAACGCGGCAGGGTTTCCGGCGCAGTCGTCACAATAGACCCGAAGATCGTCTCGATTCGTGTGACACCGTTATCCTCTTCCGGTGTGTCGAGCGTTACGTGCTCCTCAGAGCGGGCGCTCTCTGCAACGTGGTTCACGCAGTTGTCGCAGTTACCGCACGGCTCGCCGGG
>CAXTBQ010000003.1:19136-26733 GCA_964242065.1 uncultured Terriglobus sp. | reverse complement strand
TGCGGAAGACCTGCCTGCGGCAGGTTGTGGTTTCCGCGTAATGCATCATTTCGTCCAGGCGGCTGCGGTCCTGATCGGTGCGCTCGCGGTAAGCGGTCAGCAAAGCCTCAATGTGTTCGTCATCCACAATCAAGGCGCTACTGCGCGTATAACCACCCGATTCTGTCTGCGCCAGTCCCGTGTCACGCAACAGGTAAAGCAGGACGTCCGCCCGCTTCTGACTCACCTCTGCACGAGTAGCCACTTCGTTCGCAGGCAGCGGCTCGTCTCCGCGAAGTACATCCAGCACCTTGCGCAACTCGTCTGCGCGCGGGTACCGTCCGGCTGAGAAAAAGGTTTGGATGCGTTTGTCTTCAAGCCGGTACAGCAGCACGGCTTTTGACGGCTTTCCATCTCGCCCAGCTCGACCGGCTTCCTGGTAGTAAGTCTCCAGGGAATCAGGAAACTCATAATGAAAGACATAGCGAATATCCGGCTTGTCAATACCGAGACCAAATGCTTTGGTTGCAATCATGACGCGATAACGATCCTGCATGAAGTCTTCTAAGGCGCGCTGCCGCTCCTTGGCAGACAGCTTGCCGTGATAGTGGCCAACCGTGATCCCAGCCTCAGTAAAGCGCTCATGCAAGTCGTTGGCGCTGCGCACCGAAGCGGTGTAGACGATCCCACAGCCCGGTTCGTCTGCAATCATCTGCGTCAGCCGTGCAAGCTTTGCGTCGTTGTTTACCGTGGCATGCACACCGAAGTACAGGTTGGTGCGCTCAGAGCCGGCATTGATGACGTTCGCGTCAAGCGCGTCGAGGTCGTGCAGAATGTCGTGGATGACCTCATCCGTAGCCGTAGCCGTAAGTGCAAGCACGGGTGGGTTGCCGAGTTCTGCGCGCGCATAACGCAGCCCCAGGTAAGCCGGGCGAAAGTCGTGCCCCCACTGTGAAAGCACGTGCGCTTCATCAACAACAAAGAGCGACACGCCGACTTCCTTCAGCTCTTCCAGAAACGCGCGAATCTGCAGCCGCTCCGGCGTCACGTAGAGCAGCTGTGCACCCCCGCGTTGAATGGCATCATCGGTCTCGAGCATCTGCTTACGCGTAAGCGTAGAGTCAACCTTCTCCACGGAGATGTCGGCGGCGTCCGCCCTCCGCTGTTGATCCTGCATGAGCGCAATAAGTGGCGAGACAACAACCACCGGCTTGGGCAGCACCAGCGAGGCCAACTGGTACGTCAGCGACTTACCGGCGCCGGTAGGCATGATGCCCAGCGTGCTGTGGCCCTGCAGAACGGATTCGAGCACAGCCCGCTGTGACGAGCGAAAACTTGTTACCCCAAAGCGCTGCTTCGCCTCGTGCAGCAAGCGCGTCCACGGCACGCGCATTGTGTGCTCTGCTACTCTCTTGCGCGATGGCGGTTTGTGGTGTGCGAGATCGGTTGATTCTGTCTGCTTTGCTGCTTTCATCACTGCAAGCTGAGATGCTCCAGTGACCGTAACCTGTCGCGCCATCTCGACACGAAAGAGGTCGCTGGCAAGCTGATCGGCCTACGTTCGACCGGACAAAAAAGCATCCGCGATACGCAGAGAAAGAGCCATGATGGTGAGCGCAGGATTCGCGGCCAGAGAGGTTGGAAATACTGAATTATCACTGATGTACAGGTTGGGTATGTCCCACGACCGGCCGTAAGGATTGACCACCGAGGAGCCCGCGTCAGAACCCATGCGGCACGTGCCGATGGTGTGAGCTGTTCGCTGTGAACTCCACAAGTCCTGTCCGCCAGCCGCAATCAGGATGTTCCGCATCTTGCCTTCTGCGTGGTCACTCATCTTCTTCTCGTTCTCGCTAAGCGAAAACTTAATCAAGGGCTTGGGCAGACCTCGTGCGTCCATCTCGTTTGAAAGCGTCAGACGGTTTTCGGACACGGGCAAGGTGTCGCCGTTCATGCCGATGCCCGCGACGTTGTTGTACCGCATCAGGTAATCGACTAGGGCCTGCCCAACGAGATTGCGCCCCTTGACCACCTGCTCACCCCACGCAAGCGGCAGGATGCCATAACTCTGCAGCAGGTAACCACCCGCGAAGTCCGCATCCTTCGCACGCATGAAGTCTTCCGTGATGAGTGACGCCGGGAAGCCCTTGTATGGACGGGTTTCTGCGTCCATGGTCGCCCAAACCTGTGTCGAGATATGCGCCATGAAGTTACGGCCAACAAGTCCGCTGGAGTTCGCTACATCCCAGTGCAGCAGCTGGCGTGGAGTCTCCACTCCACCGGCACACAGGAACACGTTGAGGGTCTTCTGCCGCTGTTCCTGACCCTCCGCATCGGTGTACAGCACCGCCGTGATGCTGCCTTCACTGTTGCGTTCCACGCCGTGCACAAAGCAGTTCTCGCGGATTTCCGCTCCGCGGCGCAAAGCCGCAGGCAGGTACGTCACATCCATGCTCGCTTTTGCGCCATTACGACAGCCCTGGTGGCAGTATCCGCGATTGGTACAGGCGTTCCGTGTCCCGTATTCCACGTTGGTATATGCCCGGGACACCGCCGCGATGGGAGCGTGTGTTGCGCGGATGCCTAGCGTCTCGCAACCCTTTGCCATGTACTCAGCGGAACTATTCAACGGGAGCGGAGGCAGCGGATACTTGCGCACAGGATCCCACGGATACGTCGCAGGTCCTGACACACCGATGAACGTCTCAATCTCGTCGAAGTATGGGTTAAGCTCTTCGGGTGCGAGCGGCCAGTCAACGGCCACACCGTCGTTGCTCTTTAGCTTCAGATCGCGCGGGTCCGGTCGCGGTGCGTATGCGCCCCAATGCAACATGCTTCCACCAACACCCGTGCCGCTGTTGTTTGCACCGAAAGCAGTTGGATCGGACCCTGCGGACAGTCGCTCATCAAGCCAGTAGATGTGCGCCGCAGTTTCATCTGTGGGGAAGTCATCGGCCGGGTCCTCGAACCACGGACCCGCCTCCAAAGCCACCACCTTGAGTCCACCGCGCGCCAGCCTCCAAAGCAGCGGAGCTCCGCCTGCACCCGTGCCAATGACAACAGCGTCCACCCTTTCATCTGTTGCAAACCGTTGCATGTCCAGGGGCTTCTTCATGCCTTCAGCTCCATCGCGATTGCATCTGTTCCCTGTTCAAAGGGCAACGCCTGATTTGCTGTGATTGCAGACCAACCTTCGTTGTCCGTCGGCCCATTCGTGTTACCACTCTCACCATCGGCAAAGCCGTAGTAGCTCATCTTCTCCATGGTGGACGGGTGCGCCAACCAGATCTTTACCGCATCCGTGCGTAACATAACGAACCATTTGGAAAGCGGAAACTGAGCGGCTTCATCTACGTCACCGTCTGCAACACTGCGCAGGTAGTCTTCTTTCGCCTGCGTCGGCATCTTGTCAAAGGTTTGGAACGGCGTCTGTCGCAGCAAAGCTGAAAGCGCACTTAGACCCTCTCGATAAGCTTCTTTATCGGGCGGCAGAACAGCGAAGCGCCAACCGCCATTCGCTCCCGTTACCAAGCGTTTGTCGATCGTTCCAGCGATATCAACCTGAGTTCCAACCATGCCCTGTGGAAGCATTGCGGAAGTGATCTGCTCCAACAATCGGAAGAGGTTCGGCGCCAGGTAACGATCATGCTCCTGAACAACGCGCTGCTGCAATGCACGACGCGTCGCTGAAGAGGTTCGCTGAGCCACAACTGGATTCTGAAGAATAGGGAGAGCTGTGCGTTCGTCCATGTTCAGAGTGTCTGATGCATTGAGGTCTTCGTTCGCGACACATACTGTTCGCTTGTGAACGATTTCGCGGCGATGCTTGTTGATGCCATTTCAAGAATCAGCAAGCTCCACGCCTACACGGAACACTCACTCAGTCTGTCATGTTCCATCTGCGAATCTTGCTCATCTGAAAAGCACGATGAAAACGACACTGCCGTTCTCTGAAGCTGGCTCGGGTTCTCTTGTATTGCTGTTCCTGCACTTCTTCGGCAGTTCGCAACGGGAATGGCGGCACGTGGTGGAAAGGCTGGCAGTCAGCCATCATTGTGCAACGGCCGATATGCCCGGCTTTGGAGATGCTGCTGATGTAGGCGGCTATTCCGTTTCAGAGATGACAGCACACGTCCGCACTCTGATTAAGCACTTCGCGCCCAAGCCCGTCGTCCTGGTAGCGCATTCGTTCAGCGGCAAGGTTGGGATGGTGCTCGCCGCAGATCCACCGGCGAATTTCCAGCAGCTGATTCTGGTTGCACCGTCCCCACTGGTACCTGAACCGATTGCGCCAGAAGCTCGCAAGGAGATGCGGGAGCGCAACCAGATACGCGCTGGAGCCGAGGCGTTCATCGCAGGCAGCCACCATCGCAAACTTACAGAGAGCGACGAACGCATTGCAGTCGAAGATGTCCTACGGGCCAATCAAGAAGCATGGCTGGCCTGGCCCGACCGCGGATCCCTGGAAGACTGGTCTGAGCGCGTAACGGACTTGCGTGTGCGCACAGATCTCATCGTTGGTGAACTCGATAGAGCGATCCCGCTTGAGTTCCAGCGGACGTACACACTGCCGTTAGTGCAGAGATCCGGCGGCAGGCTCATCGTGATCGAGGACGCAGCTCACATGCTCCCGAACGAAGCTGCAGCAGAACTAATGCTCGCGATTCAGAGCATGCTAAAGGCCTAAGACTTGCAAGACCTCGAGAGTGCGGTCTAGCGATCCCCCGTAAGAAGACATCCACTCGGGAGGCTGGTGGGCAGGAAACTGCAACCATCTGGTGTCGGCGCCTGCTTGCCTCCGTGCTGCGACAAAGAATGACGCCAAACCACGTGCTTCGGGATAACCCAAGCATGTACTGCGTCCGGAGAGATACCCAAACAGAAAACCTGCGCATAGTCCTGATTTCTAAGCTGCTGGAATGTGTATATACCACTTCCCCATAGCGTAGACATCTTCACTTCGAAGTTCTCCCCGTTAACGATGCGATCACAACCGCTGTGCTTGGGGCGCTTCACCGTGAACCCGTTGCGCACCAACCACAGATCAATGAGCCGTTCACCGATTGCTCCCTTCCGCCTAGGAGCAAGACCAATCAACCACTGAAAAGCGCTCCCATTCCATCGCGAAAGCTCACCAATGTACTCGGAACTGATTTCCTGCGCGATTCAAGGAACTGCAGGTATTGATGATTTAGAGCAGCGCCATCTGACATTGCGCAGCCTCCTCCTCCTCAAAGCCTCTTAGAACTGGTGAAAATTGCGCTAGTCTGCGCGCCATAGTTTTCACGGCATCAAGACTACTATCGACAAGCACGTAGTTTCGTTGCGACATCGCTGCAGCTTCGCCCGTCGTTCCACTACCCGCAAAGAAGTCGAGGACGACATCGCCAGGACGTGAGTGAACATCGACGATACGACGAAGGAGCTTGAGCGGCTTCTGCGTTGGATAGCCCGTCTTCTCGCGGCTGTTTGTTGGCACGATCGTCATCCACCAAACATCCGTTGGAACCTTGCCGAGCGCCGCTTTTTCCGGACCAACCAGGTCGGGTGCCATGTAAGGTATGCGATCTATTGCCTCGAAGTTAAACGTGTAGTTCTCTGGGTCCTTTGCATACCAGAGAATCGTATCGTGCTTCGCCGGCCAACGACTCTTTGACCGACCACCGTAATCATAGGACCAGATAATCTCGTTGAGGAAACATGCACGCCCAAAGATGCTGTCAAGCAAAACCTTGGCATAGTGGATCTCCCGCCAGTCAAGGTGGAGAAAGAGCGAACCGTCGGGCGTCAGCACTCGATAGGCTTCCAACAACCGTGGACGTAGATATTCGATAAAGTCATCGAAAACATCCTCATACGGCGGTGAAGTCAGCTTTTGAACGCTATATTTTGCTCCTCCAAAGCCTCCTCGTTTTCCGTTTTCATCGCGTACGACGCTGATCCGTTCTCGTTTCTGAACCTTTTGTGTGTTGAAGGGGGGATCTACGTAGATTAGATTCACGCTTTGAGAAGGCATCGCTTGAAGCGCAGTGAGGTTTTCAGCGAGATGTATTTCGCCTCGTGTGGTAATTGTTGCGCGCGAAACATCCTGGGGCATGCCTGAGTCTATCCCAATAGAAAAGCCCGGCGTCGGCCGGGCTTTTCTGCAAAACAGGCGTGAGCTACGCTGCGGCTTCGTCCGTTGCAACCTGCTTGGACTGAGCAACAGTGGCATTTGGTTCGCCGATCTTGAAGCGTGCAAAGCGACGAACAGTAATGTTTTCGCCGAGCTTGCCGACTTTGGTTGCAATGACCTGTGCAACGGTCTGCGACTGCTCCTTGATGAACGGCTGGTCCAGTAGGCAGACCTCCTCATAGAACTTGCCCATCTTGCCTTCGAGCATTTTCTCGATGATGTTGGCCGGCTTGCCGGTGGCTGCGGCCTGTGAGCGATAGATTTCCTTCTCCCGCTCGACGTCAGCTTCGGTCACTTCGTCCCGGCTGATGAAGCGGGGATCGACAGCCGCGATATGCATCGCGATGTCGCGCAGCAGGTCCTGGAAATCCTCGGTGCGGGCCACAAAGTCCGACTCGCAGTTGAGCTCAATCATGACACCGATCTTGCCGCCGGCGTGGATGTAGGTTCCCACAGCGCCTTCATTGGTGGTTCGCGAGGCCTTCTTTGCCGCGGATGCCATGCCGCGCTTACGCAGCACGACAAAAGCATTCTCCATATCGCCCTGAGCTTCTTGCAGCGCCTTCAGGCAGTCGCCCATGGGTGCACCGCTCTTTTCGCGGAGTTCCTTCACGAGTTTTGCGTCAATCTTTACGGGTGTTTCGGTTGCCATCACGTTGTCCTTTGCTTGTTAGACCATGCTCTGACACAGAAAGAGCGTGGTGCCAGTCGCGGCAGCCACGCTCTCCGTGTGTAGTGTTCGGAGAAGCCTTAGGCGCCAGCTTCGACTGCCAGGGGTTCGCTGTCGGTGTCCGAGGTCGGCTGCTTACGGATACCGCCGCCAAGGGCTGCATCCAGATCCACCGTTTCCTCTTCCGCCTGCTCCACTGGAGTGGTGTTGACCGGGTTAGACTCCTGCAGTTCCTCGTCTTCCAAGCCGATGAAGTGCGACTCGGTGACGACCGGGGTCACATCCGCGTACTCGCTGGCAATGGATTTGTCGCCGATCATCTGCACACCCTCGAAGGCCGAATCAGCGATCTTCGTTGTGAACAGCCGGATGGCGCGCAGGGCGTCATCATTGCCTGGAATCACGTAATCGACCACCGTGGGATCGCAGTTGGTATCGACCACGGCAACCACCGGGATACCGAGCTTGCGGGCTTCGGCGACGGCGATCGCTTCGTTGTTCGAGTCAATCACGAAAATTGCGTCAGGCAGGCGGCGCATGGTCTTGATGCCGGCAAGGTTGGTGTTCAGGTGCTTGCGCTCACGCTCCAGCTTGATGACTTCTTTCTTCGTCATCAACTCAAAGCGGCCGTCCACGGCCATTTCGTCAAGCTCTGCAAGCCGCTTCACTGACTTCTGGCAGGTGACCCAGTTGGTCAGCAGGCCACCGAGCCAGCGGGAGTTGATGTACGGCATGCCAGCGCGCTTGGCTTCTTCCGCGACCGCGTCCTGTGC
>CAXTBQ010000003.1:0-19126 GCA_964242065.1 uncultured Terriglobus sp. | reverse complement strand
GGCTTGGTGCCGACGAAGAGGATCAGCTTGCCGGTCGAGGTCAGGTCGCTGACAAACTTCGCAGCTTCCTTGAACATCTTCAGCGTCTTCTGCAGATCGATGATGTAAATGCCATTGCGCTCACCAAAGATGTATTCCTTCATCTTTGGGTTCCAACGCTTCGTCTGGTGGCCGAAGTGCACTCCGGCTTCCAGCAACTCCTTCATTGTGATCGATGCCATGCGGCTCCTTGATGCGGCATCCCGGCTGAATGGCCGGGATTGATCCCGTTCGTCTGGGAGATTAGACCCCTAGAGGTTTACAGCGGTACGGCGGATGACCACGCAGGCCATCCGCCGCAGGAAGAGCCGAAAACACGTAAAACTAACGTTTGGAGAACTGGAAACGCTTGCGGGCGCCCTTCTGACCGTACTTCTTGCGCTCCTTAATGCGAGCATCGCGGGTCAACAGGCCATCTGTCTTCAGGGTCTTGCGCAGCTCTGCGTTGAACTCAAGCAGAGCGCGCGCGATGCCGAGCTTCACGGCATCGGCCTGTGCGGTTACGCCACCACCCTTGACGGTTGCAACCACGTCAAATTGTCCGGTAACGTCTGCCGTCACCAGGGAGCGCTTCGCTGCAAAACGCTGCTGCTCCGTGACGAAGTAGACGTTTAATTCCTTGCTATTTACCTGGAAGCCGCCGTTGCCGGGACGCAGGAACACGCGTGCGATGGCTGCCTTGCGGCGGCCCGTTCCGTAGTATTGAACCAGATCTGCCATATTCCCTGTTCTTTCTCGAATCCGTTACGCCGTGACGGTCAGCGGCTGGGGCTGCTGCGCTTCATGCGGGTGCTTGTCGCCCTTGTAGACCTTGAGCTTGGTTGCCATCTGGCGGCCCAGCTTGCTCTTGGGCAGCATGCCCTTGATGGCCTGCTCCACGATCGCCTCAGGGCGGCGGGCCAGCAGCTTCAGAAACTCTTCCTCGCGCAGGCCGCCCGGAAAGCCGGTGTACCGGCGGTAGAGCTTCTGCTGCGACTTCATGCCGGTAAGAACAATCTTCTCGGCGTTGATCACGATAACGTGATCGCCGGTATCGATGTATGGAGTGTACTGGGTGTTGTTTTTGCCAGACAGCACGCGGGCGGCACCGCTGGCAAGCCGGCCCAGCGTCTTTCCGGTAGCGTCAACTACGAACCACTTGCGGTTCAAATCCTTGGAACTTGGTACAAACGTCGACATCGAGTCTTCCTTCCAACTGCAATGCGTAACTCTACTTACAACTCAACCAATGCCGTGCAAACGCAGAAGCCACCGCGGAGAACTCCGCTATTGCGAGTGGTGCTGTATAGGATTCCTGCAGTTCGCGGTGAGAACCACCCAAAGCTCTGCTGGAAGAGTGGGCGGTAATACCGCCAACATCCCGTAAGGGCACCGCGTCGCCGCTTCCACACTCCCGCTCGTACGAGCAGGTATGCAGACGCGAGTCTGCGCGAGTTCTTAGAATAAGCGAGCGCCTGCCAGCCGTCAACCGAAAGCTGACCTTTAGATGGAGGACGACCCTGCCGGTTGTGTCTTCTGGCGCGACCGGGGAGTCCGCCGTTTGGGTTCCGCACCGGCTTTCGCGTCCAGTCGGTAAATGATCATCAGGTTGCGCTCCGGATCGTCCATGGCCGGAAAGGAGGCGACGCGGGTGAGTTGGTAAAAGCGGGCCAGGGCCTGCATCTTGTCGTCTTCCACGTAGTTCCACGTTACGAACCAGCCCGGTCGGTACGCCGCGATGCGGTCTTGCAGATCCATGGTGCCAAAGTCATCACAAATGGAAGGTACCCCCGTCATGAGCGACAGGTTGCTACCAGAGATCGAAAGCACGGTATGGCTGTGCTGCGGTTCCGACGACACGATACGCTCAATCCGCTCTGCCGCGAGTTGGTAG
Organism: uncultured Terriglobus sp.; assembly: GCA_964242065.1. GTDB lineage: Bacteria > Acidobacteriota > Terriglobia > Terriglobales > Acidobacteriaceae > Terriglobus. Next base: position 17,214 of record CAXTBQ010000003.1, on the reverse strand, counting down.
GTGTACTCAGGATTCTTGACGTAACGCCATGTACTTACAGTCTCCTTAGCTAGCAGAGCAACCAGTAAAGGAGCGAACGCGTAGAGGGAGACGGGACTCGAAGCGGAAATGTGCAACGCGGAGCGCGCAAGTAGCAGCACCAGGGGAACCGCGACAACCAGGTAGTAGCGTGGCTGGAAGTTTGCATGGTATGCGATGTAGGCAATGTAGCCAGCGGCCCACAGGACGAGCGACATGAAAACCGAGTCCCTCAAGGTGCGCCTGTTGCAGCTGGCCACGAAAACTGCACCGATCGAAGACCAATAGAGAACCAGCCCGATCCACGCCCCGTCTGCCAACGTCTGCCAGACGACCGTCCAGAAGTTCTCCGCGCTGATCGCAGTGTATGCGTTCGCAGAGAAGAGGTAGCGCACGTCCTGCAACAGGCCGCCGCGCAGCAGAAGAACCAGGTACAGCAGCCCAGGGACGATTGCTGCCGATGCGGTTATCGCTGTCTCACGCGCCATCTGCTGGAAGTGCCATCCCGACGCGCTCCAAAGCATCCAGGCGACTGAAGGCAGTAAGAAGATGGCAGTGGTCTTGGTACCGATCATGAGTGCCACCAACAGACCCACAGCAGCCAGGCGAACTACGCGCGGCCAGCCCGTCAGACCTTCCCGGATAGACCGAGCGAGCAGCAGCGCTAACAGAAGCCAGAAGACCAGCAGCGGCTCCAGGATGGCCATGCGGGAGAAAGCGTACAGAAAGGAGCTTGCGGCCAACAGGGCTACCGCAGAGGCTGCAAAAAGCCGTCGAGTCCCTTCATTCAGGTCAAGCCCGGGCACCCGCGATCGCAGCAACAGGTAGGCGCAGATGAGATTGCCCCCAAATACCGCAACAGCCAGGGCGCGCGCTGCCACAATGCCAACGCCCGTGAAGCGAAACACGAGCGCCTCGAGGAAAGGCCAAACCGGCAAGGCTGCGCCCGGATTAAAGTCGCCCGGCAGATGCCACGTGCCGCGGAGATAGTAGCGAATGGCCGCGTCGCCGTACCAACCCTCATCCGTGTACTTTGCCCAGTCCATCCAGGGCGAATGATTGGGAAAGTCCGCGCGGAGATGGAAGAAGTGGAGCACATAGAGAACCAAAGCAAAGACCAACAAGGCGCTCGTAACGTATGTTCGCCAGTCATTTCGCCAGGCTGCTCTACGCATGATCTTCTATGCCCTCGGGGTGCGGTTCAACCGCGTCAGACCATCAGCTTACTCGTAGGAAAGCGCCTCGATGGGATCTTTGCCCGCGGCTTTTAGCGCCGGATAGAGAGCACCGCAGACGGCACCGACCAGAGCGATCAGTATCGCCGCAAAAACCCAACCAGGGGTCACTGCAAATTCAAGGACCGGAATGCGAATGTGCAGAACGACTTTCAACAAATAGGTGAGCGCAACGCCGAGAGTGATTCCGCACACGGCCAGCAGCCCCGACTCGCGCAGCACAAGCCCTACAATGTAGCCCTTGGAAGCACCCAACGATTTGAGAATGCCGATCTCGCGCGTGCGCTCCATGACGGCGGTGTACATGGATTGAAAGATGACAAGGAAGCCGATGATCACGGCAATCCCGATCACGACACGCAAGCCGATGTTGAACGCCGGCAACTTCTCGGGCGTCAGCATGGACAGGAACTCATCCAGTGTCTGCACGTCCCACTGCTGCAGTCCCTCAGTCTTCTTGATTTCGTCGCGCACGGCGTTCTGGTACTTCGGCGCATTCTCAGTCTTGATGTAGAAAAGGCTGCAGCGGTTCTCGGTACCGTTGATGGCGTTGATGGTGGCAAGCGGAATGAACTTGCGACCGCCCTTGCCGTGTTCCACAATGCCGGAGATGGTGAACATCCGGCCCAGCACCGAGGTTTGGTCGCCTACGTGAATGTTCTTGTTTGCGCTCGCAAACACGTCGTCCACGATGATGCTGTTGTTATCTGTGAACGGACCGCCCTCTACAAAAACAAAGGGCTTCAGCGCGTTGAAGCTGGTGTAGTCAATCCCGTAGATGTTCTCCAAGTTGCCGCTTGCAGTGAGCTGGATGTAGACGGGCGCGGCTACCTGGACGTGCGGCAATGATTCGAGAACCTTTTCGACCTTCGCAGAAGCGGGTGCTCCGCTCACACCAATCAGATTGGACGTGGTACCCGGCTTCGCAATGACATCTCCACCAATGCCGCTAGTCCGCACTTTCTGCCCGTTGAGCATGCCCAGCATGATCGCCGCGATCGACAGAATCATGATCACTTCGATAGCGATAGCAAGCGCAGAAATGAGCGAGCGCAGCGGACGGTGTACCAGGTTTCCAACAACCAGACTGTTCATAGACAGTCCGATTGTACGTCGCTGCTGGCTACGCTCTAAGAGGTGCGCGGCGAAAGGTGAGGATGTTGCCAAGAACCGGAGCAATGTACGTACAAATCAAAGCTCCCGCGATGAGCGCCGGGGTGGTTGCTGAGATGGTGTACGTCGTCATCCCAAGCATACCCTCTGCTGCAGCATGCGTGAAGTACAACACATACACCAGGCCCCACTGCGTTGTGGCGATGCTACCAGCCACAGAGTCGCACACGAAACACATGCAGAACACCATTAGGCCCAGTACCAGAGTGACTCCTAACCAACCCGCAGTATGGTACCCGTCCGCGTACGGCGTAAACGAAATTCCCGTAGTCTCGTCACCTTCAGCAACCAGGCCAATGTCATGGGCGTACACATTGCCCCAAGACAAGGTTGGTTTATTGGGATAAAGGTAGCGCGGAACCATATTAAGAACGTAGCTCCAAAGGGCGTACGGAGAACCTGATCGCTTGTTGTCCGTGCTCCAAATCAAAGCGTCATCCACAGGCAACATCGTCAGTCTGTCGACAAGGCCCTGCGGCTCGTCGAACCAGTGGTAGCCATAACCTTGCGCGTAACTTAGCTTCAGTTCCTCGTTGTAGCGCTGGCGAGTCTCTATGGGATGTTCGATTAACTGCCACGCTAGCTGCGCTTCATTGACGTCGCCACGATAGTTTCGCGCGAGCTGTGAGAAGGGTGTCAAAAGAGTGACAGCAGCCATACCGGCGGCAGCAACAAGCACGAGTCTTCGAAGCGGAGCCCGATAGCCAGCCGCCACTGCAGCCACAATCCAGGCCGCAGCCGGGGCAAACAAGCCCTGCTTGGATGAGCCGGCAAAACCGTAGAAGTAAGTGAGTGACGACCAAGCGATGAAAGCTACGTAGTGGAATGAACTCTTGCCATTGGTTTGCTTCGTGCGCTGGTACACAGGGAGCAAGATGGCCAAGTAAACAAACGCACTGTTGAATTGCGCAAAAGTACCTTGAACCGATGCGGGCAGAAGAAACGGTACAAAGTATGCAATCAGAATGCATCCAAGTCCGACCTGTTCCACGTGTTGTCCCGCGTCCACGTTTTCAAGCAGCCCTCTCTTCCCACGGAGCCGCGAGCAGAAAAATACTGCCACCAGAACAGAGACCATGCCGGCCAGATAAACCAGCATCGAGCGTTGCGGTGCGAGCAGATTCGTGTTCAGTGGCTCGCCCAGCACGGTTTTTACCAACAGGCCGATGATGAGCGATTGCAGCGCGTTAAAGCACACAAATGCACCGCTGGGATACGACAGACCTCCGGCGACATTGAACGCGATTGCCGCCACCACAACAAAGGCCTGAGCCGACAGGGCAATAGTGACTGGCGTTCCCTCCGCCACTTCCAACGCAAGCATGGCCGCAGAAAACGAGGCAACGTAACGCAACGGAAGGTGACTGGGAAGGCTGAGCTTCATGGCTGCCCAAGTCTAGCAAAGGGTAACGTGCAATCCTGCCCTGACGATGTGCTTGCAAAGCACATCAGGAGCAGCCAAACCACAGCTAGGCTCCTTGCGCGACGATGGCGTTAACCGGGCGGCTGACAGAGGAGTCGACGGGGGCACCCGTGACGTGAGGCGGCAGCGGAACACGCGCGCCGGAAGCATCCACCTCATTCGACTCCACAGAAAAATGCGTGAGATTGGCCTGCCCAAAGGAAGTCGTGATCGCCACATCGGCGGCGTCTCTGCCGGTGGCCATCAGCAAGCGACCCAGCCTCGGTGTATTGTGACGAGCGTCCATGTCCCACCACCGTCCGCTGAGCCAGACTTGGTACCACGCCGAAAAGTCTCCCGCACCTGAAAAGGGATGGCGGATATCGCCCAAGTGTCCCGTGACATAGCGGGCTGGTATATTCAGCGCACGGCTCAGCGTAACGCTCAGATGCTGGAAGTCACGGCAGACGCCCTCGCGTTCCGTATACACATCCATCGCGGTCTTGGTAGGCCGGGCCTTTGCATAATCAAATCGCACCTTGTTGTGCACCCAGTCGCGAATGGCTACGGCCCGTCCCCCGCCCGGCGGCAGGTGACCGAACAAGTCATAGGCTATAGCGCTAAAACGGTCGACCTCACAGTACCGGCTGGCGAGCAGAAACTGAAGCACTTCCGCGGGAAGATCGTCGACGGAATCTTGCACAGCGTTAGTGGGCTCCGGGTCTGCCACTTCCGGCATCTCGACTGTGTTGCGTCCGGTTAACCTTAGAGCGCCCGGCATTGCGTGGAAGCGGGCACACCGGTTGCCGAAGCTATCCACATAATCTTCGGGCTCAATAAGGGTGCTGCTTGTGACGTCGATGTGCTCGACCCGCAGCGTGTCTGGCGTGCGCAGAGCGCCGTCCAGCGTGGGATGAAGGTGAAGCAGAGCCACCATGGGGGTCTCTCCCGGCAGGTGGAACTGGATGTCGAACTCGCTTTCGATGTACATACGCACTGCCTTCTTCCGATGCCGAACAGCTGCAACGGTCCGTGCCTAGCTTAGCTCTGAGGACTACGCCTGCCTAGCCGGGCAATCGCGGGGGTGTAGTCAGCGCGCCTGCCAAGCGTCCTGCCTTTCAGTACCGGTAAGCTTCCGCCTTGTAGGGTCCATCGATGGCCACACCGATGTAGTCAGCCTGGCGCTGAGATAGCGTCGTCAACTTGACTCCGATCTTCTCGAGGTGCAAACGTGCTACCTCTTCGTCAAGTTTCTTGGGCAAAACGTACACTCCCACAGCATACTCATCGCGGTTCTTCCAGAGATCAAGCTGTGCAAGCGTCTGATTGCTAAAGCTATTCGACATAACAAAGCTCGGGTGACCGGTCGCGCAGCCCAGGTTTACCAGACGACCTTCTGCCAGTACAAAAATAGCGTTTCCACCAGCAAAGGTGTACTTGTGCACCTGCGGCTTAATTTCTAGCTTCTGCACGTCCTTGGCACCGTTCAGGAGATCGATCTGGATTTCATTGTCAAAGTGACCGATGTTACAGACAATGGCCTGATCCTTCATCTGCTGCATGTGCTCGAAGGTGATGATGTCCACGTTGCCCGTGCAGGTGACATAGATGTCGCCGCGGCCCAGAGTTTCCTCGATGGTGGTGACCTCGAATCCTTCCATCGCCGCCTGCAACGCGTTGATTGGGTCGATTTCCGTCACAATCACACGGGCACCCATGCCGCGGAGGGAGTGGGCCGAGCCTTTTCCTACGTCGCCGTAACCGCAAATGACGGCCACCTTGCCGCCCATCATCACGTCTGTGGCACGCTTGATGCCGTCGGCGAGCGACTCCTTGCAGCCGTAAAGGTTGTCGAATTTGCTCTTCGTGACGGAGTCGTTCACGTTGATGGCGGGGACCAGCAGCTTGCCCTTCTTCATCATGTCGTACAACCGGTGCACGCCCGTGGTCGTTTCCTCGGAAACGCCGCGCCACTCCTTGGCCAAGGTGTGCCAGTGGTGGGGATCTTCTCCCAGCACCTTCATTAGCAGCTTCTGGATAACCGCTTCTTCCTCACTGCCCGGGCTCGCGTCCACAAAGCTGCGGTCGCCCTCTTCCAGTTCCACGCCCTTGTGGATGAGCAGGGTCACATCACCGCCATCGTCTACTACCATCTGTGGACCCAGGCCATTGCGAAAGCTTAACGCCTGGTACGTGCACCACCAGTACTCCTCCAGCGTCTCGCCTTTCCACGCAAACACCGGTGTGCCCGTCGCGGCAATAGCGGCGGCGGCATGGTCCTGCGTGGAGAAGATGTTGCAACTGGCCCAACGCACATCGGCACCCAGGTCCTTCAGGGTCTCGATGAGCACGGCCGTCTGAATTGTCATGTGCAGCGAACCGGTAATACGCACACCGGCCAGAGGCTTGCTCTGCGCGTACTTTGCGCGGATGCTCATCAGACCGGGCATCTCCTGTTCGGCGATGTCGATCTCCTTCCGGCCCCACGCCGCGAGCGACAGGTCGGCAACCTTGTAGGGAAGGACGGCTTCAGGTGCAAGTACTGCTGTGGCCATGCGGAAGAACCTTTCAGGAGGGCAAAGAACCCACATGCAAGCCTAGCATCCGGTGCAGTACGCGAGGCGTCTCACCCGTAATCGCATTGAGTGGATGGAGCGATAAGACCAATATCATTGGGATCACTCAACACGTGCCGATTCAGGTGCACAGCTTTTGTTTCTTTCGCAACCGGTATTAGCATGCGGTTAGCACCAAGCAAGAGTTTCACGGAGGCGGCTTCCTCCGACTTCACGCACAGGCAGACGGGCGAACGAACGCATGCGTTTTGGGGAGGAATTGAGGTCACAGCGCGAGCGCCGCGGCATCTCCCTTGACGAAGTCGCCGTCGCCACCCGTGTTTCGCTGAGGCATCTCAGCGCATTGGAGGAAGACCGCTTCACTGAGCTCCCTGGAGGAGTCTTCAGCCGGGGTATCGTGCGATCCTATGCACAATGCTGCGGGCTTGACTCTGAGGGCGCGGTAAAAGGTTTCTTGGCGGCTATGAAAGCCAGCGGCCTGGAGTATGAACAGAAAGAAGACGACTGGGTTGGCTTTGCGGAGGCAGTACGTCGTAATCGCACAGACACCAACCCACCGAGGAGACTTCGCTGGGCTGGAGTTGTGCTGATGATCGCGGGTGTTTTTCTCTTGGCGGCAGGAGTCCTATGGCTGCTGCTTTCGCGGCACATCATACCGCTACCGCTTAGGTTCGAAGGCATCGCGCACAAGTATCTGTGGCTCTAAACCCGATTCACTTGCTGACTTCTACGCCGCGCCAGAATGCGATGTGATGCCGCACCTGGCGAGCGGCCGGCTTGGGATCCGGGTAGTACCATGCCGCGTCCGGATTTTCCTGACCGTCGACCAGAAGAGTGAAGTAGCGAGCTTGACCCTTCCAGGGACAGGATGACGAGGTAGAGCTCGGCCTGAGAAACTCGCGCTTGACGCTTTCTTCGGGAAAGTAGACGTTCCCCTCGACCGTTTCAAAGTTTTCGCTCTCAGCCACGGTCTGGCCGTTCCAAATCGCTTTTGCCATCGCCTGCTCACACTTTCCAAAGAAATCAGCAGAGAGAATCTCCGCCCTGGCGCTCTGCGCCACCCTATGTGGGACTCACACCTTTGTAACAGCAACAGCCTTTAGAGCGCGATGGACACGGACTGGATGCAAAGAATGTTGACGATACGATACAAAATTCTTTGTGATGTGCGGTTAGGCGACGTTCGCCACGATGGCGCGAGTCCTCTCCGGGTCCGGCATTTTCAGCGCAGGCACCTGCGACGCCTCCGGGACCGCAATCGGGCGATCCGTGAAGGCTTCGTAATCGCAGGTCAGATTGTCGACCGGTGGGCTTGCTGCAACTCCCTTCTTTGGACGCCGCTTTGGTAACGCGTCATGATTGTGCGGGCAAACCTCATGGATCGTCCCGTCTGCTTTGTTGGGCACCTCCAACAGATAGCTGCTATTTCCTCTAGGACACGGTTTGGCAATCAGCTTTAGATTGCTGCTGTAGTCACATTTTGGATAATTGGTGCAGCCATAGAAGGTGTTCCCGGTCTTGGCCTTCCGTACGGCTATTTTTCCCCCACACTTGGGGCATGGGACGTCCAACAGATCCTGCTTCACGTACTTGCATTTCGGGTAGCCGGAGCAGGAAACAAACTCGCCGTAGCTTCCGTTCCGCTTGACCAGTTCCATGCCACATTCCGGGCAGGGCTCCCCGGTTGGCTCCGGCGGTTTGGACTGCACCTTCTGATTCAGCCGACGAACTGTTTTGCAAGGCGGGTCAGCGCTGTAGTCCGGGCAGCTCATGAAGGGTCCCCACGGACCATTCTTCAAGACCATCTGTTTGCCGCAGTTCTCGCAAAACTCTTCTTCCTCGGTATCGCCGGATTCCATGGCCGCAAGGTCCGGCTTGTCGGCGAAGTTTTCTTTGGTAAAGTCACAACTCTCCGGCTCTATCCGGATGCTCTTGCCCTTGCTGGCGGCCAGGTCGAGAGCCTTCTTCAACTCCTTGTCGTCGTGCACCTGCACGTCCGACTCGATGACACCCGCGTCAAGACCCTGCACTCTGAAGGGGAACGTCAAGTCCTTCTTGACGCGCTTCAGGGCAGCCTTGGGATCCTTCTTCCACGCGGAGACGGCGATCGTCTTCGGCTTGGCCTTGGTGTAGTTCGAGCAGGAGTAGAAGGAGCCGAACTTACCCCACCGTAGGATGAGCGGCGAGCCGCACTTTTCGCACGGTTCCTCTGTCCTCTTCTCCCAGCGTTTGATCTCCTCCATCGACTTTTCGGCTACCTTGATCTCGTCGGTCAGATGATCGTAGAAGCCGCCCAGCAGGCTAGTCCATGTAGTCCTGCCACCCTCCACCTCGTCCAGCTCCTCTTCCAGCTTTCGGGTATAGGCCATGTCAAAGATGTACGGGAAGTTCTTCACAAGCAACGTGGTCACAACCATGCCGATTTCTGTGGGGACAAACTTTCTTGCTAGCTTCTTAACGTAATCCCGGTCCTGGATGGTGTTGATGATGGAGGCGTATGTAGAGGGGCGACCAATGCCGCGCTCCTCCAACTCCTTCACAAGCGAAGCCTCATTGAAGCGTGGCGGCGGTTCGGTGAACTTCTGCTCTGTGAGCACTTCCAGCAGATCCAGCAACTCACCTTCCCGCATGGCGGGCAGCGAGACGCTTGCCCCTTCCGCATCGCTGTCGGGCGCGGATGTTTTCGTCTCAATGGCGCTCTTGCTTATTTTGGAATCGGCAATCTTCAGAAAGCCATCGAACTTCAGCACCGAACCAGAGACCCGCACCTGGTACTTGCGGTCACCCCGCCCTTCGATCTCCACCGTGGTCTGGTCGTAAACCGCGGGAGTCATCTGGCTGGAAACAAAGCGCCGCCAGATCAGGTCGTACAAGCGAAACTGCTCGTCTGTAAGAAAACGCCGAATTTTCTCCGGCGTAAATGCGACGGATGTGGGTCGGATGGCTTCGTGTGCGTCCTGCGCGTCCTGCTTGCCTGCGAAGCTATTCGGCCTGCCGGGCAGATACCGCTGTCCCAGACCACCAACATACTCACGTACTTCCGCGATCGCTTGAGGCGAAACACGGGTGGAATCCGTTCGCATATAGGTAATCAGACCGACGGTGCCTTCGCTGCCGAGTTCGACGCCCTCGTACAGCCGCTGCGCCACGCCCATGGTTCGTTTCACGTTATAGCCCAGCCGGTTGCTGGCATCCTGCTGCAGACGGCTGGTGGTAAACGGCGCGGGTGCGTTGCGCTTGCGCTCCTTGGCCTCAATCGATATCACTTTCCAAGCGGACGAACGCATAGCCGCCTTCACTGTTTCGGCAGTGGCGCCGTCGGGAAGCGCTGGTGCCGCCACGGTGTCCACGGAGATACGCTGCCCATCCACGGAATGCAGCCTCGCCACGAACTCTGCCTTGCCTTTCGGCTGCAGCCTTGCCTCTACGGGCCAGTACTCCACCGGCTGAAAGGCTCGAATCTCGTTCTCCCGGTCCACGATCAGACGCAGCGCGACAGTCTGCACACGGCCCGCAGAGAGTCCGCGCCGCACCTTATCCCAAAGCAGCGGCGAAATCTCGTAGCCAACCAGCCTGTCCAGAACCCGGCGGGTCTGCTGGGCCAGCATCAGGTTTTCGTCCACGCCCCGGGCGCGCTTGAATGCGTCCACCACGGCGGGCTTCGTGATCTCATTGAACGTCACGCGCTGGATGGTCGCCTTGCCTTTAATCGAAGGCTTCAACTGCATCTGCAAGTGAGCCGCAATGGCTTCGCCTTCACGATCCGGGTCAGGAGCGAGGTACACAGCATCAGCCTTGCTGGCCAGCTTCTTGAGCCGATCTACCAGCTTCTCCTTGCCAGGAGAAACGATAAGCGTTGGCTGAAAAGTACGCTTCTTTAGCTCCACGCCGATGTCGTTCTTTGGCAGGTCCATGATGTGGCCGATGGAGGCCTCGACCATGTAATCGCTGCCGAGATATTTGCCGATCGTCTTTGCCTTGGCGGGCGACTCCACGATCACGAGATTCTTGCTCATATACCGACCTGATTCCGTTGGATCTTGTTGCGACTCGCGCTTTTTGCAGAACCCCTGCATGGCGGACCACTGGTTTAGTCTGTTCGGTTAGGAACCTACCACGACTTCGCCTGGCAGTCCTTTTCCACATCCCGGCTACCCGTTCGACCCGCGCTGTAACGAAATCGTCTACAGCTTGCTTCCCCTGCAGGCTCTAAAAGGTCCTGACGTAATTCTTGCCCGGCATCTGCCGTATGCGACCCGCGAGTTCCAGTTCAAAGAGCGCGGTAAAAATCTCTGGAGACTGCAGCGTGCCGTCCAATCGCTCGATCAGATCATCCAGTTGTACCGCGCTATCGGCTTGCAGATGTTCAAACACGAGCCGCTCAGTGGGCGGCAGGTTGCCTTCGGAGAAGAGGGATGCGGTAAGGTCGCCGCGAGATTCATTGTTGGCTGCCAGCTCCTTTTCCAGGTCCAGCCGCACCTCACTTGGCAAGTCCTCCCACACGTCTTCCCAGGTTGCCGTGAGCTTTGCCCCCTGCTTAATAAGGGTGTTCGGTGTCCAGGAACCTTTGTTTGTCACATTTCCCGGTACGGCGTAGACGTCGCGGTTCTGCTCGATGGCGCAGCGCGCCGTAATGCGCGTGCCACTATGCTCGGCTGCCTCCACCACCAGGACGCCGACGCTCATACCGCTGAGCACACGATTGCGCACGGGAAAATTTTGCGGAGCCGGAAAGGTTCCCAGAGGAAACTCGCTCAGGATGCACCCGCCGCCCATCAGGATCTGCTCCGCAAGTCTCTTATTGTCTTTGGGATAAATGACATCGATACCCGTACCCCAAACGGCGATGGTCTTCCCTTTCGCCTCAAGCGCGCCCTTGTGAGCCTCTGTATCCACACCACGAGCCATGCCGCTCAGAATTGTTACTCCCCGCAGCGCGAGTTCCCGCGACAGCATCTGCGCCATTCCCGCCCCGTAGGGAGACGGGTGGCGGGTGCCAACCACCGCGATGCCCGGCAGGCCGACCAAGGAGATGTCACCGCGGTACCAAAGCACGGCTGGTGGATCATAAATCTCCCGGAGACGCTGCGGGTACTCCGCGCAATCATGCGTTAGAAACCCAGCATTCTGCTCGCGCAAACGCTGTAATTCTCCCGTTGCAGCTTCCCGTGCGTAACCGTCGAATACGAAGCGAGCGGAGGCTGCGGGCATTCCGAGACCCTCCAGCTCAGTAAGGGACGCGCTGAACAGCTGGGCCGGCTCGTGGAGCTGTGACATGGCGCGCAGTGTGCGAATGGAACCCATCTGGGGGGTGAGCACCAGCGCCAGCCAGGCCAGGCGGTTCTCCGTTACTGCGTTTCCTGAGTCGATCTGCCCTGCCGTGCTGTCCGCGGCTGTTGTCAAAGCTGTCTCCAGTCGGTTCGGTTATACAACACGCTTGTGGATCGCGTTTGGCCGGTCAGCGGAGATCGGTCTTGCTGCGCGTCGCCGTGGCTTCGCACCGGAGTCGGTGCGAAAAACATCTAAGGAGCAAGCTTGAGAGATGTCATCAACAGTCCGGACCGATTGCGAGTGGCGGCAATCAGCTTCCTAAATCCTGCACCGCTCCTGTGGAACTTTGAACACGAACCCCATGCGGCAGAACTCCGGGAGCGCTATGACCTACAGTACACGCTACCCTCACGTTGCGCGTTGCAATTAGCCACCGGGGAGGCAGACCTCGGGTTGATTCCAATCGCTTCTTTGCCGTCGCTTCCTGAGGTGCGTGCGATCTCGGATTGTGTGATCGCTTCCCTGCACAACGTCCGTTCGATTCAGCTCGTATTGCGGCCCGGTGTTTCCCTAGAAGGCGTGGAATCCGTGGCTTGTGATGCTGCATCTCGCTCGTCCGCGGCTTACGTGCGCATTCTGCTTCAACAGTACTACCGTTGCCGACCAGCCTTCCAGGAACAGGCACCACAACTGGAAGACATGCTCAAGAAATCTGAAGCTGCCTTGCTTATCGGAGATCCGGCGCTGCTCGCCCTGGAGCAGCGAGAAAACATAGGCCGGTTTTCCAATTGCACATGGATTGACGTTGGCGCACTTTGGCGGCAACACACCGGCCTGCCCTGGGTGGCCGCCGTATGGGCCGTCAGACCAGGTGCATTGGAACGATGCAGCATGTCCGCAAGCACTCTAACGCAAGATTTGTCCGACTCGCGCACCGCTGGACAGCGGCATACGGAAGCCCTGGTCTCGGAGTGGTCATCGCGTATTGCCTTGCCGGCTCGGGTTATTCGCCAGTACCTCACGGAGAACATCCACTACAGGCTCGATGCCGACTGCCTGGAGGCTATCCGCCTTTTTTACCGCCTAGGCGAGACAGCGGGTGTGCTCCCTCCCTACCGTTTTCAACTTCTCTGACAAAGGCCGACTCCGGCGTAGTCATCTTGCAAGCGAGACGCGTCCAACCTGCCCGTTTTTGCGTCTGACAGTGCGGATGATCGCAGCGATATTCCGAAGTTCTAGAGGGGGCACCGATGTGGGCTCGTCCAAGTCGGGCCGGGCGATGGTGCGATACTTTTTCAAACTGGGCCTGCTCGGACTCTTTCTGATCTCGGCGATTGACTCGTCGCCAATCCCCTTGCCCATTCCCGGTTCAAGCGACCTGCTGGTCGTTCTGCTGGCTGCACAGCGGCACAGTTGGCTCCTGGTCACTGTGATTGCGACGCTGGGCTCAATCGCCGGTGCTGCTGTCAGCTATCACACCGGCTCCGTTGGCGGTGTGGCCTTAGTGGACCGCTATGTACCCGAACGTTTTCGCAATCGCATCCGACACTGGAGCGAGGAGCATGCGTTGCTGTCCGTCGCGCTACCGGCCGTGCTGCCGCCGCCAGCGCCGCTCATGCCGTTTCTTATCGCAGCAGGCGCGTTTCGCATGCCGAAAACTCGCTTCTACATGAGCTTCGCAGTGAGCCGCTTTGTAAGGCATGCCTTCTTTGCGTGGCTGGGAGTGCACTACGGACGTCGCATTATGCCGATTTATCTACGATTCGCAGACAGGTACGGCTGGATCCTGCTACTCGTAGTGTGGGGATCTGTGGTCTTTGGGGCAATTTATGCCGTAGTCAAACTACGCACACGGCGCCGTGGCGGTAAACATGCTGGCGCGCCAAGCCCGGCGTAGACCGTGTAGCGGACCTTCGGCCTCGTCCCGAAGCTGCCGGTGTAGCAGTCAGACGGGGACCAACCGCCGGCACACCTTACGTCATGGATTAGAGCCACGTACCAGGCCCACGAGGCGGCGCTTGTTGTGCCCGCGGTCTGAAGGCGATGGCACACTCAGCGCGATTCAATTTCCCAGCGCAGCAGGGTTGAGCCGACCGTGAAGCCTGCACCCACACTTGCCAGCAGGACCAGATCGCCCTTCTTTAGGCGGCCCTCACTCAGCGCGGTGTCCATCGCGATGGGGATTGTACCGCCCGTGGTGTTGCCGTAACGGTCGATGTTGATCACCACGCGGTCTTCCGAGAGGCCCAGCCGGTCGGCAGTTGCAAGGATGATGCGCTTATTCGCCTGATGCGGAATAAAACAGGCGACGTCGTCGCCGCTCACCTGGTTGCTGGCAAGCACCCGTTCGCTTGCCTCCATCATCTTGCGGACGGCGAACTTGTAAACCGTCTGGCCGTCCTGCTTAATGAAGTGCTGGTGATTGGTCACAGTTTCAACGCTCGGCGGGTGCAAGCTGCCTCCCGCCGGCATGCAGAGAGCGCCGCCGCCGGAACCATCCACCTCATGCCAGAAGTCGACCAGACCGACTTCTCCTTCTTCGCAAGGCTCCAGCAGCACACATCCGGCACCGTCACCGAACAGGATGCATGTGGAGCGGTCGGTGTAATCGACGATGGAACTCATCGTGTCACCGCCAATCACGAGCACACGCTTGTGGGCTCCGCTTTCCACCAGCTTCGCCCCGACTTGCAGCGAGTAAGTAAAGGCTGAGCAGGCTGCCGAGAGATCGAACCCCCAAGCCTTGTGCGCGCCCAGCTTATGCTGCACCAGGCAAGCGGTGGCGGGGAAAACCATGTCGGGCGTGACCGTGCCGACGATGATGCAGTCGATTTCACTGGCATTGATGCCGCGCCGCTGGAGGCAGAGACGCGCCGCCTCAGTCGCCAGATCGCTTGTTGCTACCCCCGGATCCACAATGTGCCGCTCGCGGATGCCCGTGCGCTCCAGGATCCATTCGTCCGTAGTGTCGACCAGCTTCTCAAGATCTTTGTTCGTCAGAACGCGGGGCGGAACATAGCTGCCCACCGAAGAAATCTTGGCACGAACCGCGACGCGCGGCTTCAACTGCAAACTCAACGTTCTTTCCTCCGCGCCGCGCATAGACGGACTTGGCCAATCTCAGTGAGAATACTGCGTTTGCACTTCGTGTTAACCAGGTCCTGACTGCTTTATTACGGGTTTATGAAGACGGGAGACTCGCCGTCGCCCTGCAGGCGAAGTGTCACTTCCTGTGGCACGAGAGCGCTGTCTTGGTAGGAAGCGCGGAACTTCCACTGCTTTGCCGCAGCAACTGCGAGTCCATTGAGCGCCTGATTCGAACTCTGGATCACCTCTGCAGAGTCAACGCCTTCCGCAGTGGTCACGTGGCACTTCAACACAACGTCTCCGCCCGGCTTTGGGAAGAGAGCAGGAACGCTCTTCAGGATTTGCCCATGAAACAGCTCGCCCGTAGCCACCGGCAGTTCGCCACGATGGAAGCTCAGGCGCTGTGCTACACCAGGCGGGGCCTGCTCCAACGCTGAAAAGTCTGTTGCGGCCTCCAACGCGTCCAGGCGGACACGCATGCGGAGCTTCCGGAACACTATGAAATCCACTGTGCGCGCGACAAACTTCTTTCCAAACGGCTGAACATCACGGTACGCGATCTGCAGTCCGTTGGGTGCATCTACCAGGCGCAGAATGTGATTGCCCTTTTCCATGCAGTACGTCGTAACAGCAATGGGTGTATCCGAGGTTACATTTGGAAGCTGTGGTTCTGTGCCGAGGCAATCAAGCGCCGTGTTGCCGGCAAGCACTGGCTGTGTACTCAGTCGCTGGGGCAGCCGTTGAAACAAGTAGAAAGGCTGAAGGACAGGATAGATAAAGTTGCCAGGCAACGACCAGCGACCGGTACGCCAGGCCAGGGTTCCGTTGTCTACCTCAAGCAGGGTGGCTGCGCTGTCACCAGGCTTACTTGGCTGCAGAAGGACTTCCTGCCGGTAGCGTTTTGGGCTCTGCCAAAGTTCGTCCAGCTTGTCCTTTGCCAGCACCCTGCCATCGGCACCGTAAATCTCGACGGTTGCCTTCAGATGGAAGGGCTCAGCATCGGGCATCTCGAGTTGGCTCCTGCGCTGTGAAGCAGCAAGGGCTACCTGCAGTGGGTCCAACTTCTCCGGCTGCTGAGCATAGGGTGTGAGCTGACCAAAGCAGAGGAAAAGCGGCAGAACTGCAAGTGGAAACCTGGACCGCATCCGGTGATTATAGCGGCGGAGCAGGAAGACTTTAGCCCTGCAAAAGAGAAAGCGCCGGGTGACCCACTGCGCACTCAAGAGCTCGCTACCGTTGCTTCCTTCCGGACCTGGCGGGGTTTGCAAGAGTGAGTCGCGTAGGACCCGGCACAGATCGAGTTTAGCATCGCCCGGCGCGGTAAACTGGATGGAGTGCCAACCGCAGAAATCATCCACGACCTGAGCACGGAATCCTCCGCCACTACGACGCGGCCGCGGATTGGCTTTGTTTCGCTCGGCTGCCCCAAGAACCTGGTGGACAGCGAGGTGATGATGGGCATGGTCCACCACGCCGGCGCGGAGCTGACGCCAGACGCAGCGGACGCCGACATCATCGTGGTAAACACCTGCAGCTTCATCGACAGCGCCAAGCAGGAGAGCGTCAACACAATCCTGGAGATGGCGTCGCACAAGACCGAGGGCCGCGCGCGCAAGCTGATCGTGACCGGCTGCCTGGTGGAGCGTTACCGCGACGAGATCCGGAAGAACATTCCGGAAGTAGACGCCGTGCTGGGCACAGGCGAGTTGGAGAGCATACTTTCCGCGGCCGGTCTGCAACCCAGGCCGGTGCCGAGCACGTCGCCCTTCCACATCCTGACGACAGCTCCCCTGCCTTCTGCCGCGGACGCTCCGGTTCACACCCACGCACACATGGAACTGGGCGGTGCCGCAGCGCCTGAGGTGGAAGCGGCGCACGGGAACCTGTCTGCCGCGACCCTGGCGGACAGCGCTCTAATCGATCGCGCTTCGAGCGCGGTTCGGAAGCACTCGCAGATGGACGTTCCCGCGCAGCCTTCTCGGCCGGAAGGCAACCTGCGCGAACAGCAGGGCCGCTTCAGCCGCGATGCGTGGGACGGCGCGACCGCCGCGCTGCCCAGCTATCTCTACAGCGACAACACGCCTCGCATCCTGTCTACTCCGCGCGCCTCTGCGTATATCAAGATCGCGGAAGGCTGCGATCACCCCTGCGGTTTCTGCATCATTCCGCAGTTGCGTGGCAAGTTCCGCTCCCGGCGCATCTCGTCCATCCTGAACGAGGCGGACAACCTGATGCGGCAGGGCGTGCGCGAGATCACGCTGATCGGCCAGGACACCACCTGCTACGGCGAGGACCTGGGCCTGCGTGACGGGCTGGCAACGCTGCTGGAATCCCTGGCGACGCTGCACGTGGAAGGCGTGGGCAGGATCAAGTGGCTGCGCTTCCTGTATGCCTATCCGAACAAAGTCACCACAAAGCTGCTCCAGACCGTTGCTGAGCACGACAACATTGC
>CAXTBQ010000002.1:0-94799 GCA_964242065.1 uncultured Terriglobus sp. | reverse complement strand
TGGGGAACCTAGAAACGTACCCCGCGCCCCTCACGCCGGCTTGTATTGGTGTACAGCGAACAGCTACGAAGCCCTGCCTTTGGGCTGGCCTTCTTCGCTGTACTACAGTTGTGTCTACTTCTTGTGGCGACGTGCCGGTGCGGTGCGGGGTTGAGCCTTCACTTTGGTCTCATCCACTGAGGTGCCTGCGGTAGGAGCACTTGCGCCCGCTGGGACCAGGGTAGAGGTGACCGAGTTGGCGCTATCCGTGCCAGTGTAGAGCGAGATGCGGGACGCATCGACACCCTTCTCCCCAACCAGGTATGCCTTGGTGTTTACCGCGCGTTCCGCTGCGAGCTTCTGCGCGTTCTTCGCGGAGGCCGAGTTTCCGGTCAGCGTGAGCTTGGCGTCAGAATTACGCTGCAGGTTCAAGGCGATGTCGTCCAGGCAGGCCTTTGCTTCGTTGTCTACACGAGCCGGCCGCTTCTTGTCACGATCAAAGGTGATCGAGCAGAGCGCGGAGGTGGTCGGTGCAGGCCGCGGTGCAGGTGGCGCGCTGATTGTGACAGAGGTTGTCGCGGTTGCGTTGCGACCCTTGTCGTCGGAGACGTTGCAGGTGACGGTGATCGTACCGGGAGCCGCGCCTGTAGTGGACAGGGTTGCGGTGGTGCCACTGCCGGAAACCGAACCGGACGTGGAGCTGTAGCTATAGGTGTAGTTAACCGGCTTTCCGTACGTGTCGGTCACAGTTGAAGTTATCGTTGACGAACCACCCGGAGCAACGGTGGAGGGACTGGCCGAGCACGAGAGCGAGAGTGCCGGCAGCGGGTTGATCGTGTACGGAACAGTACAATCCGCGAACCGGCCAACCTTCTGGCTTTCGGAAACCGTACCCTTCACGTTGTAGTTGCCGGGGTTCAGGCCGGTGGTGTCGACGGTCGCCACGTTGCTGGTGCCGGACACTTTGCCACCATCGGCAGTCCAGGAATAAGTTGCCGTCTTCTTGGGGTTCAGGTTGAGGGCCGTTCCGGTCACGGTAATTGGATCGCCAGCATAGGCGGAAGTTGGGCTTGCAACGCAGCTGTAAGTAACGGGCGGCGGCGGCACGATATGGCCGAAGTGCATCAGGATACCGCTAGAAAGCTGGGCTGAGCTTATGTTTGCACGGCCGCCAAGAACACCGCCGGTCGGTATGCCCACATACGGACCGTAATCCTCGTGAATATAGAGGTAGTCAGCCTGAAACAGACGAAGGCCGAACAGATGGTTTGCGAACGGGAGATCGTAATCCATACCGCCACCGGCCGTTAAAGAGGGTCCCCAGCGGTACGGCTCGTGGTAAGTGGCACCCGGCACTTCGCTGTTTGGCCCTCCAAGGCGTGCGCCGCCGGCGAGGGCGTGGCCGAAGAATGTCACCGATGGTGTTGGCAGGCGGAAGATCGGACCGGCCTGAGCCACAGACAGACCATCGTTACGTCCATCCGGATGGCTGGCGTACGAAACTTCAATACCAGCATACTTGCTGAAGTAGTAAGCGCCTGAACCGATGGCGCCCAGGTTGACAGACGAGTAGCTAATGCCGGCAGGCTTCAGCGTGCCATGACCACCCCAGTACGAATAACCCAGGAACACGTCAACACGCGACGGGTTCGGACCTGCTGGCGGTGCTGCTGCTGGCGTTGTTTGCGCACCCAGGCTTGCAGCGCCCAGGCTTACTGCGCTCACTGCCAGTAGCGACCGGCCCAGTTTGCGAAACGGCTGAAAAAACATGCGACTTATCCTCCGCGGAATATCTCTTGCCAAGAAGTTTGTGAGCTCTGCTGACACTGGCTCACTTGGTAACGATTGCGTCTGAAGTGTATAGCAGGATTCTCCCGATGCGAAGAAAATTTTGCCATAGACAGATATGTGAACCCTGATGCTGGTTTACATCAGAACTGTGGATCGAGCGCGTGCAGTATCTAACCAGTAATACCTGCTCTACGCCCGGAAACCTACTGCGCTTTGATTATGCGATGTTCAAAGAGCCGCGTATGCTGCCCCGCTCCTTTTGAATTTTTTCCTGCAGCAGCGTAATGGCGTACAGCAGTTGCTCCGGACGCGGAGGGCAGCCCGGAACGTATATATCGACGGGAATGATCTGGTTGACACCCTGCAGCAGGGCGTAATTGTTGAAGACGCCACCTGAGGTGGCACACGCGCCCATGGATATCACCCATTTGGGCTCAGGCATCTGCTCATACAGCCGCCGGATCACCGGTGCCATCTTCTGCGAAACCCGCCCGGCTACCACCATCAGGTCGCTCTGCCGTGGAGATGGTCGGAACACCTCCGCACCAAAGCGTGCGATGTCATAGCGCGATCCGCCCATGCTCATCATTTCGATCGCGCAGCAGGCCAGACCGAAGGTCATCGGCCAGACGGAGTTCTTTCTGACCCAATTCACCGCGGCATCCATGGAGGCCAAAACTACACCTTCCGGCTGCTGTGGTCCCCAACTGACCTCGCGAAGCTTTTCGCGATTCTTGCCGAATGAGTCGAGCGTGCCAAAGAAATAACGGTCGTTTTCCTGCGGTGCTGCGGGGCGCCCGCTGCTGGAGGTCTCGCTTGCCGGTGTATTCATATACACCGGATTTTATGATAACGACGCGCGTTCTGCAGCGCTCGGCCTCACTCGGCGCCCTTTCGCATAGAACGCCGCAAATCCCAGCCTTTGCGCAGGCGTGGCTCTGCAAGTGCCGGCAGTCCCACCGTTTGCCGCGAAAGAATCTCACCGCCCGCACCACGTTGTGTACAGTAAACGAAACGAACTAGTCAGGCTTTCCCGGCACCCGCTCACATGCGAGCAGGCTGTACACGCGCCGCTCCAGCGTGCTGCGCTCCTTATCTCTGAAGACCAGGTGAACTGCACAATGCGTGATCTGCACAAGCTCCTTCGCCGGCACATGGTTCCGTGCTTTGTTTTGTTCGCGTTCTTAGTCTGTCTCGCTGCCCACGCGCAGGCAGGCCCCGGACAAGAGTTGCACGGCACGACCGCCGCTCCCATCACGGCCTCGTCGCCGGAGACGCGCCTTGGCGCACTGGAGAGGCAAAATGCAGACTTGCAGAACGCCGTGGCTGCCGCGCAGTCCTCGGGCGACAACGCCTGGATGCTTGTATCTGCCGCTTTCGTGCTCATGATGAGTGGCCCCGGTCTGGCTCTGTTTTATGGTGGCCTCGTTCGCCGCAAGAACATCCTGGCCACCATGATGCAGACATTCGCAATGATGGGCGTCATCACTGTGCTTTGGGCATTGGTGGGCTACTCACTTGCTTTTGGCGAAAACACCGGGCATCTGGGATCATTCATCGGATCGTTCCAGAATGCGCTGCTGCATGGCGTCGGTCTGTTGCCTGACAAGGTCTACGTGACCACGATCCCCCTGCAGACGTTCATGGTGTACCAGTTGATGTTCGCAATCATCACGCCGGCCCTGATCACGGGAGCTTTTGCTGAACGGGTAAAGTTTTCGGCCATGCTGGTGTTTATGACCCTGTGGGCTATCTGTATCTATAGCCCAATGGCTCACATGGTTTGGGGTAAGGGCGGCCTGCTGAACGCAGCTTTGGGCGGCAAGTTCCCCTGCCTTGACTTTGCAGGAGGTACAGTCGTGCACGTCACCAGCGGCGTTTCTGCTCTGGTGACGTGCCTTTACATTGGGAAGCGCCGCGGTTATCCAAAGGAAGCCATGCCGCCGCACTCGCTTGTTCTAAGCTGCATCGGTGCATGCCTGCTTTGGGTGGGCTGGTTCGGATTCAACGCAGGTTCAGCGCTGAATGCAAGCGGCTTGGCGACTTCTGCTTTTGTGGCGACGCACTTTGCCGCTGCGGCCGCCGCCAGTGCTTGGACGGTGGCCGAGTGGGTCAAGACAGGCAAGCCGACCGCGCTAGGTGCAATCTCCGGCGCTGTCGCCGGATTGGTGGGCATTACGCCAGCTGCCGGATTCGTCACTCCCATGGCTGCGCTGTGGATCGGTCTGATCACGGGTGTGTTCTGCTTCAGCATGGTGTTCTTTGTAAAGGCGCGCTTCGGCTATGACGACTCACTGGATGCCTTCGGTGTCCATGGCGCAGGCGGAACCATAGGGGCCATCCTCACCGGCATCTTCGCCACTTCGCAAATAAATCCTATTTTTGGCCCCGGCAAAGCCACAGGACTACTCGAAGGCAACTTTCACCAGGTGTTGAACCAGATGGCGGGTGTTGCAATCGCGTGGAGCATCTCCATAGTAGGTACGTTGCTCCTCCTGTTCCTTGTCGATAAGACAATAGGGATGCGCGCGTCGGACGAGGACGAAGATGCGGGCCTGGACCTGTCACAACACGGTGAAGAGGGTTACCACGCAGAACCTTCCTACTAAGCGCCTTTGGCGAGAGGCGACAGAATCTGCAAGTCTGCGTCACAATGAGGGGCTCCTACGAAAGAGCACCTGATAGAGGAAACGGAATGCACAAGATCGAAGCGGTGATACAGCCCGGCAAGCTGGAAGCGGTCAAAGACGCCCTGGTCGAAGCGGGTGTGTCAGGTATCACCATTGTGGAGGCAAGGGGCCATGGCAGGCAGAAAGGTCATACGGAGTTCTACCGGGGACGCGAGTATGCCGTGGACCTACTGCCCAAGATTAAGCTGGAAACCGTTGTTTCGGATGACATGGTGGAGAAAGCAGTATCGGTCATCGTGACGGCGGCTCAGACTGGTTCTATTGGAGATGGCAAAATCTTCATCACCCACGTAGCTGACGCGATCCGCATCCGCAACGAAGACCGCGGAGACATCGCGCTTTAGATCAGAGGGTAAGGGGTACCCGTTGACCTTGTGCAGCCGATAGCAGGTGCCAGGCATGATTGACGAAGACACCGCCCCGCAAAGTCCGGCCGAGCGGTACAGCCAAGCCATGGCAGAACTGCGGGATGCGTTCTTTGCTGGAAATCTGAGCAGCGTTGATGCCCTACGTGCTCGCTCCGATGCTGCGGACACCCTTCTGGAGGGGTTGTGGCATTCCGCCATCGACCAGACCTCAGCAATCAAGACTGGAGTCGCTGTGCTGGCGGTCGGTGGTTACGGGCGGCGACAACTGTTCCCCGCTTCCGACCTGGACGTGCTCTTTGTAGCGGAGAGCAGCGGACGGGAGAAGGCCACCAAAGATTGCATCCGTCGAGTGACGCAACAACTGTGGGATAGCGGCATACGCGTCGCCTCAACCACGCGGCTGATCGCGGAGTGTGAGCGATTTCTTCCGGAGAACGTTGAGTTTACGCTTTCGCTTTTCGACTCGCGGCCTTTGACAGGTGACCTGTCGCTGGTCAAGTGCGTTCAAGAGGATGTGCTCCACAAGGTCGTCCAGCGGGACCGCAAAGCGATCGGAACCCGCCTCGTGGAATTGACGCAGGAACGCCATAAGCGTTACGGCAATACGCTCTTTCATTTAGAACCGAACGTGAAAGAGTGCCCCGGCGGCATCCGCGATGCGAATGTCTGCGGATGGATGGAACGGCTTGCAACGGGTTCTGCGCGGCCCAGCTTGGGCTTTTCAGACGCATTCGCCTTTATGGCTGCGGTGCGCTGTTTCCTCCACCTGAGGAGCGAACGTGACGTGAACGCACTGGACTGGAGAACCCAGGACGACGCAGCAGCAGCAGGGATCGGTGTCCCGGGCTGGCTCGCGCGCGATCCGGCACACTGGATGCAGCTGTACTTTCGGCATGCGCGCGCGATTGCACGGCAATTGGATCACCAACTCGAAAGCATGCCCAAGGCCGTGCCTTTCCTCAGAATGCCGCTGGCGCTCCGACCCAAACCTCAGGCGGGATCAGTCGACGTGCGCGTAGAACGTGGGCGGACCACGTTGCAGGAAGTGAATTCGGAGGGAGATCCAGCCAAAGATCCCGACGCAGTACTACGAGCATTTCAGCTCGTAGCAGAATCGGGTGCTCGGCTGGCCCAGAGCACTGAAGACCGTCTGGAAAGCGCCATCCCGGTGCTTGCCGCGCATCTCGAAGAAGGCGGTGCTCTCTGGCAGAGGTTGCGGCTCATCTTGTTGGGCCCGTTCGCAGGAGCAGCTCTCCGTTCCATGCACGCGCTGGGTTTGTTAGAGCTGCTGCTGCCGGAATTTCACGGGATTGATGCGCTTGTGATCCGCGATGCCTACCATCGCTACACGGTGGACGAGCACACATTTGTGGTGATCGATACCCTGCACAGCTTTGCGGCCCGCGACAAGGATGATCCTCTCGGCCAGTGGGAAAAGCGCTTTGCAGCTATCGCGCGCGACCTGCAGCACCCTGATCTGCTGTACTTGGCCGCACTACTGCATGACACGGGCAAGGGCAGATCGACGGCGGAACACACGCAGGAGAGTGCCCGCCTGGCTGCAAGCGTGGTGCAACGGCTGGAACTCGACGAATACGAGTCGCGTCTGGTGTTAACACTCATCCGCAACCATCTTGAGATGAGTGCCGCCTTACGCCGCGATATTTTCGATGCTGAAACTGTGCGCACCTTCGCGAATTGCGTGCAAACGCCCGAAGAGTTGCGCTTGCTGACGCTGTTTACCTACGCGGACATCGGGGCGGTCCATCCTGACGCTCTGACCCCGTGGAAAGCGGAAAACCTGTGGCGGCTCTATATCGCTACGTCCAACTACCTGGATCGAAACATCGATGACGAAAGAATTGACTCGCGGGTCTCCAGCGAGCTGATTCTTCACGTAATACAGAACAATCCTGCGGAGAGCCGGGAAATGCTCCAGTTCCTGGAGGGATTTCCGCAGCGGTATCTGCAGACCCGCTCCCCGGAGCAAGTCCAGAGCCACTTTCATATGAGCAGACGCCTGTCAGAGGATGCCGTGCAGCTCGATTTTCGGTGGAGTCCAGAACGCAGTGAAATATCGCTGGTTACGCCGGACAAACGCCTCCTGTTTGCACGGGTGGCAGGCGTTCTGGCGGCTTGGGGAATGAACGTGATTACGGCAGATGCCTTTAGCAATGCGGCCGGAATCGTTGTAGATAGCTTCCGCTTCACCGATACTTACAAAACTCTGGAAAAGAACGCTTCTGAGCGTGAACGGCTGGTGCGAAGTGTGCATGACGCCATCGCGGACCCCGCTCTTGCGGCCGAAATGATCGCCAACCGCAAGCGATCGCGCCGGCGCGCTCCGTTGGTCCGCGTAGAGACCTCCGTGCAGTTCGACACGGAATCTTCAACACATGCCACCTTGCTCCAGGTCGTCGCACAGGATCTGCCCGGCCTACTCTATTGCATTAGCACCACCCTGGGCGAGGCTCGCTGCAACATCAAGGTGGCAGTGATTGACACAGAAGGCGAAACAGCGATCGACGTCTTCTACATCACCTTTGACGACCAGCCGCTGGATCGTGAGTTGCTCACGCCATTGCGAGAAAAACTTCTCACCGCGATCCGGGAGAACGGCGGCTAGCCGGCATCCGGTCGAATCTCTTCAGCCACGTTCACGTAACTTCTCTGGTTCCAGCATGTCCCGGAGGATCTCTCTGCGCTCGTCCTGAACGCTGCCGCTCGCTACGGGTCTGTTCGCGCGTTGGTACCAGTACCTGGCGTTCGCGTCATCGCCTTCTTCACGATGTAGCGACGCATGTATCCAGGCGCAATCCCGGTCGTTCCCGGCCTGTGCTTCCTCATGCGCTGCCTCCCAGTTCCCGTGGAACGAGTGCCAAAGTGCGCGAAGCGGTCGTGTTTGCACCCTATCTAATGATTTCCGGAGAAAAGCCTCTACCGGTTCTGCCATAACGTCGACTTTCTACTCTACGATCAGAGGCGATGCACCCTCTGGACACCAGCCAAGCAGAACAGATGATCCGGGTGCGCGCGCTTTCCAAGGTGTACCAGCTAGCTCACGGTTCACTCGAACTTTTTCAAAATCTCTCGCTGACGGTTCCCAGAGGAGAGCTGCTGGCCATTGTGGGGCAAAGCGGTTCCGGAAAGAGCTCGCTCCTTCATACACTGGCCGCCATGGACTCGCCCACTGCTGGCCGCGTGCTTGTCGACGGCGTTGACCTTGGCAGCCTGAAACGGAAAGGGCAAGCGGACTTCCGCAATCGCAGCATAGGCTACGTGTGGCAGTTTCACTACCTGCTGCCAGAGTTTACGGCCGTAGAGAACGTTGCTATGCCGCTGCGCGCGCGCGGCATGAATCGGCAGCAGGCGCTCAAAGAAGCGGAGCGATGGCTCGACAGGGTGGAACTTAGTAATCGTCTGACTCATCGTTCCGGCGAACTCTCCGGTGGGGAACAGCAGAGGGTATCGTTGGCGCGTGCACTTGTCACCGCGCCCAGAATCCTGCTCGCGGACGAACCAACGGGTGACCTAGATCATAGGACGGCTGAGGTGGTCTTCAGCCTGCTACAAAAGCTGCACCGCACCCACGGGCTTACATCAGTGCTGGTAACCCACCACCTCGGCCTTGCTCGGCGCTGCGACCGGACGCTGGTTCTGCGGGACGGGCAGTTGCACACAGCCGCTGAACTTTGATCGGGTCCACAGCAGCATTGGCTGCCAAGTCAACAGAATCTGTTTTTCAACAGAGAACGTCTAATTCCCAACCAGAACCTGCAACGGCCTGATAACGTGATGCCTAAGTTTCGTGGCATGCAGGAATCAAGTCGCCAGCAGGTAAACTGTTTGAGTAAGGATGTGGAAAGCGGATCGCCCATTGCTTGGCGGTTCGTGTTCCGAGAGTTTCCGCATCCAGTGGTTTGGAAATGCGGGGACGAGCAAGGAACCATTGGCCCTCCTGTGCAGCAGCATGCTGCAGTGGGGCGCTAGGGGGAGCATGTTCGAGCGTTATACCGAAAAAGCGCGGCGCGTCATTTTCTTCGCGCGCTATGAAGCCAGTCAGTTCGGCAGCCCCTACATTGAGACGGAGCACCTGCTGTTGGGATTGCTGCGTGAAGACAAAGCTCTTACCAATCGTTTCCTCCGTTCGCACGCTTCCGTTGAGTCCATTCGGAAGCAAATCGAAGGGCACACCACCATTCGCGAGAAAGTGTCCACGTCGGTCGATCTGCCGCTATCGAACGAGTGCAAGCGCGTGCTTGCCTATGCGGCCGAGGAAGCAGAGCGGCTGAGCCACAAACACATTGGAACGGAACACCTCTTGCTCGGACTTCTGCGCGAAGAGAAGTGCTTTGCGGCAGAAATCCTGATGGAGCGTGGTCTGCGGCTGCCTACGATCCGCGAAGAGTTGCAGCGGACGACGCAGGACAAGCCCGCCCAGCAGCAGCAGAGCAAGCAGCAGCGCGCCAGCGGAGCGGCACCGGCTGCCGAGCAGAGCATGCTGGCAGAATTCTCGCGCGATCTAACCCAGGCAGCGATGGACCAGCAGCTTGATCCGCTGGTCGGTCGCGACACAGAGGTGGACCGCGTCATTCAGATCCTTTGCCGCCGTACCAAGAACAATCCTGTTCTGATCGGCGAGCCTGGAGTGGGCAAGACGGCGATTGTAGAGGGTCTGGCTCAAAAGATCGCGGATGGTGAGGTACCAAGTTTCCTTGCCGAGAAGCGGGTGCTCTCGCTTGATCTTTCGCTCATCGTAGCGGGGACGAAGTACCGCGGACAGTTTGAAGAGCGCCTTAAGACGATCATGAAGGAGCTCATCGAGAATCAGAACTCCATCGTTTTTATCGACGAGTTGCACACCCTGGTTGGTGCGGGATCGGCAGAAGGATCCCTCGATGCAGCCAACATCTTGAAGCCGGCTTTAAGCCGCGGAGAGATCCAGTGCATTGGAGCAACCACGCCCGCTGAGTTCCGCAAGTCGATTGAAAAAGATCGGTCGCTGGAACGGCGCTTCCAGGCCGTCAAGGTTCCTCCACCGAACGAAGAAGACGCCATCAAGATCATCCAGGGGATCAAGGACAAGTACGAGAAGTTCCACGCCGTTAGCTACACCGACGACGCGATTACGTACTCCGTGACGCACTCGAGCCGTTACATTCCGGATCGTTTTCTGCCGGATAAAGCGATCGACCTGATTGACGAGGCTGGCGCCCGCGTCAAGCTGCGGCAGACCACACTTCCGGAAGAGCTGACTGAGGTGCAGAAACGCATCAAGTTCATTGTGCACCGCATGGAAAACGCCATAGCGAACCACGAGTTCGAGAAGGCGCGCTTCTACAGCGACGAGGAACGCAAAGAGCGAGAGAACTTGCGTGCCTTGCGCGACAAGTACCACCTGGACGATTCGTCTTCCGGCATCGTGACCAAGGAAGACATCGAAGATGTGGTCAGCCGCTGGACCGGTGTACCCATCACATCGCTCAAGGAAGAGGAAACAGCCAAGCTGCTTCGCGTTGAAGAAGAGCTTCACAAGAGGGTGATCTCGCAGGACAAGGCAATCAGTGCGCTGTCTCGCGCAATCCGGCGCTCGCGTGCGGGTCTCAAGAATCCATCCCGCCCCATCGGCTCTTTCCTGTTCCTGGGACCGACGGGTGTGGGCAAGACAGAAATGGCGCGAACGCTGGCACAGTTCCTGTTCGGCTCTGACAAGTCGCTCATCCGCTTCGACATGTCGGAGTTCATGGAAAAGCACTCCGTCAGTAAGCTGATCGGTTCGCCGCCGGGTTATGTTGGCTATGAGGAAGGCGGCCAACTCACAGAGCGCGTCAAGCGTTCGCCGTATTCAGTGGTCCTGCTGGACGAAATAGAGAAAGCACACCCGGACGTCTTCAACCTGCTGCTGCAGGTGTTTGAAGACGGTCACCTCACGGATGGTCTCGGCAACACGGTTGACTTCAAGAACACGATCCTCATCATGACGTCGAACATCGGCGCCAAGCACCTGATGAAGCGCGAAGGTCTGGGATTCCAGTCAAACAAGGACGAGATCGTATTGGAGAAGATGGAGGAGATGGTCAAGGGTGAGGTCAAGCGCACCTTCAATCCTGAGTTCATCAACCGCCTGGACGAGATCATCGTGTTCACAGCCCTGTCAGACGCGGACTTGATGCAGATCCTCGAACTGCTGGTGCAAAGCCTGAACACAAATTTGGTCCACACGGCGAGAACTCTTTCGGTAAACCATGACGCTAAGACGGGGTTCCTTCACAAGCCGCAAACACCCCGCCCCTACGGTCCACTGCCGCTTCGCCGAGCCCTGCAGCGATACGTTGAAGATCCTTTGTCAGAAGCCCTGATTGCTGGGCAGATCACACAGCGCCCGGCCTTTCTGGAGGTCTATCTAGGCAATGATCAGCTCTTCTATCGGCCTGTTGCACAGGAAGGCGATGAGCAGTTGGAAGGCGCTGCTCTTTCTCTGATCTAAATAGCAGGGAGACAACCAGAAAGGGAGGCCCAAAGCCTCCCTTTCTGGTTGCTCCAGCATGCCTTTAGACCAGTGACCGGCTCTTCTTGGTTGCGGAGTCTACCTGATCCAAAGCAGCGTCAGCCAAGCTCGCAAGCTTATCCTTGGCGTCGCTATATGCAGCCTGCAGGCTGTCAGTAGCTTTGGCGTACGCGTCGTCGAGCTGGCTGGCACGCTTCTTGTAGGTGCTTTGAGCTTCCTTGCTCAAACGCTCTGCTTGATCTTTGACGTAATCGCTCGCCTCTCCGACGTAATCGCCAGCGTCGTCGTATGCTTTTCCGATCTTCTTGCGGGTCTCTTCGCCAGATTGCGGTGCGTACAGAAGCGCAACAATTGAGCCTGCGGTGAGGCCGGAGAGAAACGCAATCCAGAAGCTCTTATTGCTCATTAAGTCCTCGCTTTCCGTTCAAGGGCAGTTGCTGCGTGTGATGGGCAGCATCTACCGCAGGTTGTCCTTTCAGTAGAAACAGGGTTACTGGAGTCCGGCAAGCTCCCGCGCACGAACAAAGATCTGAGTAAACATGGCCCGATCCAGCCGTCCCGTGTTCGTGTTTCGCAAGGACGGGTGATAGCTCGAAAGGAGCGCCATACCGTTGGGCATGCGATATTCCGCGCCGTGCGCGAAGGAGTAGTCGTGCTTGGTGGTAATC
The DNA here is from genome assembly GCA_964242065.1 of uncultured Terriglobus sp. Taxonomy (GTDB): domain Bacteria; phylum Acidobacteriota; class Terriglobia; order Terriglobales; family Acidobacteriaceae; genus Terriglobus. The sequence goes on along the minus strand of CAXTBQ010000002.1, from coordinate 82,795 downwards.
ACCTGTTGGCTCACGAGAAAGTTGAGGTATCCGTTGAATGCGATCTGGCCCAACGCGACCACAACCCTGAGCCGCTTCAGCGCAGAAATCTCCGCGGCAAGATGAGATGAGCAATTGCGGATTTCCTCGGGCGTTGGCTTGTCGGCAGGCGGCGCACACCGGCAGATGGATGCAATGCGTGAATACCGCAGCCGCAAGCCATCCTCTCGAGACGTTGCGGCTGCCTGGCTTGCGAAGCCGGTGTCATAGAGCACCGGGTACATGAAATTGCCCGCACCATCGCCGGTGAATGGCCGTCCCGTCCTGTTCGCGCCATGGGCACCGGGTGCCAATCCCAGGATCAGGACGCGCGCGTTGGCATCGCCGAAACCCGGGACGGGCAGCGTCCAGTAATCCCAATCGAGATAGGCGCGCCGCTTGGTTTCGCCCAACGCAGTACAGTATGCCCTTAGCCGCGGGCACCTTGTACATGCGATTACTTCTTGATTGACTGTAAGAAGTTCCGCTGCAGCCGACTCGGCGCGATTCGATGTCATAGCAACTATCAAGATGGTAGCGTGAAGGCAAGCCATCGAACCAAGCCCTGGAGGCTCCCCTTGCACGGTGACTCACAGTATCGGCCGAGCGGTCAGTCTCCGCTGCGGCGGTCGCTCCACTCACGTTGGGACAAACTCACGAGATCGGGCTTTGTGACGGTGGCCGGGCTACTCGTGACTCTAGCGCTCTGCGGCGTCCTTTGGATTGCGCATGTACGAGGGCGAATCCACAAGTTGACAACCGCGCAGGAAATACCCGAACAAGCCGCACCTGCGGCTAGTCTGGGCGGGCAGGACCTCGTTCACCTGAGCCGCTTCGAAGTTGGTGGTTCCCTGTTGCCTGAATTTACCGGGTCAACCCTGGCACCTGGGTACGGCATGCTGCTGCTGCAAGCTACCTTGAGCCTTCCCGGTCGCGGTGAAATCCCGATCGTGCTTGGAACGGCGGCGGCAGACTTGAACAATGACGGACAGCAAGTGGTTGGAGGTGAATTCTCGGTGCGGGCGGAGGGTCTGGAGTATGGACGCGGAACGGGGCCGCTCGAACTGGTTGCCGCCAGACCTGCCAGCCAGCAGGATTCGATCGCAATGCCTGGCGGCAGTCGGTTGGAGGCTCACTTCTCGCCTGACATCAGCAGACCGACAGGCGGAGTCCTGCACACAGGAATCGAGACCACTACGGCCGCATCAATCTCAACCCGGGGTTTGGAGCTGAGTATTTCCGCGAAGAACAACAACACAGTGCCACGGCATTTGGTCATGGGGTGGCAATCACGCTTCCTCGCTCCTCAGGCTGGCCTCCAGGGCTTATCAGTGCAGCCGATTCTCTCGCCAGCTTCTCGAGCCACCAGTCACACTGATTTGCAGTTGGGCGCGCGTGACCTTAACGAGACCTATTCAGATCTGAGTCACGGCTATCTGAGCAACGGTCCTGAGGTGCTGCTGCGGAATCGCGCGGATGGCTATACTCTGCGGTTTCGTGCGCTGACGCCCACCATCCGGAGTTTGCATGTGCAGGCCTCCCGACACGACAATTCTGTTCTTCTCGGCTTCAGCACTGCAGCGGCCATCAACCCTGCTGAGGGATCGGTACTTGCCCCAGGCGAAAGCATGCAATGGCGTCTCCGCATTGAGGCTGTGCCGAACACAGACTCCCCTCAGGCTCCGTAAAGGCATGAACTGTAGTGCTGGTTTGACCCCCCGGGCACGTGTCCGTACCATGAGAACAGACGGCTGAGACGCTCATAGCGAGCGCGCTGCAGCCCGCCGCAAGACCTATCTTTAGAAGGCAACTCATTTTGACTCCGAACGAAACAGCAGACGTTGCCGAGGTGAACTCGGTGGAAGAAGTACAGCACGCAGTTCATGTGCACGACGCGGGCGAGCCCAACGGCCTGATCCGCCCCAACACACCAGCCCTGAACCCGGAGCTGGTGCGTGAGGTCTCGGTCGAAGTGCCTGCGAACGAGGTAAGCAAGGCGTTCTCAAAGGTGGTTCGCCGCTATCAGAAGCTGGCGCGCATCCCCGGCTTTCGCGCCGGAAAGGTGCCGGAGACGCTGATCCGGAACCGCTTCGCGAAGGAAGTGCGGCAAGAGGTCATGGAGACCCTGGTGCAGGACCGATTCCGCTCTGAGATGGAGTCCTCCTCGCTGCAGCCCATCTCCCAGCCCCAGATCCTCGAGCTGAACCTGCAGGATGAGCAGCCTCTACGCTTCCGTGCACAGTTCGAAGTCGCGCCGCTGATCGATATCAGTGGCTACGAGACGGTGAGCGTTGAGCGGCCCTCCGTCCAACTGGAAGACGCCGAGTACGAGGCGGAACTGCACCGCGTTCTGGAACCGCACGGCACCGTGGAAACCGTTGAGGAAGAACGTCGACTGGCCGACGGCGACTGGGCGGAAATCAGCTTCAAGGGCATACGCCGCAAGGTGGAAGGCGAGACCACCTCACCGGAAGCGGAAGAAACTGACGAGATCGACGGTGAAGACGTGATGGTCGAGATTGGCGGCAAGAACACGCTGCCGGCGTTCACGGACGCTCTGCGCGGCCAGGCGAAGGGGGCGGAGTTCGAGCTTGAAGTCGCGTACCCCTCGAATTTCGGCGATGTCCGCCTGGCTGGTCTCACCATCGGCTACAACGTCAAGGTCAACGCTATCAAGAAGAAGAGTTATCCAGAGCGTGACGACGAGTTCGCCAAGCAACTTGGTGATTACGAAAGCTGGGGCGCATTCGAAACCAACCTGCGTGAGAACGCTACGAACGGCAAGAAGCAGGCTGCTGAAAGCGAGGTTAAAGGCAAGCTGGTGGATGCCCTTGTGGAGCGGTTCCACTTCCCCGTTCCCGAGAGCTTTGTCCAACAGCAGATCGACGTGCGGCTTGATCGCGGCCTGCGCGCTTTGGCCCAGCAGGGCATGACGCGCGAGCAGATGCAGCAGCTTGACTTTGCTCGGCTTCGCGACGCACAACGCGATGAAGCGGTGAAGGAAGTGAAAGCATCTCTCATCCTGGACAAGGTTGCGGAATCGCTGAACATCGAGGTGCCTGGCGAAGATGTGGAGCGCGAACTGATGATCCTGTCTTTGCAGTCGCGCGAACCCCTGGAGCAACTGCGTGAGCGGCTGAATGCAGACGGCAGCATCAATCGCATCCGGGAACAGATGCGACGCGAAGCAACCGCAACCGCTTTGTACGAGAAGATGGCCTGATCGGATTACCATCGCGGCGGAGAGCTCTAGCTGAGTTCTTCCGCCTCTCACTTCAACGCGCAGAGCTCAACGGGAAACGAGGGAGAACATGGGTCTAATTCCAATGGTGCTCGAGCAGACGAGCCGGGGCGAACGCTCCTACGACATCTACAGTCGTCTCTTGCGTGACAACATCATCTTTCTGGGCACACCGATCGACGACAACGTCGGCAACCTGATCATCGCGCAACTGCTGTTCCTGTCTGGCGAAGACCCGGATAAAGATATCCAGCTCTACATCAACTCGCCGGGCGGTTCGGTCAGTGCGGGCATGGCAATCTATGACACCATGCAGTACATCAAGAACGACGTGTCGACCCTGTGCATCGGCCAGGCAGCCAGCATGGGCGCCTTCCTGCTCATGGCGGGAAAGAAAGGAAAGCGCTTCTCCCTGCCGAACTCGCGCATTCTCATTCACCAGCCACTGATTATGGGCGGCGGCATCCAGGGGCAGGCGACGGAAATCGACATTCATGCACGTGAAATCCTGCGCCTGCGCGAACGCATGAACAAGATCATGGCTGATCACAGCGGACAGACTTTCGAGCAGATTGAGCGCGACACCGATCGTGATTTCACGATGAGCGCGCAACAGGCCAAGGAGTACGGTCTGATCGATGACATTATCACCCGTCCCAGGGCGTAGAACATCAGCGCTATAGGGTCGCTGCACCCGGCCCTCTATCGCAAAGTCTGCCTTGCGCTGAAGCAGTGCGGCAAGGGTGGGTAACGCGTTCTACACCTTCGATTTGCAGTATCAGCCGTGTAAACTTGACTAGCCGGGCGATAGCGCCATGCAAGGAGTTGTTGATTCAATGAAGACCTCGAAGGGCTCTGACGACTCTCTCCGTTGCTCCTTCTGCCACAAATCGCAGGACACCGTAGCCAAGCTCATTTCGTCTCCTTCTGATTACCCGCGGGCTTACATTTGCGACGAATGCGTGGCCGTTTGCAATTCCATTCTTGACGATGATCGGACAGAGGTTCAGTCCAGCCAAGCACCTACGCATCTTCCAAAGCCTCATGAAGTGAAGGCATTTCTGGATGAGTACGTAATCGGCCAGGACATCACCAAGAAGAAACTTGCGGTCGCGGTCTACAACCACTACAAGCGCATCCAGATGAACCGCACGCGCGGCAACGACGTGGAGCTTGCGAAGTCCAACATCTTACTGGTGGGCCCCACGGGCAGCGGTAAAACCCTGCTCGCGCAAACCTTGGCAAAGATGCTTGACGTGCCCTTCGCAATTGTGGACGCTACCACGCTGACAGAAGCCGGCTATGTGGGCGAGGATGTGGAGAACATCATCCTGAAATTGCTGCAGGCCGCCGATGGTGACGTTCAAAAGACGCAGAGTGGCATTATTTACATCGACGAGATCGACAAGATCGGCCGGAAAGATGAAAACCCGTCGATCACTCGCGATGTAAGTGGTGAGGGTGTGCAGCAGGCTTTGCTCAAGCTGCTGGAAGGCACCGTCGCAAGCGTTCCGCCGCAAGGCGGTCGCAAACATCCGCACCAGGAATTCACCATCGTGGATACGACGAACATTCTGTTCATATGCGGAGGAGCTTTCGTCGGGTTGGAAAAAGTGATCGGCCGACGCGTAGGAAAGAAGGCGCTCGGCTTCAAGACCGCGGGTCTTGACAGTAAAGAGGCAGATGTTACGCCCATTCGTGCCCAGCGGGATACGGAGTTGTTACGCCAGGCGGAACCGCAGGACCTGCTCAAATACGGCCTGATTCCAGAATTCGTTGGCCGTTTGCCGGTGCTTGGAATTTTAGACGAGTTGGATGAGGCAGCCCTGGTGGATATTCTGACCCGTCCTCGCAACGCCATCCTGAAGCAATACGCCAAGCTGTTCGAGTACGAAGGCGTAAAAGTCACCTTCACCTCCGAGGCTGCCCAGGCGGTTGCGCACGAGGCGCTGCAACGCAAGGTAGGCGCTCGCGGTCTGCGCATGATTCTGGAAGAACTGATGCTGGACCTGATGTATACGGTGCCGACCAATAAGAAGATCAAAGAACTTGAGATCACAGCGGACATGGTGAAGAGGCGCAATGTGACGTTGCCCGTGCAGCTTGAGAAAGCCGGATGAGTCGGGGTCGTGATATCACAGGGCGGGAAGCGACGGCTTCTCGCCCTTTTTCGCTTGGCGGACGACCCTGGTAATTGGAAATGCCTGTAGCTGGGTAAAGGTGATCCGCCGCACGGGAGAAAGCCACTGTGGCGATTTACAATCGCGTGAAGCACCTGCGCCGCACCCGCATCGGGATCGCTGCTGCCGGAGTCTAATGGAGTAGATATGGCTAGGTCCACAGCTACCGCAACCGGCGAAGTCCGTAAACTCCCCATGATGCCCATCCGAGACATGGTCATCTTCCCGCACATGATGACTCCGTTTGTTGTTGGACGAGAGTCCAGCGTGCGCGCGCTGGAAGAAGCTTTGACGGGCGACCGTAAGATTTTTCTCGCCACTCAGCACGATGCTAGTGTTGACGAACCAAACGGCGACGATATCTTCGAGACAGGCACGATTGGAAACATCGTTCAAAGCGTCAAGATGCCTGACGGCAACATCAAGGTTCTTGTGGAAGGGGTGGAGCGGGCGCGCACCCTGGAGTTGAACGACGATGACGGCTTCTTTGTTGCCACCGTGCGCACCGGTAAGACCGAACTGGTCGTCACGCCGCATATCGAACAGTTGATGCAGCTTGTTCAGAGCCGGTTTGAACAGCACCTGAAGCTTCAGCAGTCGCTCAATTACGAAACGGTGGCAGCAAGCGTCCGCACAGACGAACCTACAAAGCTTGCGGATGTGATCGCAGCGAACCTTCAGCTTTCCATTGAAGAAAAGCAGGAGCTTCTTGACATCTTCGATCCGGGCGAACGCCTGACTCGTATCGCGGACGTGCTCGACATCGCGATTGAGAAGCTGAATGTGGACCGTACCGTGCAGTCGCGCGTGAAGCGGCAGATGGAACGCGCGCAAAAAGAGTATTACCTGAACGAAAAGATCAAGGCGATACAGAAAGAGCTTGGCCGCGGCGAAAAAAGCGAGTGGGACGACCTCAAGAAGAAGATCGAAGCGGCAGGCATGCCCAAGGAAGTCTTCGACAAGGCCATCCAGGAGCTCAAGAAGCTGGAAGCCATGCCACCCATGTCTGCAGAGGCGACTGTTTCGAGAAATTACCTCGATTGGCTTCTCGCGGTGCCATGGAAGAAAAGGTCAAAGGACATTCGCAGCATTGAGCATGCTGAAAAGACCCTGAACGAAGATCATTACGGTTTGCCAAAGATCAAAGACCGCATACTGGAATTCCTTGCGGTCCGCCAGCTTGTCAAGAATCCCAAGGGTTCCATCATTTGTTTCGTCGGACCTCCGGGAGTCGGCAAGACCTCCCTTGGTATGTCGATCGCGAAAGCGACAGGCCGCAAGTTTGTGCGGCTCTCGCTAGGGGGTGTGCGTGACGAGGCGGAGATCCGCGGACATCGCAGGACTTACATCGGTTCCCTGCCCGGTCAGATCATTCAGAGCATGAAGAAGGCCGGTACAAAAAATCCGGTCATCATGCTGGACGAGATCGACAAGATGGCTTCAGACTTCCGTGGCGATCCTGCTTCGGCGCTGCTGGAGGTGCTTGATCCCGAACAGAACTCAACGTTTCAGGATCACTATCTCGACGTGGACTATGACCTCTCGCAGGTGCTCTTCATCGCCACCGCCAACGTGCTTCACACCATTCCCGGTCCGCTTCAGGACCGAATGGAAATCCTGCGGCTCCACGGCTATACCGAGGTCGAAAAGCTGGAGATCGCAAAGCAGTACCTCGTGAAAAAGCAACGTGAAGGAACCGGTCTCACCGAGGAGAACTTCGAGCTGACAGATGACGGCTTGAAAGAGCTTATTCGCGCCTACACACGCGAAGCCGGCGTGCGCAACCTTGAGCGGGAGATCGGGAACGTCTGTCGCAAGATAGCTCGCCGCGTCGTCAAGCTCGGCACCAAACATCAAAAGGAAGTAGTCAACAGCACAAACCTACCCGACTTCCTGGGAGCGCAGAAGTTTCGTGACTCTGTCGTTCAGGAGAAGTCAGAAGTCGGCCTTGTCACAGGCCTGGCGTGGACCGAGGTGGGCGGCAGCATCCTGCAAACCGAGGTTCAAGTGCTGGATGGAAAAGGCAAGCTGACGACCACAGGCCAGCTCGGCGATGTGATGACGGAGTCCGCCCAGGCAGCCCTAAGCTATGTGCGCTCGCGTTCGCATCACCTCGGATTGCCAAAGGATTTCTATCGCAACATCGACATCCACGTGCACGTTCCTGAAGGTGCGATCCCCAAGGACGGCCCTTCTGCCGGCATTACCCTGGCAACCGCGCTGACCAGTGCGCTTACACAGATTCCAGTTCGTCGAGACATCGCGATGACGGGCGAAGTGACACTGCGTGGCAAGGTACTACCGATCGGCGGGCTCAAGGAAAAGCTGTTGGCTGCTCATCGTGCTGGCATCCGCGAGGCCGTCATGCCGAAGGAAAACGAGCGTGACTTTGCTGAGCTGCCGCAACTCATCAAGGACGAGATGAGGCTGCACTTTGTAGCAGAGATGGATGAAGTGTTGAAGATTGCACTGGAGGGCGCACTGCCGCGCCTCGAGGAGGAAACGCCGGAGGTGTTGGCTAAGATCATGCCGCCACCGCATGCGATTCGAGTGCCAGGCACAGAAGCAAGGCAGTAGGAGCAGGAAAGAGGGCCGGTGATGGCCCGGCCCCTTGCTTCTACGATTTTCTCCCGCCAATAAAGTGGCCGATGAGTGAGATAACCCAAACGATGGCGAGAATGTGAATAGCCAAGCTCGCTCCATGGGTAAAGATTTCACCCACGAGCCAAAGCAGGAACAGAACACCGGCGATTGCAAGAAACATGAGATCTCCTCTATGGTGCCTGCTTACGCTGGCACGTGAACATAGAGGGGAGCGGCAGACACCCAAGTTGTCCGGAGTGCTCTGTAAATCTGTCCTCAAGCATCTCAGCGGAACTACTGCGTTCCGCCTGCGATCGACGGAATGAACATCACCTCGTCACGGTCCTGAAATCGATAGGTATCCCCGCCTAAGAAGCGAATGTCTTCGTCGTTGACGTAAACGTTGATGAATTTCCGCAGGGTACCGTCGGTATCCCGGATGTGCGAGCCGAGTTCCGGGAACTTCACACCAAGGTCGTCAACCAGCGACGGCAGGTCGTTGGCTTCGGACTGCACCTGCTTGGTACCGGCGGTGTGCCGCGCGAACGCGGCAGGCAACATAACTCGGATGGACAAATCAGTCTCCTTCAGCAAGGGCTAGCTCGGGCTCTGCAGCAATGCCGTCCAGCTCGTTGATGTATTCTTCGAAATCTGCTAAGCGTGGACGCACGGCGCGGCCCAGGGCAAAGCGGTCGCTGATGCAGTCCGTCGTTTTCAGGCCGTTCCCGGTAACGCAGAGGACAGTCGTCTCGTCCGCAGCGATGCGACCCTGAGCAATCAGGCGGGCAGCCACCGCAGTCGTGACGCCGCCAGCAGTCTCTGTGAAGACGCCTTCGGTTTCGGCAAGCTCCTGGATACCAGAGACGACCTCGACATCGGACACGTCTTCCGCCCAGCCGCCGGTCTCCCGGATCATGCGAGACGCAAACGGGCCGTCGGCAGGGTTGCCGATGGCGAGCGATCGGGCAATTGTGTTGGGACGCTGCGGTGTGATTGTTTCGGTGTTGTTCTTCACGGCCTGCACAATGGGTGAGCAGCCGGTAGCCTGCGCTCCGAAGAAGCGGACATGCTTGTTCTCAACCAGACCCAGGTAGATCAACTCATCAAAAGCCTTCTTGATCTTGCGGATCAGTGATCCCCCCGCCATCGGGACAACGACGTTGTCAGGCAAGCGCCATCCAAGTTGTTCGGCGATCTCATAGCCCACCGATTTGGAGCCTTCCGCGTAGTAGGGCCGGAGGTTCACATTCACGAAACCCCAGTTGTACTGGTCTGCAATCAACGAGCACAAGCGGTTCACATGATCGTAGTTGCCGTCGATGCGTACGAGCCTCGCACCATAGATGAGCGTATTCAGGATCTTGGCGGGTTCCAGGTCAGCTGGCACGAGGATGCACGCCTTCAGCCCGAGCCTAGCGGATTGCGCCGCTACAGAGTTCGCCAGATTACCAGTGGAGGAGCAGCCCACCACATCGAAGCCAAAGGCGCGCGCGTTCGCCAGCGCGACCGCGACGACACGGTCCTTGAACGACAGCGTCGGAAAGCAGACCGCATCATTCTTGACGTAGAGGTTCGTGGAGCCGAGCCGCTTGCCCAGGTTCTTTGCGCGGATGAGCGGGGTAAAACCAACTGGCAAATCCGGCTCGAAGCCTTCCGGGATGGGCAGCAGCGAACGGTACCGCCACATGTTGTCCGGGCCTGCTTCAATCAGCTTGCGCGTGAAGATGCTTCGCGCCGCCTCCAGGTCGTAACGCACCTCAAGTGGCGTAAACGACTCATCGCAGATGGACAGCGGCTGATTGCCGTAGCTCTTGCCCGATTCTTTTGAATAGAGTTCGTACGGTGTACACGCAGACGAAGCAGACGCCATGGGATACCTTCTTCCTGTGGTGGAAGCAGGAACAGCACGCGACGCTCTGCTGAAGGCACGGTGGCATCAAGCGCCACGCGAGAAGGAAGTCTGATTAGACGGTCATACAGCGTAATCCACAGCGTGCGTGGTGCAGTATCCCGAATCTCATGTTCCCCGATCAAACCCAATCAGGAGAGAGGTGACACCGGTACAGACTTCGTCCGGTTGTCGTGGCGTCGCAGGGCTCGTCCCTCAGCCACTCTTCATGAAACTCATACCCCGCAGCAAACTGCTACAAGGCTGATGCTCTGTTTTAGCATGCGCTCCGGTGCAGCGCAATATCATCCGTCTACTTGGCCGCCTGCTTGCGCGCACGCTTTGCAGCCGGCGTGTTGGCTACGAATTGCTTACCACTGTGGTCGCCTTCGAGCTTCTTCTTGTCCGTAGCTGCTTTCTCCGCGGGCGAAAGCTTGTCCCAGGCGCTCTCCGGCAGGTAGCGATGCATCCCGTCGTCCTGCTTGGCTGGCTCGCCGTCCTTGGTGGTCCAGTTTTCGTCGCCCCAACCTTTCAAGCTTTCCTGCGCCTCGTCTCGGCCACCCTTATAGCCACCACCTTCAGCTTCGTATTCGTGCGCCACAAGCTGAGCCTTTCGGGCGCTCCACTGGCCCGGGTTACCGCCTTTGTCGCCCGCGGTGACCTCTGCCTTGATGCGGTCGCGCAGATCCGGATCCGTGTACTTCTGGGTGGCAGTGCGCTTCCTGGCCGCCGTTTTCACGGCTTTCTTAGCCACTGATTTCTTGGCCGCTTTCTTCGCCGGCTTTGCAGATGCGCTGCCCGCACTCTTCTTGGCTGCCATGCTTATCTCCTGAAAACACCGTCATCAGTACGATGCGGGCGCCTCATCGAACAGAAGACGCGCGAGGTCCAAGCGTCGCGCCTCTCTGCGCTGCATGAAAGTGCTTCGTTACAAATCCACTATCATCCAATTTGTTGCATGGCGCTTTATGCTCCCTGACCTATGAAGACACAACAAAAGCATGCTCTGGAAACAGTTCTTGAGAACCGCATCGCCGTAATCGATGGAGCGATGGGCACAACCATCCGCACGTATGGCATGACGGAAGCAGACATGCGCGGTGACCGTTTTCGTGACGCACCCAAAGACCTGCTGAACAATGGGGACCTGTTCTCGCTGACCCAGCCGGGCATGATTTGTGACATTCACCGGCGCTTTTTCGAGGCTGGCGCGGACATCGTTGAAACCAACACGTTCAGCGCCACGGGAATCGCGCAGAGTGAGTTCTTCAAAAAAGACCCACGCGAGCACGGCGGACGAAAAGACCCCGCGTTTTACCAGGAAATCCTGGAGGACAACTTCCTGAATGACCTTGCCTGGGAGATCAACGAAACCTCTGCCCGGCAGTGCCGCGAGTGGGCGGACAAAGTCGGATCAGACACCGGGCGGCAGCGCTTTGTTGCCGGTGCGATCGGACCGCTGACGGTCTCACTCTCGAACTCTCCGGATGCGGATGACCCCGGCTTCCGCGTGGTCACGTTCGACCAGGTGCGAGAGGCATACGCGCATCAAATCCGCGCGCTGCTGGCTGGTGGCAGCGATCTGCTGCTGGTGGAGACCATCTTCGATTCGCTGAATGCAAAGGCAGCACTGGTGGCCATCCGCGAGGTCTTCGACGAGACCGGCCGTGAGCTTCCGGTGATGATTTCAGCGGCGGTTGGACGCGGTGGCGAGACCATGATCTCGGCTCAGACGATCGAGGCGTTCTGGAATGCCATGCGGCACGTAAGGCCGCTCTCGATCGGCTTGAACTGTTCGCTTGGACCGGATCTGATGTATCCGTTTCTTGCGGAGCTCTCGCAGAAGGCGAACGTAGCCATCTCGTGCTATCCCAATGCTGGCCTGCCTAATCCGCTCTCACCTACCGGCTTCGACCTGGAGCCAGATGACATGGCCCGGTACCTCGGAGACTTCGCGAAGGGCGGCCTCATAAACATTGCAGGCGGCTGTTGCGGCAACACGCCGGAACACATCGCCGCCATTGCGCAGGCTGTGGGGCAGCAGACACCGCGTGCACTGGATTGGGCCGCAGCGTGACAGAGAACCAAAGCCAACCTGTGTTCAAACCGCTGCGCCTGTCCGGCTCGCAACCGTTTACTCAGCAGCCAGGCGTCTTCGTGATGCTGGGCGAGCGCACCAACGTGGCGGGCTCGCCGAAATTCGCCAAGCTCATCAAGCAAGGCAAGTACGAAGAAGCGGTCAGCGTGGCGCGCCAGCAGGTGGAGAACGGTGCCAATGTCATCGACGTCTGCATGGACGAGGGCATGATCGACGGCGTGGCCGCCATGACACGTTACCTGCAATTGCTGGCCAGCGAACCGGAAGTGGCAAAGGTGCCATGGATGGTGGACTCCTCCAAGTGGGAGGTCATTGAGGCGGGACTGAAGTGCCTGCAGGGTAAGGGCATCGTCAACTCGATCTCGCTGAAGGAAGGCGAGGATAAGTTCCTGGAGAACGCACGGCGCGTGCTGAAGTATGGCGCTGCCGTGGTCGTGATGGCCTTCGACGAACAGGGCCAAGCTGCCACTTATGACGACAAGATCCGCATCTGCGAGCGCGCGTACAGGCTACTCGTGCATGCAGTCGGCTTCGCTCCGGAAGACATCATCTTCGACCCCAACATCCTCACCGTTGCCACCGGTATGGAGGAGCACAACAACTACGCGCTCGACTTCATCAACGCAACCCGATGGATCAAAGCGAACCTGCCGCACGCCAAGGTGAGCGGAGGCGTCTCGAACATCTCCTTCAGCTTTCGCGGCAATAACAAGGTTCGCGAAGCCATGCACTCCGCCTTTCTGTTCCATGCTATTGCAGCCGGTATGGACATGGGCATCGTGAATGCGGGCATGCTGGAGGTGTACGAGGATATCGAGCCCGAGCTGAAGGTGCTGGTGGAAGACGTGCTGCTAAACCGGCGGCCGGACGCGACCGAGCGATTGGTAGACCGTGGCGAGCAGCTCAAAGCGCAATCCTCTCGATCAGCGAACCGCGAGGAGAAGAAGCAGGAAGAATGGCGCGCCGGCACGGTGGAAGAGCGCCTTTCCTACTCGCTCGTGAAAGGCATCGATGCCTACATTGATGCCGATACCGCGGAGGCCCGCGAGAAGCTGGGACGGCCGCTGCTGGTGATCGAAGGCCCTCTGATGGACGGCATGGGGGTGGTCGGAGACCTTTTCGGCGCTGGCAAAATGTTTTTGCCGCAAGTGGTCAAGTCCGCACGCGTGATGAAGAAAGCGGTCGCCTACCTGACCCCGTTCATGGAGGAAGAGAAAGCTGCGATGGCAGCGTCAGGCCAGGTGGTTCGCGCGCAGGGCAAGATCGTTCTCGCGACCGTGAAGGGCGACGTTCATGACATTGGCAAGAACATCGTTGGAGTCGTGCTGGCCTGCAACAACTACGAAGTGATCGATATGGGCGTGATGGTGCCCGCAGAAAAGATACTGGAGCGCGCCAAGGCTGAAAACGCCGACGTCATCGGACTAAGCGGACTTATCACACCGTCACTCGACGAAATGGTCCACGTTGCACGTGAAATGCAGCGGCAGGGCTATACCATCCCGCTCTTAATCGGCGGTGCCACCACCAGCCGCGCACATACCGCCATCAAGATCGCTCCACACTACAGCGGTCCGGTCGTCCACGTGACGGACGCCAGCCGCGCTGTACCCGTGACCACCAGCCTGCTGAGCGAGGAGAACCGTAACGCGTTCGTGACACAGCACCAGGCAGAGTACGAGGCCGTGCGTCAGGCGCACCTGGCTCCGAAGCAGAGCACCACGCCGATCGAAACAGCCAGGGCACGAAGGACGCCGATCCACTGGCGTGCTGAAGATATTGCGCAGCCTGAGACCTTCGGCATCCATGTACTGCGCGACGTTTCGCTCGCCGCACTGCGGGAGTACATTGACTGGTCACCCTTCTTCCACACGTGGGGTCTGAAGGGATTGTACCCACGCATCCTGGACGACGCTCGGCAAGGCGAACAGGCTCACCAGCTCTACGCGGATGCCAGCACAATGCTCGACCGCATTGTGAACGAGAGCCTGCTCACGGCTCATGGCGTGTACGGCCTGTTCCCGGCAAACGCAATCGGCGACGACGTGGAATTGTATGTCGATGCCAATCGGGATCAGGTGCTGGACCGCTTCCACTTCCTTCGGCAGCAGGCCAACCGAGAGGGTTCCGAGCCCTGCCGTTCGCTGGCAGACTTCATCGCGCCCAAGGAGACAGGCCTGCCCGACTCAATCGGCGCGTTCGCCATCACCACCGGCATCGGACTAAAGGAAGTCACAGACGGGTTCCGGGCGCAGCACGATGATTACAGCGCCATCATGGCCGAGGCCGTTGCCGACCGCCTTGCGGAAGCATTTGCGGAGTACCTGCACAAACAGGTGCGCGATGCATGGGGTTACGGACGCACCGAAAACCTCACAACGGGTGAGATGATCGCCGAAAAGTACCGCGGCATCCGTCCCGCACCTGGCTACCCTGCGTGCCCGGACCACACCGAAAAGGGCACCATTTGGAAGCTGTTGAATGTGCAGGAGAACACCGGCATGGTGATCACCGAGTCCTACGCCATGTGGCCCGGCTCCAGCGTGAGTGGCATTTACTTCGCGCACCCGGAGTCACGCTTCTTCAGCCTGGGCAAAATCGGACGCGACCAGGTGCAGGACTACCAGGCACGCAAAGGCATGACGCTGCACGATGTGGAACGCTGGCTTGGTCCGAACCTCAACTATGACCCAGAGGACGATCCGGCCACACGCGCACGTGGTTAGGCAATAACAGCAGAGTCCGGAATGCCACGCTGCTGCAGCATGGGTCCGATCCCGGGATCGCGTCCGGCCCACTCGCGATACAGTTCTGCTGGATCCCCCGTGTTCCCGCGAGACAGCACGAACTCGCGAAGGCGATCGCCGTTTGCACGTGTCAGGCCGCCGTGGCTCTTGAACCATTCATACGCATCGCTGTCCAGCATTTCCGCCCAAAGATAGGCGTAGTACCCTGCAGCGTACCCGCCGCCGATGCTGTGCGAGAAGTACGTGGAACGGTAACGCGGAGGCACCAGCGGCACCGCAACACCCGCACGTTGCAGTGCGGTCTGCTCGAACGCTACAACATCCTCAACGGCTGCATCCGCTGGAAGCGTATGCCATTGCATATCGAGTTCCGCGGCTGCCAAGACCTCAGTCAGCGCGTGGCCGCCGTTGAAGTTCTTCGTCGCGCGCAGCTTTTGCTGGAGATCTGCTGGCATCACCTCACCCGTCTTCCAGTGCCGGGCATAGTTCTCGAACACTGCAGGGTAGCTGGCCCAGTGCTCATTGAACTGCGATGGGAACTCGACGAAGTCTCGGGGCACGTGCGTACCCGAAAGGCTGGGATACGTAGCCTGCGAAAACAGCCCATGGAGTGCGTGCCCAAACTCGTGGAAGAGCGTCTGCACTTCATCCGAGTCGAGCAGTGCGGGCGATCCTTCCGCAGGCTTTGTGTAGTTGCAGATATTGCAAACGATGGGCGCCATGCCGAGCAGCCTGGATTGCTGCACCAGCGAAGTCATCCATGCGCCACCGCGCTTGGTGTCTCTGCGGAAGAAATCGCAGTACAGCAGCGCCAGGTGTGAGCCGTCCTCGTTCTGCACCTCGTACACAACCACGTCCGGGTGCCACACAGGCAAGTCTTGCCGCCTGGCAAACGTGATTCCGTAGAGCTCCGTGGACGCGAATAGCACGCCATCCTCAAACACGCGGTTGAGCTCGAAGTATGCCTTGACCTCGTCTTCGCTCAGGGCAAACTCGCGCTGGCGAACACGCTCCGTGTAGAAGGCCCAGTCTGAGGGCTCCAATTTTGAGCCATCACCTTCCTCGTCCAGCAGGCGCTGCATGGCGGCCGCTTCCCTGTCCACCCCGGCAAGTGCGGCGGGCATCAGCTTATCGAGAAATGCCGTAACAGCCTTGGGGTCGCGCGCCATCTGGTCTGAGAGCTTCCAGGATGCGTAGTTCGTGAAGCCCAGCATCGCTGCCCGTTGCGACCGCAGTTGCGCGATGCGCGCAACCAGTTCGCGCGTGTCGTGATCATTGCCGCGCTCTGCCCGCTGAAGTGAGGCCTGCCAAAGTGCACGGCGCGTATCACGGCGGCGCAAAGACGCCAGTGCAGGCTGCTGCGTCGTGTTCTGCAGCGACAAGTAGAAGCCCTGCATGCCGCGGCTGCTGGCTGCGACAGAAGCTGCCTGGATTTCTTCGTCGGTCAGGCCGTCCAGTTCTTGTCGTGTAAGAACGTTCAGCCCGCCTTGCTTCATGGCTGCCAGGATCGAGTTCTGGAACTTCGCCTGCAGTGTGGCCTGCTCCATGTTCAGCGCGCTGAGTTGCTGCTTCTCGTTGTCGGGCAGCAGCGCACCGGACTTGACGAAGCCGTCGTAAGTCAGTTCAAGCAGCCTGCGTGACTCAGCATCGAGCTCGAGCGTGTCACGCTGCAGGTACACCTGCTGTACCCGTTCAAACAGAAGCCCGTTCAGATGGATTGAGTCACCGTGCGCAGAAAGCAGGGGCGCGACATCCTGCTGCAACTGCTGCAGAGTATCGTTGGTGTGCGCACCGGCCACGGCGAAGAACGCGTTCGCTACGCGGTTGAGCAGTGCTCCGCTTTTTTCCAGCTCGATCAGGGTGTTCGCAAATGTAGCGGGAGCCGGGTTGTTCGCGATGGTGTCGACTTCTTCAAGCTGCGCTGCCATACCGGCCAGGAAGGCGGGCATGTAGTGAGCATCCACAATCTTGTCAAACGGCGGAGCATTCCACGACAGCGAGCTTGCTTCAAACAATGGATTGCGACGATCGAACGCGGCCCCGGCGGTTGGGGTAGCAGGGCTTTCCAACAAATCAGATGAGCTCATTCATACCTAAAGCTACCTCGAGTAAGTGGCGAGTTGCTGGGATCACGCACAGTGCTAAGAAAGCACGTCAACCCGGTCCTGCGCTGAGTGTGGCATGGTTGGAACAGTGGACTTTTCAACCAAAAGATCTTCTTTGCGCATCACCAGATTGGTCGCGTTCAGGCTCGCAAGTTCAAAGCCGTGGCCATGGGTGATCGCGTCCGTCGGGCACGCTTCCACGCAGTAGCCGCAAAAAATGCACCGGTTGTAGTCGATGTTGTAAACCTTGGCATAACGCTCAGCTGACGAGATGCGCTGTTCTTCCGTGTTCTCTGCAGCCTCAATGTAGATGCAGTTGGATGGGCAGGCTGCCGCACAAAGAAAACAGGCGACGCACTTCTCCAGGCCGTTCTCATCACGCTGCAACTGGTGCTTACCGCGAAAGCGGTCCTGAAAGATGGCACCACGCATCGGCCCCGGCCCATCCGGGTAGTTCTCTACCTCGGACGGCTGCAGCATCTCCTTGAAGGTAATGCTCATACCTTTGGCAATGCCGGTGATGTTTTTGACGACTGACATACCCTTGAGTATACGACGCTGTTCGCGTACCGTTCAGGCATGAACCGCCCCACTTCTGTCGGTGTTTTGCTGGCATGTGCATTGCTCCCGGCTGTTGCGATGGCGCAGCAACGACCTGAAATCCGCGCCTACGAATCGTGTTCCTTTCCTGATGGATTGCAGGTGTTGGACACCGGACCCATGCCCGCGGATGTGCATGACCGCCCGGTGCAGATTCACGGGAAGTCTGGCAAAATCCCGCTCGTCGCCGGACAACGCGTCGTTTTCGGTTATGAGGGTACGCCCTACGTGAACGTTAAGGTGGAAGAACTCTCGGCCGAGAGCTTCGCGGCCAATCGCAAACTTCTGCTGGATGATTTCGCCGACATCGTGGCCTCCGACAAGGGCGTGGCTCGAAACACCACGCGCAAGCCCACGCAGAGCGGCTTTGCGGTTGCGGGCCTGGACCGCAAAGAGTTCCAGGGCAGCACGCTCGGCATCTACCAGTTGATTGACGATCAGACGCATATTGCAGCGACGGTATACTTCCTGAACGCGGATCCGGCAAAGCGCCGTTTCAAGACGCTGGAAGAGTACGCGCGCATGCGGGACACCTTCCTCTACAACTACACACGGTGCGTGCGGAACAACCAGACCGGCAACGTCTTTGGAGCGCCCCGATGAAGCCTTTTACGCCTTGCGTTATGCTGCTCGCGCTTATCACCCTGCCAAACGCCAACGCGCATGCGCAAGGCGACATGGCGGCTCATCGGACTCCAGCCGCACGCTCCACGTCGTTGACCATTACTGGACTGGGCGGAGCGTCACGCACCGTCTCGCCGGACGAGTTCAAGGCGCTCCCGCACACGGCAGTCCAGGTGCACAACGCGCACACCAACAAGGACGAGAGCTACAGCGGTGTTCCGGTCAAAGACCTGCTGGCGATGGTGCCTGCGCCGGCTGGCTCCGGCAAGAGTGTGTCTCCGAATATGCAGGTAGTGGTCGCCGGCGCGACGGACAACTTCCACGTCGTGCTCACCGCGTGTGACACAAACCCGGAGTGCCGCAGCGGCCAGGCTATCGTCGCAGACACGCAGGACGGTGCCCCAATCGCCGCGGACGGCGCGTACAAGCTCATCCTCACGGAAGACAAGAAGCCGGCACGATGGGCACGAAACCTACAGTCACTCACCGTAAAGGCTGTCAGCGCCGACTAGCCAATCCCCAACTTCGACCACATTGTGTCCACCCTGGCTTTTACCTCGACTGGCATGGTGAGCATTTCCGGCCAGGGACGCGTGAAGCCTTCCGCAGGCCACTTCCGCGTTGCGTCAATGCCCATCTTCGAGCCAAAGTTTGGTAGGCGGGAAGCATGATCCAGAGAATCCACTGGACCAAACGTGAACTGAATGTCGCGCTCCGGATCGATGTTGTTTGACACGCGCAGGACCACTTCACCCACGTTCTGCACGTCGCAATCTTCGTCCACCACCACAATGCACTTGGTGAACATGGCCTGCCCCAAGGCCCAAATGCCGTTCATCACTTTGCGGGCATGCCCGGCGTAGCTCTTGCGGATGGATACCAGCATCAGGTTGTGGGCGACGCCCTCCGGCGGCAGGTTGATGTCCACGATTTCAGGCAGGGTCAGGCGCATAAGCGGCAGGAAGATGCGCTCGATTGACTTCGCAAGCCATGCGTCTTCCATGGGCGGCTTTCCTACCACTGTTGCGGAATAGATTGGGTTCTTGCGGTGCGTGATCGCGGTCAGATGGAAGACGGGGTACTCTTCCGCCATGGTGTAGAACCCGGTGTGATCGCCGAACGGGCCTTCCATACGAAGCTCACCGATCTCAACGTAGCCCTCGAGAATGTACTCAGCATGGGCGGGCACCTCCAACGAGTTGGTCTCGCATTTAACCAGTTCCACAGGTGCCTGCCGCAGGAATCCAGCGATCAGGTACTCCTCAATCTCTGGCGGTGCCGGCACGACCGCGGAAAAGGTCATCGCCGGATCCGTGCCGATGGCAACCGCCACCTCCATGCGCTCACCCCGTATGCGTGAGAGCGCTACGCCCGGAAGACTGCTCGCTTCCTGCCCTGCAGCGCCCGTTCCACCACCTGTGATCGCCATCAGGTTCACACGCTCCGCAGCCGTCGCCGAAGAAGCGCGCAGCCGATCGCGCAAGTGTTCCGCTGCGTTCTTCTGTCGCTGCCAATGCATCCCTGTCGTGCGATCGTCGTATACCTGCATGCGGTACATGCCAACATTGCGTTTGCCGCTCTTCGGATCGCGCGTGACTACAAGCGGCAGCGTGATGAATTTGCCTGCGTCGCCCGGCCACGTCTTCAGCACCGGGATTTCAGACAGCTTGATGTCGCGGCCGGTGTGCACCACTTCCTTGCACGGTGCCTGCCGCTTTTCGATCACCTTGGGAAAGTACGAACCAATCTCAGCCAGCATGGGCAGCAATTTCAGCTTGTCGATCAGGCCAGAGGGCATCTGTGGCTTCAGCAGTGTCTCGATGCGACCGGCAATGCGATCGAGCGAATCAACCTCTAACGCCAGCTGCATGCGGCGTTCACTGCCGAACTGATTCATGAGCACGCGCGCGCCCGGATGCCCCTTCACCTTCTCGAACAGCAACGCCGGTCCGCCCGCAGCAGCACTGCCGAGCGATATCTTCGCCGTCCTATCGGCGATCTCCGCCATTTCAAGTTCAAGGTCTACTTCCATACGAATGCGCTTCAGTTCGCCGACGCTATCCAGCTTCGCGATCCACTCACGCAGGTTTCGGTACGCCATTGTTTCAGTGCCTCTCAAAGACGCTCGCGGCGCCTGCTCTCATCCTAGTTCCACCGCAAACAAAAACCCTGCCGCTCGGGCAGGGTACTTGCAAGCTTTGTTCTCCTCACGCAGCGCGTACTGTCTGAATGGGTGGAACAGAGTGCCGGATTTGAGAAATCAAGTTGGTCATGTGCGAAAGCCGCTCTTCAGCGCTTCCGCTGGCGGCGCTTACCGGTCCACGATTGCCCGTGGCCCCGGCGAGTTCAAGGATCTCACCTTCAAGAGCATCGATGTACGAGTTCAACGCGCCAGCAGGAGTGCTGACAGCCTCCTCCTGAGCGACTGCCCGAGCAACCGGGCCTCTGTGCATCCACTCTTCAAGATCGCTTGTTCGAGCAAGCACCACATTGCTGGGCGCACCGGCCGGACGGTGAATTGGTAGATCGAGTGTCTTCTCCCATCTCTGGACGGTACGGACACCTTTGCCAAAGAAGTGAGCTATCTCTTTCCAGGAACTAAGCATTTTGCTCAATGGAACCTCCGCAGGAGAGCCTTGGATGCAGCATTCCCATGTCCACGAACTATAGACGCATTCCGGCGCTCGAGAGTTACCTGGAGATTTCTCTATCTGTTCATTCCAAAGAACCTAGGTCATTCCCTAGGCATACATGCAGCCGGACTCTCCTTGAGTGCCGCGGGTCTTTTCACCCTGTCAATACACAAGGGTCAGGCTGTCCACTGCATGGACGCCGGCGAAGGAGTATATTTCAGTTTCGGAATGTCAGTAGTAGAGTTCGTCTGTTCTAACCGGGTGCGCAGTTCGCGCGGTAGAACGCGGTTGGCTTCGGGGTCCCGTGCTACCAGCACCCAGGCATCCTTCACGTTGCGGACGCAGGCAATGACCTCCAGTAAATCTCTACTGGATGCTGCCGCAGAAGCTTCCAGGGTCATCGTGAACATGGCCGCATAGAAGTCTGAAAGGGCCAAGGCCGGTGACCCGCCAATGTCAGGACGCAGGCGCGCCTCCAGATACATAAGGATGTCGAGCGAACGCTTCACAGCATACCGCCGCTCAACGGCATCGTCTGCTTCCGTAGCGGCCACAGCACGGTAGAGAAAGCGAATCCAGCCATCGTAGAGTGAAACGATAAGGTCAACACCGGTGGCGCCTGCAAGTGCCTGCTCCTGATAAGTCATCCTAAATACCTCCGCAGCCCTCTACCTGCTGCTGCTGTAGCCCGTGATTGCGGCGTAGATTTGTTTCGTTTCTTCCAGTTGTTGTGGGATGGCCTGGAGAATTGCGTTGGCCGTGTTCAGCTTGCTTGTGAGGCTTGCCTGATACACCGTCAGCCTTGCTTCGAGATTGGTCTTGTTGTCTGCGAGCGTCTGCTCTTCTGCACTGTTCTGGCTCGAGCGCAACGCCAGCGCTCCGTTCCCGGAGGTACCTAGCTGATCGATTGCCGTAGTGAGGTTCTGTCCGAAATCACCCGCATTCTGGAAGAAGTTGGTGACGCCCGCGAAGTTGCTCGAGAGAGCTTGCGAAAAAGCCTGATTGTCCAATTGAAGCTGTCCGCTGGTGCTGACGCTGATGCCCAGTTGCGCAAGGTTGCTGGTGCGGCCGGTGTTTCCAGTGACGAAGGCCAGAGCGGTTGAGATCTGGGCTTGCATGAGCGAGAGTGTCTGATCGCCGTACAGCGGCTCCGCATCCCCGGACGCATCCTTGCTTTCCTGCACGGACAGAGCCGACGAGAGATTGTTGTACGCGGAAACAAAGCTCGACAGAGCGCTCGAGATGTTGGAGGTACTGTTTGCAATCTGCAGAGTGACGCCACTGCTGACTGCACTCAACAACTGGAATGTGACGCCGGTAAGTGCGCCGGAGACGGTGTTCGATGCGCTGGTAAGAGCGATGCCGTCCAAAGTGAACGCAGCATCAGAGCCGGCCTGTGTTTCTGTGAAGCTAACCGCTCTTCCGTCGCCATCAACAAGCGCGCTGCTGTCAGAAGTGATTTCATGCGCGGCACCGCTGCTGCTGCTTACGAGTGACAGGTGCGAACCCGCACTGTCACTGACCACAGAAGCGGTGATGCCCGAGTCCAGGTTGTTGATGGCCGCCGCGAGTCCCGCTACCGAGTTGTTCAATGCAGTAAGTGTGATCGAGTGTTCTGCTTCGCCCCCCACCTGGAACGTGAAGGTTCCGTTCAGCGCCAAACCGGCTGCTACAGCCGAGGAATGCTGGGCGCTCGTAGTTGCAAGCTGCTGCACGGTGAGCGTGTGCACACCGGCAGCCGCATCGCTTGTGGCGCCCGTAAGTTCAACGGCCGACGGGTTACTGGTCGCGCCTTCTTTCTGCGCGAAGACACCGTCGAAAGCTGTAAGTGAACTGAGCGCGGAAGAGAAAGACGAGAGGTTCGATCCGAGAGAGCTGAGTGCCGCGTCCTGCGCCTGTAACACGGTATTTCTAGTCGCCCAGGCGGTCTCGGGCAGGCGCATGTTGGCCATGATGCTCGAAACGGCTGTCGATACATCGAACCCTGTGCCACCTGTGGCCGATCCGAAGCTGATGCCCACAACAGCCATGGTGCGCCTCTCTGATGAATGCTGCTGTTGCAACTTTGCAGCCCAGTAATTCCTAAGGAAATTAGTCTGGCGTAAGAAAGCGCGGGCAGATGGAGATCTGCCCGCGCCGAGGCACCGCAAGGCCCTACTGGAGCAGCTTGGTTACTTCCTGCTGCACACTGTTTGCCTGGGCAAGGGCGCTGATGCCGGTCTGGC
Organism: uncultured Terriglobus sp.; assembly: GCA_964242065.1. Taxonomy (GTDB): domain Bacteria; phylum Acidobacteriota; class Terriglobia; order Terriglobales; family Acidobacteriaceae; genus Terriglobus. Next base: position 59,853 of record CAXTBQ010000002.1, on the reverse strand, counting down.
TCAGCACCTGATACTTCGATAAGTTTGAGGCTGCTTGACCATAGTCCGTAGCACGGATGCTATCTTCGGCCGCTGTCAGGTTCGTTTGCTCGTTTGAAGCAACAGACTGTGCTGACGAGAGCTGGTTGATGTTTGCGCCAATAGTGCCGCGCTGGTAGGCGACGTCACCGATGGCAGTGGTGAGCGCGTTCAGCACGTTCTGCGCCGAAGACCCGCTCAGGCTGGCAACACCTGCAGCCGTGAAATCGACGCCTGCGCCTGCGCCTGTGGCCGGCGTTGTGTCGGTCAGTGCAGTTCCAGTTGTCACGAGATCGCTGCTTGCTGCGGTGGGTCCGGTGATGGTCAGTACACCTGTGCCGCTGTTGTAGGCAGCCGTGACGCTCGCCGTGGAATAGGTGGAATCACCATTGATCTGCGCCGCGAGTGCCGACAGCGAAGTACCCGCTGCAACTGTAATGGAGTGCGCCGAGCCGGAGCCCACTGCAATGCTCAGAGTGCCGGATGCCGTGTGTGTGGTGCCGCCGAGTGTAAGCGTCGTGTGGGATGCAACGCTGCTGGACGACGAGGTGGCCGCCGTCAAGCTGACGGAGGCAGTGCTCGCAACCGCCGCGCTGGTGCCGATGCTGGCGCTGGTGAGCACGCCTACGGTGTCACTGTACGTGGTGGAGCCCGCCAGTGTTCCGTCTGACACGAAGAACGTCTTGGCTGTACCGCTGAAGACGCCAGAACCGTTGTAGTTCGTCTTCGCGCCAATGTTGTTGATCTGCGTCAGAATGTTCTGGTACTCCTGATTGGCCGAAGAGATCTGGCTGCTGGTGAGTGTGCTGTTCGCCGCCTGTGTGGCCAGAGTAACCGCGCGGTTCAGCAAGGTGGTCACCTGCGACAACGCGCCATCAGCAGTCTGCAACAATCCGGTGGCATCGCTCGCGTTTCGCGATGACTGCGCCAGAGCCGTCTCATTTGCTGCCAGGCCGTCGGCAACTGCAAGGCCGGCTGCGTCATCAGCGCCAGAGTTGATGCGCGAACCGGAAGAGAGCTGCTGCAGCGTTTTCGAAAGGTTAGCCTGCGTGGTGGTTAGATTGTTCTGCGCGTAGATCGCCGAGATATTGTTGAGTACCCCAAGGGACATGCGTTCGCTCCTGCTTTTCAGCGTTTCAGATGGATTTTCTACGCCGTTTGCCTGGCGCTCACAACCCCTATCGGCGCTCCGAAATAGCACATGAGTAGAAGTTGTGTTGCTTCATCTCAGTACGTTCAGAGCAGCCCCGACGTATAACACTTCAGCTTGTGTTGCTTCCTTGCGGAACCTCATCGCATGCTGCGCCGCGCCGATACAGCAATCGGAGTAACACCGAATGATTGAGCTCACACGACTGAATGGTCATCCGCTGCTTGTTAACAGCGACCTCATCAAGCACGCGGAAGCCATACCGGACACCACGCTCACCCTGGTCACGGGTGAGAAGCTCGTCGTGCTGGAATCGTGCGCTGACGTGCTGACACGAACGCTGCGTTACCGCGCCTCTGTCATGCAACACGCCTGGCCTTCTGCGATGACAGCCACGGCAGCACGAAACGCCTGCAACACGCACGCTGAATAGACCTGAGGAAACGACACGCTTATGGACATCGCAAGCATCGCCGGGATAACCCTTGCCCTGGTCGCAATTCTCGGCGCCATGATGATGGAAGGCGGCAAGATGGGGCAGGTCACGCAGCTGACTGCCGCCATGATCGTGGTAGGTGGCACTGCCGGTGCAGTCATGGTGCAGTTTCCCCTCAACATCTTTCTAGCCGCACTCAAGGGCGTGATGGGTGTTTTTATGCACAAAGGAGCAGACGCGGAGAAGACTCTTCTACAGATCGTCGCGTTTGCAAACAAGGCTCGCAAGAGCGGCATCGTCTCGCTCGACAGTGAACTTGCAAAAGTAGAAGACTCCTTTTTGAAGCAGGGCCTGATGCTTGCGGTGGACGGCACAGAGTCCTCTGAAGTCCGCAAAATCATGCAGCTTGAAATCGACAACAAATCAGAGATGGAAGAAAAGATCCCGCAAGTGTTTGAGTCAGCCGGCGGCTTTGCACCTACGGTCGGCATCATCGGAGCTGTGCTGGGACTCATCCAAGTCATGCAGCACCTGGACAACATCGATGAGGTCGGCAAAGGCATCGCGGTCGCCTTCGTTGCGACCATCTACGGTGTTGCTTTGTCAAACCTGTTCTGCCTGCCCGCCGCGGGCAAGCTCAAGATCCGGCACAAGGAACACGTCATGCTGCGCGAGATGATGCTCGAAGGCGTCATCAGCATTCTTGAAGGCCTGAACCCGCGCATGATCGAGACCAAACTGCGCACCTTCCTCTCGAGCGATCACGCTCCCAAGGCGGCCTGACCATGGGCAAAAAGAAGCATGCAGAACACGTAAACCATGAGCGATGGCTCGTATCCTACGCTGACCTGTTGACCCTGCTGTTCGCGTTTTTCGTCGTGTTGTTCGCCTCATCCGTAAGCGATAAGAAGAAGACGGCAAAGATGGCGCAGGCCATGCAGACCGCCTTTCAGCAGAAAGGCATCTTCGACGCGCACGCAGAAACGCCGCCGCTGGCACCCGGCGCGGGCACATCTCTTGGTAAGCCAGAGCCGCTGGAGCTGCCCATCGAAACGCCCACAGGCCAAACGGGCAAAGGTCCAGGCAAAGGTATGGCGGGCGGTTCCGAAGCGTCACGCGAGGCCATGGAGCATTCCCTCGAGCCCGCAGTGAAGAAGGGCTTGCTCAACGTGCACAAGGCAGGCGATAACCTCACTCTATCGCTGTATAGCGCAGGCTTCTTTGGTTCTGGTTCTGCCGATGTTCGGCCTGACGCGATACCGCTGCTCACGCAGATTGCCGCCTCACTGCCACACGGCCGCCTGCGAGTGGAAGGACACACGGATAACCAGCCTATCCACACGGATAGGTTCCGCTCAAACTGGGAGCTTTCGACCGCCAGGGCAGCTGCGATCGCGGGAGTGCTGTTGCGTGAAAGTTCTGTTGCACCAGAAAACTTTGCGCTTGCGGGTTATGGTGAGTTCCACCCTGTCGCGGAAAATGAAACGGAGCAGGGACGGGCGCAGAATCGGCGCGTGGACATCGTCCTGCTGAGTGACGCCGCCCAGCCACGAGGCAAGTAGAAGGCTATTTCCCCTCAGAAAAAAACCACCTCATGCCGCTTTGCGCGATGTGACCCTAATCTGCTGCTACGCAGCCGCGCCTTCCGGGTCGCGATGCCGCAGGTGCGACCACAGAAACCAAACAATCCCCGCCACCAGCAGTAACAGGATGGCCGCATCGGCCTTGTGCAGGATGTGCTTCAACGGACTGTTCGGATCATTCCAGCTTGCACCCGCCTTCATGCCGACGTAGGCAAGCGCAAAGCACCAAGGCCATGAGCCGATGAAGGTGTAGACATGGAAGCGTAACTGCGGCATCCGTGCAATACCGGCGGGTAAAGCGATGAACGTGCGAACGACCGGCAGCAGCCGACCGATCAGCACCGTAATGTCGCCGTACTTCTGAAAGTAGTGGTCCACGCGGTCCAGATCGCGGTGGCTCATCAACACATAGCGGCCGAATTTTTCCACCAGAGGCCTGCCGCCATACGCGCCGATCCAATAGGCGACCACGGAACCCAGATTGCACCCGATTGCACCGGCGGTCGCAGCCAGGAACAAATTCATCTTGCCCTGGTACACCACGTAGCCGGCAAACGGCATGATGATCTCGCTTGGCAGCGGGATGCACGCAGACTCGATAGCCATGAGGAGCGCTATGCCGGGATAGCCTATGGCCGAGATCAGGCCGGTGATGTACGGCAGAAGGAAGTTGATGATTTTTTCAGTCATCGCGGGTTCTGCACGAGTATATCTGCCACGCTGCTTGCCGCCGCCTGTTGAGGCTTTTATCCTTGATGTCATGGCTGAGACTGCGACACCCGAAACGATTTCCACGCACACCGTAACGCCCACTCCAGAAGCTGCGAGCGCACGCCCTCAGACCGGCTATGGCTCAGCGCCTGCCGCGCACGGCGGCGCACCGGTCAAGAGGCAGATCGTGGCCTTCTCGTTCTACAAGGTGCTGCCCGAGTGGAAACGCCTCCCCGCTGCGGAGAAGGCCGCCCACAAGGCCGCGTTTGTCGAGGTCATCAAACGTTGGAACAAGCCCGGCGAGTTCCTCTCGCTGACCTACTCCACCGTGGGCACGCGCGGCGACACAGACATGTGCGTCTGGTCCATCTGTTACTCCGTGGAAGAAATGAACCGCATGCGGTCCGAACTGCTGGCGACGCCGCTCGGCGGCTACCTGGAGACGCCGCACCACTTCCTTTCGATGACCAAGCGATCGCAATATCAGATTGATCGAGAGGACGAGAGCGAAGGCGAAGGCCGCGGCGCGATTCGTCCGGGTGGCCATAAGTACATATTTATCTATCCCTTCTGGAAGACTCGCCCCTGGTACCTGCTCTCGCTGGCGGAGCGCAAACGGCTGATGGACGAGCACATTCGCGTGGGCCTTGCCTTCCCACGGGTCAAGCTCAACACCACCTACTCCTTCGGCATCGACGACCAGGAGTTTGTGGTCGCCTTCGAGACCAACTTCCCCGAGGACTTCGTGGACCTGGTGCAGCAGTTGCGCGAGACGGAGATCTCCCTGTACACGTTGAAGGACTTCCCGATCTTCTCGTGCGTTCGTCTGCAGCCTGCGGAAATGCTGGATCGGCTGGGCTAAACAGTGCGCAAAAAGCGTGTTTTAGGCTGCACATTTCACGCTTAAAACGCGTTCGTGCAGCACCAAAACACATGCCTGAACCACTCACAAACTGCGCACGGTAACTCGGATGTTTGATCATGCGCAATTTGGGGGTTGACAAACAGGGGAGCCGGAAAGCATGCCTGCAGCAGCAAAACGCCAGGGGACGGCGAAGACGGACCAAGCCGCTGCCAGGGGCGTCCGCGCGCGGCAGATCGCCGCCGGCGAACCCACCTCACCCAAGCGCAAGTCCGGCAAGACCAAGAAGCCACTCGCGCCCGAGCGCATCGCCGCCATACTGGACGCACTGCAGCAGACCTACCCAGACGCCGTCTGCGCCCTGCACCACCGCAACGCGTGGGAGCTGACGGTGGCCACCATCCTCTCCGCCCAGTGCACCGACGCGCGGGTGAACATGGTGACGCCCGCGCTCTTTCACGCCTTCCCCACGCCGCGCGACATGGCGCAGGCCACGCCCGAAGCCATCCAGCCCATCATCGGTTCGCTCAGCTTCTTCCGGCAGAAGTCGAAGTCGCTGGTGGGCGCGGCCAAGGTGGTCACGGAAGAGTTCGGCGGCGCGGTGCCGCAGACCATGGACGAGATGCTGCGCATCCCCGGCGCGGCCCGCAAAACCAGCAACGTGGTGCTCGGCTCCTGGTACCGCATCGCCAGCGGCGTGGTGGTGGACACGCACGTCCTGCGCCTGAGCCGCCGCCTGGAACTGACCACGAACGAAGACCCGGTCAAGGTCGAGCGCGACCTGATGAGCCTCATCCCGCAGGACCGCTGGATCGACTTCTCGCACCAGCTCATCCACCACGGCCGCCAAATCTGCGAAGCCCGCAAACCCAAATGCGCCGACTGCTCCCTCGAAACCCTCTGCAACTCGGGCGACAAAACGTGGTCTTCACATTAAGAACGTCAGAGGTCCGTTCCTTCAGGTAACATTTCCGGACCATCGACAACTCATAAGCGAGGACAGCCGGATGTCAGAAGAGCCGCAAGCTCAGTCGTTAGAGGACCTCCGTCACAATCAGGAATCCCATGCACCGCAACTCTTCAGGGATGCAGTTGACACCTTTATTGATCTGTACAAGATAATAATCGCTTTGGCGATTGGGAACTGTTTCAGGTCCCTTGCACAGCGTCAGATCCAATTCAAGCTGGATAGCCCTGGAGGTTACGCTGTAAAGCTTGAGAACGTCGGCTGGTACGATTCTCTGTTGTTCCTCGTAGTACTGATCTTTATAGCACGCTTCTTCTTTGGGGACATGGCCTACTGGAAGGCATACAGGCACCGGAAGCGGGGAAGGATCGCTATAAGCGATGCCCTGATCTTGCTGGTTAATGCTTTCGCTTTGACATACATGTCATTTTTCATTGGATATAACACGATTGTAGGGATAATCATCCTTGCAGTCTTAGCCGCCGACGTCTGTTGGGCTGTAGTAGGTATTCGTTTCGGAGCCTCCAAAGCCACTGAGAACGCACGCTCCGCCGTACGACTCGGAGTAGCTAATTCATTTCTCACTCTTGTAGTAGTGGGTTTCTTGACGATACTGGGGGTTTTCCCACATCACTGGCAAGAATTGCAGCACTTGTCAAAGAACGCAAACCTCGCGCTACTACTTGTGCTTGCTGGCAACACGGCATTAGACCTCGCAATAAATGGTGGCCGATACCTGGGCAGAACAGATTCGCATCTAGTTCTCAAATTGAAGGACCTCCTTCAACGGGAACTACCGGAATCGTATGAAGATCAATGATGCCAAAGCCGTGATTTTCGCGCCCCGAAGTGCGTTGCTCTCGGAAGCTGATTTGCGCAGCAGAGATCGTTTAGCAAAACGCTTGTCAAGCACTATAAGGCGGAAGGAGAGAGGACACGATGTCATCAGCACGGAATCTATTGATGTCCATCGCCCTACAGATTTCCTAAGCAGAGTTCAACGTGTTGCGCAAGCATCACCGATCGTCGGATTTTACTTTGGTCCCGTCGTTGAGTTTCGCGATCGCTATTTTTTAGTGACGGCTACTTCAGCAAAGAACAGTGGTAAGTCTCAAGTCGATCTTCTGAACTTTGTGGCCACGGTCCCTTACCTCACATGTTTCTTGGTGGAGCAGCTGCTGCCAAATAGCCACGCGCTACTCGTAGTAACAAAGGACAGCCATGACAAGCTAGTTTGCGAGCGGGTTTGCAGCGATAGTGGCTCTATGATTGATTTGCTTTTAGAATCACTGCGTTACATTCCTCAGATCAGTGTTGACAATCTTATAGACCTTTGGAAATCTCGGCATAAGCTGCGTTCATGCAGAACAGAAACAAGCCACATGCTTCCTATTACATTTGAAAGCAACGTGGATGGCAGCGGCGTGTTAAGAAGCCTAGACCACAATCTGCTGTCGCCGAATAGTGGTTCACGCGAGGACGGCATAAACGAGCTTCAATACTATAGAGCCAATCTCGATTCTTCCGCAGAGGCGAATTTCCTTAACTTTTATTTTGCAGCTTGCGACCCCGATGTAAATGTGCGGTGTGCTGCTGATCGACTGCAGTCTGCAGCGAAAAAGTCTAGGCCCAGAGTTTCAGTCCATCTTCCTTCTTCAGGGCTTCCGCACTTTCTACGAAGGTATTGCACTGTTCCGGCTGGAAGCTTCGTTATGGGTTCACAGAAGCAATCTGACGCGCACTCGCTACCAGAAGAGCAGCCGCAACATTCCTTGTACCTGCCCGATTTCAGAATTGCACGGGTGCCGGTAACGACACGCGATTGGACTCTTTACAAAAAGAGTACGACGCCAGGTTTCCCTGAAGATATAAGTATTGACAGAAATCTACCAAAAACATACATCACATGGTATGAAGCTCTTGAATACTGCAATTGGCTAACTGAAGTTGCAAAGCAACAAAAGCTGATACGGCCGGACGAAGAAATTACGTTACCTTCAGAAGCAGAGTGGGAGAAGGCAGCGCGTGGCATAAACGGCAGAGTGTACCCGTGGGGTAATGAATTCATACGAACGTGTGTAAACTATCGCGACAATGGTCCACCTCACCCTAGCGAGGTGGGAATTCATAACCATGAATGTGCTAGTCCATACGGCGTTGCGGACATGGCTGGTAACGTCTGGGAATGGACACGCAGCCTCTGGGGAAGGAACGGAGCTAGCCCTGAATTTGCTTACCCCTACGTTGCAGAGGATGGCAGAGAAAATCTCGATGCCCCGAGCGACGTTCGGAGAGTAGTTCGAGGCGGAGCTTGGTATTACTTCGACTACTGTTTACGTTGTAGCACGCGTAACCTGATGTACCCATACGTTCCCCATTCTGCAGGGGGGTTCCGAACAGTAATCCGTCAGCGTAGTTGAAGTCACACTTACTCACGGCGGAAGAGCAAAAACATCGACGCAAACTTGCCCCTCAATGCGTCATGGCGTAGAGGACGTAGTTGACGCCGAGTTTTGTGCCCATGGTGGAGAATTTGGCGGGGTAGCGGGGTTCGTCGAGGAACTCCCAGCTGTCGCCGAGGTCGCTGTTGAGGGAGAAGGCGACCATGATGCGGCCCTTGTCGTCGTAAATGCCCTTCCAGTGCGCGACGTAGCCGTCCTTTTTGTGGCCGTTGTTCAGGTGTTCGGCGCCGGGGACCTGCATGCGGTCGTCGAGGTCGAAGAGCATGTGGAAGATGGGGTCGCTGTCGGGGATGTCGACCAGTTCGCGCTCGGGGAAGACAACCTTCATGGTGTGTTCAAAATACGCCTGCTCCTGCGAGCCGTGGCAGTCGTCGGCCATGAAGAAGCCGCCGCGCAGCAGGTAGTCGCGCAGCTTGGCGACCTGTTTGTCTGTCAGGCCCCACTCGCCCACCTGCACGGCGTAGAGCCACGGCCAGTTGTAGATTTCGTCGCCATCGTCGAGCGAGACGGACTGCTCCACGGAGCGTGCGTCGGTGCGGGTAAGGCGGCGAACGGCGTTGGCCAGGGCGCGATCGGCGCGGGGATAGTCCTGCGTCCAGAGCGAGAGGCCCTGCTGCCAGGGGCCGTCGAAGCGCCCGGCGTAGCCGTCGAGCGGGCCGGGCGGGTACATGAGCCGGGCAAAGGTCCACTCGCCGGGGCGCTGCCAGTCGTCGGGGAGCGGAAAGTGGCCGCCATATTCGACCGACGGGTACTCACGGAAGGCGCGCTGCGCGTACAGGGCACCGGCCAGCACTGCGGAAAGCAGCCCTGCCCATGCCGTTTTGCGTTGTGAGGACCACTTCACCGTGAGGAGTTAGACGCCGGTGCGAAGCGTGTGGCTTCCGGTGCGCGCCGTTTGCGGTACATGTCGGCGTCGTGTAGCGCGGGCCTTCAGCCCGCATGTCGCTTGCGGCGGTGTACCTGGGGCTGCGCCCCAGGCTATTACAACGCGGACCTGTGGCCCGCAAGATTACTCAGACGGTGAGTGACTTCTGCCGCGATTGGCACCCGAGCGGTGAGTCATCTCTTCCGCAACGGCAGTTAAGCAGCGAGTGACCCTTGCTGCTTCGGCTCTCAGTGTTACGGACCTGTGCCCTAAGATCGCCCAAGCAATGTGGACCGTGCCGCGATGGCGCTTACAGGCCAGGAGTGGAGGCGCTGCTGTTCGTGGGCGGTGGTGGGGGCACGTCTGCCCCGCGCGGGCCGAAGCCGTGGCGGCCACCGGCGTGATCCGGTGCCTGCTTGACGGTGTAGCCCGGGGGCACGGTGAACAGCGCGGCATCCGGCTCTGCCCGGTTCAGGCCGGAGACGGACGTGGTCTGTGTGCCATGGAATGGGTCGGTGTCGGTACGCGCCAGCTCGATCTTGAGGTCGGTCGAAACCCACTTTTCATCCGTGGAAACGATAGCCGTGGCGTTGCCCATGGTGCCTGCAGGAATGGTGCGGGTGATGCGCGTGCCCGTGGCGACGTCGCCGTCGATGGTCTTGGAGCCCAGGTCGGTTTTGGCGATGTTCCTGTCCTCACGCGGCCCACGCGGGTGGTCGGTGGTGGAGGGCACTCCTGTGCCGCTGGGCGGTGCCGGCGGGGTGCGCAACGCGCGGACGACGGCGGTTTTCTCGTCGGGCCGCAGCATCGTGATCGTCTTCGCGACCGGGTCAAAGATGGTAATGGAGGTGCGCGCGGCGGCGTCGCCGCGTGCCGGGAAGGTCACTTCCTCACGCGTGCGGCCCAGGCTGTCGCGGCTTGCCGTGCGTGTGTCGGTGCGGGTCAGCACGGTGCCGTCCTGCAGCTTTTCCGTGGAGGTGCTGGTAAACGTCGCGGAGTAGGGCGCATTGGTGACCGGAGCGCGCATGGGCCCGCCGAACCCACCAGGGCCATGCACCATGGGGCCGCCCGGACCCTGCGCCAGGGCTGGGAACGCGGTAAGCAGTACAGCGGCAGAGGCGGAGAGCAGGCGTTCGGTCATGAGCGGCACCTCAGAAGTGAGTCGTACAGCAGAAGAGACGGGCATAACGAAGGAAAGTAGCAGGGTGACGTCAGAAAATTTCAGGTGTACTGGCTCAGGGTGTTTGCGATCGTTCCGCGTAATCCGCCGGTGGATGGAAGACCGTGGGGTCCGGCTCGCTGCGCGTGATGGATTGCAGCGTGAGGGTGCGCGTTCCGCTGCGAGGATCGTTCTCCACTTCGCGCAATGCCCTGCCGAACTCGTGCGACACGCAGCGCTCCGTAATGGTGGTGATGACGCGGTCGTTGCCCAGAGAGCCGGGCGGGTACACGGTGGTCGCCCGGGTCGCCTCGCAGGGTACGCCCTGCACCTCTTGTGTGCCCAGCCGCTGCAGGTTGTGCTTCGGCTGGGAGTGCTCATCGCCCCTTCCCTGCGCCGGGGCCGGGTCGCGTTGCAGTCTGGGCAGAGGCGGGTTTGCTGCAGCAGCGTCCGCCCGCTCCTGGAGAGCCTGGGCGCGGGCAGCATCCGTGTCCAATGAGGTGAAATGGCGCGGGCCGGCGCTGTCGCCTCCGGTTTGCCACATCAGCGTGAAGCCGGCAACGGGGTCCTGCACCACTACGCTAGACATCGGCGCGCCCGTTCTCACGGGAAACGGCAACTCATGGTCCTGCCGCGTCCGGCCCTCGCTATCGCGATAGAACGATTCGTGCGTCACGTTGGTGATGTGGGTGCCGTCGGCGAGAGTTTGCGTCTGCGTGCGCTCAAACGTCATGGTGACAGGATTGCCGGTGGGCGACGCCATGCCACCAGTACGAGCGCTCGTGTGAACCGCAACGCTCTGCGCGGCGGAGGGGACGGCAGTGAGGAGCAGAATGAACAAAAGGCGCATGGCGTACTCCGGTGTGGACGCCAGTTTAGCCCGAAGGCGGCCTGTCTACCCAGTCTCAGCCGTGGCGAGGGCACGCGTAGAGATGGAGCAGCTCAACTCAAAGCACTCCAGCAGGCTATGAAATCCTTTAGGTTGGTCCTAGTAGACGTCCAGCTGATACCGCTTCGCCTTCTTCAGGTTGTTCAGGTACTCCTGCGCATGCTCCGGGCTGCAGTTCTGTCCGTTAGCAATGGTGTCCAGCAGGGTTTGCTCCACGTCCTTGGCCATGCGGCTGGCGTCACCGCAGATGTAGAAGTACGCTCCTTCTTCCAGCCACTTCCATAGCTCGGCGCTGTGCTCCTTCATGCGGTCCTGCACGTAGACCTTCTTTTGCTGGTCGCGTGAAAAGGCAGTATCCAGCCGGGTCAGCGTGCCGTCTGCCTGCATCGCTTCAAACTCGGTCTGGTAGAGGAAGTCTGACGCGCGGCGCTGCTCGCCGAAGAAGAGCCAGTTGCGGCCTGTGTGGCCGTGCGCTTGCCTGTGCTCGAGATACGCGCGGAATGGAGCCACGCCGGTTCCCGGTCCGACCATGATCACGGGTGCCGAGGTGTCCTCAGGCAGCCGGAAGTTTCCGTTCGCGTGCAGAAAGATGGGCATGCTTGCGCCTTCCGGTGCACGTTCGCCCAGGTGACCGCTGCATAAGCCCTGGCGTTCGCGCTGATGGGTGTGGTAACGCACCACGCGGACCGTGGTATGTACCGTATCGGCGTGCTTGGCCTGCGAGCTGGCGATGGAGTACATGCGCGGGGTCAGCCGCTGCAGCACGGTGAAGAGCTGCTGCGGATTGGTGATGCCACCGGGATGTTCCGTGATCAGGTCAACGAACTCACGGCCCCAGACGTACTCTTCGGCCTTCGATTTGTTGTCCTGCCCTGCCAGGCCTTTGAGAAAGTCCAGCCCCGGTGTGCCTTCCGGCGCAATCTTTGCGTACGCGTTCACTGAGCCTCGCGTCAGCTTGCCGATGTGCAGCTTGGTGCGCAGCGCGTCGTCTAAGGTGGTTTCCTTTTTGAAGAAGTCGAGAACCGTCTCATCGCCTTTGTAGCCGAGCGCCTTGAGTACCGCTTCCACTTCGCTGTCGCGGTTGGTGGGCAGGATGCCGACTGCGTCTCCGGGCGTGTAGTACATGCCCTCCTCCAGCGACAGTTCGATGTGGCGCGTCTCCTTCTCTGAATCCTTGTCGGTCAGGACGTAGTTCACCAGCATGGTCGAGGTGTAGGGGGAGTTGCGTGTGTACTTTTGCGCTTCAGTGCTCATGAAATCCGGCTGTTTTCTCCTGTTTAAGCCTAGCATGTTGGCACCTGCAGACTGCCTCCTAGTCACGTGTAAGCGGTGAGACCCGAAGCACCGGCTCATCCTTTTGCAGGCCAAGGCGCGTGGCGCAGAAGTGCTCAAAGCGAATGCCGAACGTGTGGTGGTTCTGCTGCCATACCATGCGGAAGCGCGGGCTGCGAGCCCAGCTCATGAACAGCAAAGCCCAGCCGCGGTGATCCGGATGTTCCCAGAAGTCATCCAGCCGGAGATCCGTAAACAAGTTCTCCATCAGCTGCAGCAGCTCGAGTCCAATGCAGATCACGTCCGCGCTCAGGCGAGGCACACTGCGGTGTGGAGCGTGCCCCATCAACTCCAGGAGAAAACCATCGCGCTGCAGTTGCAGTGGATGCTGTTCCCGTAGGTGTCGCCACATGCTCTCCAGGGCATGGGTGTGCTCCAGGAACTTTTCACTTGAGTTGGCGGCCGGTGTCGTTGTGTCCATCAGGCGCTCCGCAATGCGAATGAGAGATTCACGCGGAACGGCGCTGCGCAAAGCATTCCGCACAATGTGCTGACCCAGACGGCGATAGCTTTCGAACTGCTCTTCCCTAAAGAACTGGTTGGCGGTGGTCTCGTGCGGAAACGTTGGATGCCCGGAGAGGTACTGAGCCACGGTAGCGTCCTCATCGCCTGTAAGCGACGCCTTCATGTAAATGATGCGGCCCACGCTGCCATTGCTGTAGCGGATGATGCCTACTGCGCTGTGGATGCGGCTCAGGCCGTCTGTGCCGCGATGGAGCGAGCTCAGGTCAAGCTCGATCACTGCGCCAAAGTCAGTCGCACACAAGCGAATGGCGTTCGCCAGGCCCGTGAAGGTCATGGTCTCGTCACACTCCGCATCGCAGGCGATGATGAGTTGGCTGCGGCGGCGAACCAGTTCGTAGATGCCCAGGTTCTCAAAGTGCCCGCCATCGGTCACGTTGACGTAGGCGCGGCGCTCACTCGCAAGGCCAAGCAGTTCCGTGACAAGGTACCGCAGACCACGCGGTCCACGATCCCCTGTTTGCGCAGTGCCCGGGTTCGGAAACCACCATCCCAGGCGGACGTTGAACAGTGTCAGCAGGAGCGCGACAAGGGGGGCTGTGTTGTACCCCATGTTCGGGCTTGCAGCCGCACCGGATACTGCGACAGCCTGTCCCAGCAACATGCCTCCTGCAAAATGCGCCGTGTCACGGTAGCCGACATAGCGCCGCGAGGCTCCGCAATGCAACGGCGTGAGCGTGAAAGAAGCGCTATGCCGGGTGTGGAGCATCAGGTCAGAACTTCCGGAAAGATTCATGGAGCAGTTGAGGATGGGAAAGGGACCGCGAAAGCCGTTGCCGGCAAGATCGCTCAACTTCAAGTCGTCATCAAAGTCAAACTGCGTAAACGGCTCAGGATTGCGCGTACCCGGCTGCCAGCGCGTCGCGCCAAGGTAGCAGCGAACCAGACGATTCCGATAGAGTTCGCTCAGGCCGAAGACGTTCAGGTCAAAGCGGTAGGAAAAGATGAGCGAACAGCTAAGCAAGACCGCGAACGCGGAAAGCAGCAGCAAAGGCCCAGCTGCTGCCTCATGACCGAGGACGCCGTGAACAAACGCAGTGTCGTCGTAAGCACGGAGAAAGCTGTACAGCAGCTCTGCCGCAGTAACCGCCGCCCCCAGCAGGAACACCGTGCCCCCCACATTCGCCAGCACTTGAAGCGAGGGCGAACGCGTCGACCCTTCCCCGGTTGTGCGGCTACTGTGACCGGCAAGCAGGCCACCAGCACTGGTCGCTACCCAGCTCAGCACCGCGCCCCACTTGATCAGCCCTTTGTGCCGCTGCAGAGAGAACAACCAATGCATGAGCCAAGGCGACCCGAACACAATGGCCGGTAGCAGCAGGCCCAGGCTTGCTGCTGCAAGTACCCATGCACCGTAACGCGTCCACCACTCCCTCTGTGCTTCGTCAGACGAGCGGCCGGCGAGACCGATCAGGAGAAGAATCGCCGTGGCGTAGGTCAGGAGCACAAGCGTAGGCGCTACCATGAACACCAGAAAGTCCAGCCGGACACCCATGTGCGGATGTGCCGTAAAGGTGCGTTCCACCAGAACCACAGCGCTCAGACTGAGGTGGACCACAACGGTGCAAAGCAGCGCGATGCACGCGGCACTGAGAACCCTTAGAGTCGCCTTCGCTTTGCCTTTGCCTCGGTTGATGGATTGGAAGAGCGAGACGCCGCTCAGGATGATGAGACCGATGAGCGTGCCGCCCAGCATCACTGCCCATCGCCGATCAAGCAGTAGCGTTTGGAGTATCTCGCCGTAGTGCAGGTTTCCCGACGACCGGACGCGAGCGCATGCGGCTGCCAGCCCGAGCGGGCCTGACACCCACCGGGGCAGAGGCTCCACCCTGTCAGCCTGGGCGGCGGCGAATGTACGGGCAGACAGGATACTCGCACCCAGCCAGGCCGGCAGCAACCCCATGGAAAGAACAGCCAACCGGTGCAGCAGCCAACCCTTGCGCAGGATCAGATTGGAAGCAAGCGCCGCCACCACCGAGAGCGCGCAGACCGCAAGAACAAGGCCGCTCCACTTGCCCGAAGATGTAGCTACCAGCCAGAGGAACCCGAGACGCTCCAGGTAAACGCCGGTAAAGATCGTGAGGAGCCACGCCAGCGCGGTGAGTTGGATAAGAAGCGTGTTGCGCAACCACAGCGCCCCAAGGCTCCAGGTATCCATGCTCAGGATGCCCGTTCGCGGCGCCAGGTAGTTGGAGTATTCCCGCAAGTGCCGGATGGAGCGATCCCATGGCGTGAGCCGGCCCAGCCAGTACATGGACCGGTAAACATTTGCCATGAGCCACGACCCCGCGAAGCCGCCACCGGAAACCGTGGAGATGTAGTCCACCTGCCGCAAGAGATCGAGCTCCTGCAAGCCCTGAAGAACACCGATGTTAAACGTGGCGCTCCGTATGCCGCCGCCGGACATAGCAATTCCAATCAGGTCTGGTACGGGTTCGCCTTCCAGCAGGCGCTTGCTCCACCCGCTGTGCGAAGCGACGACCGCCCTGCCGGCAGTGCCGGACACGGAAGCAAAGCTGTAGTCACGCAACTCTCGCTGCTGACGTACTTCGTCCAGCTCTTCGTCGTAGACCGCCCGCCAACCTTTGGGCGGACTGGACTGCTTGTTGATTTGGCGGGCGCTGTAGTCTTCACCCCGCGCTTTCTCTGCTTTGCGAAGTTGCCACAGCGAAGCCAGATCTGACGCGTTCTGGACGAGGTCGCAGCACACGCCGAACACCTGCCGCAGGATTTCCTCGCACGATTGCAGATCGCGCTGCCGCGCCGTGTCACCCTGTTCGGCAGCACGAAAGCGCAGCAAGCCCAACCAGGAGACGACTCGACCCATTACCTTGGCTTCGGCATTTACATCTGCACGCAGCACCCCCGCAATCCAGTAGAGATCGCCCAGAGCAACACGCGCGACCACGGGAGTGTCGCACTTCCACCCGAGTTCCGGACGGTCTGGTAACGGGTGCTGCGGCGACGCGAGGCCCCCGGCCAGATACAGGTAGAACGATGCCTGGCGCCTGGCCCAGCTTTCCAGCCCTTCCACAATTTCGTCCAGTGCGTCGCCGACGGCTCCCTTCAGGTCTGGCCGCAACTCCCGAATCCACAGTTCCAGCGTCTCTGCCAAGTTGGCATTTACGGGCGAGTCCGCCAGCTCCCCCTTTACTGCACCGCCGTCAAGGTAGCGTAGAGCGCAGGCGATGCTTAGGGAGTCGGGCGGCCCTGGGTGAATCCTGGCAACAGCGTCGCCGCAGGAAGCAGAGAGACGTGGCGGCGGCTCCAACCACCAGGGTTGCCGGTTATGCTTTCCGGACGGCTCGCCCGGGTCCGCGTCTTCAGGCTTGAAGCAGCGGCGCAACAGCATGCGCACACCGAAGTACAGATAGGCGTTCAAGTATCGCAAGAACGAATCGGAAGCGATCAGCTCCGTCCATGCATCCAGCGATGGTAAGAGTTGCAGCGCAGGCGACTCCATGGGCAGGCCGGACCTGCCGCAACCATGCAGAATTTCAAACTGTGTAAGCGCGTCCAGAGCCTTGTCGAGCCGCTCGCGGTGACTGGCCACCGCGGGATCGCGAGTCGCACGATCCTCATGCGGTCGAAGTTCACTTCTACGGTGCGGCTCGTCTAATTGCGCGAGTTCGTCCAGCACACCCCAAAGAGGTTGATACTCCGGCGCTTCAAACCAGCGCGGTACTTCAGGTACAGCAGCACTCGCCTGTTCTGCCTGGTCGCGCAGCTTGCGCACGTGGGTAGCTCCATTCGCTCGGAAACGATCTCCGTGGAACATGGCGCGTGGCCGCTCGTCCGAACACAGTGCTTTCCTTGTTCCTGGATGGAGCCACGGTACGACTACCCCGCTATCCCGTCAAGCGGCGTTAAGCGGGAAGCCGGCGGTTCTACCGCCTGGAGTTGTGCAGCGCTCGGTGCGCCTTTGTGCCTGTGGAGTGCGCAGTCGTCCGGCCGTTTGTGGCAACGCGAGGTGCAGATGCGTGAGGAAGTGGCGCGGTCCGACGCCCCTCGGGCAGCTGCCTTCCGGACCGCATGGCCCGAATCCGTGCGGGAGATCCTGCCCGCAGAGCTTTGCCGCGGATGAAGCGGCGACCGCTCTTGAGTTCCTCCGCGGTTCGCTCCCGCTCGGGATCCTCTGGATCGACCGGAACCGGCGGCAGGTTCACCATGGTGAGGAGCAGGTCATTTGCCTCGCGAAACATATTGGCTCCGCCGCCGCGGCGGCCTTCTGTGCGCGCGATGAAGATGCCGGCGTGGCGCGCGGGATTGAGCGCGATGTACGTCTGGAAGCCCGCGCCCCCGCCGGTCTTCTCAACGATGCGAGACTCGCCGTACTGCTTGTTGATCTCGATCCATCCGATGCCGATGCCATTGGGAACGCCCGCGTGACCTAGCCCTTGCACAGACCGCAGCGTTTCCGGAATGAGGTACATACCGGTGGACCAGCCATTCTGGTGCACCGGCACACCGGGCAGGTACAGCAGGTACTTCAGAAAGCGAGCCATGTCGGTGGCAGTGGAGTACATACCGCCGGAACCCGCCGCGGCTTCGGTACGGGTGCACTGTGAGGGCTCGCGGGGGCCGGACATCAGCCGGGTGCACTGCTCAGGCGTGGGGTCCAGCGTAGTGTCGGCCATGCCCAGCGGCTGCGCTGTGCGGTCATGAAAGAGCTGCGCATAGCTCTTGCCGGACGCTTTGCTGAGGGCGTCCGCCAGAAGATCGAAACCGATGTTGGAGTAGTGCGCCGCATCGCCCGGCGAAGTACGTAGCCGGAACCGGGGCAGCCACTGCCAGCGAAAGTCGTAATCCGGGAAGGTGAAGTGCGCCGCACCTGCCGGCGGATAGGCTATTTCGCGTGGCATACCGGCTGTATGCGTTGCCAGGTCACCCAGGTTCACCGGTCTGCGCGCCGGACCATGTTCCGTGAGAGTGGGAACTGTTACGCCTGCGGGCGCAAACTTCTGCAGCGGATCGTCAAACTCGACGGTCTTCTGGACGACCAGCTTGGCCAGTAGGTCCGTGGCGAGAATCTTCGTAATGGAGCACAGCCGCACCAGCGAATTGGCTTGCGGCGTCTGGTCAGATCCAGGTGCAACACGCCCGTACCCGTTGGTCCAGACTTCTCCATCGCGGACGACGGCAACCACCATGCCCGTGGACGCGGTGCGCTCAAAGATCCTCCGCGCCAGCGCATCCGCCGTTTGCAACGGAGCACGATCCTGTGCCGCGGCGTGGAGAGCGGCAACGAAGCATAGACCAGGGCAAACGAAACGGCGCAACAACAACAGAAGTCCTCAGCGGCTGCAGTACAGCTCTCTTCACCTTAGCCGCAGGCCGGGTGTCGTGCCGCGCCACGTCCCGGTGGAACCTCTCTGGGAACCCGTGCGGCAAACAGAGCGATAAGAATTGGGGGTCGCATCCAAGCGGATGCGACCCCTAGTCTGCTGGAGACAGTTAGAAACGGATGCCCACCATCACCGGCAGAATACCCGTGTTCCGCCGGTTGTAGGGGAAGAAGTCCGGGTTGTTGTTGCTGGAGATCGGAATCCAGTGGTAGCGTGCGTCTACAAAAAGCCGTTCGCTGGAGAATTCTGACAATTTGTAGGTTAGCCCGAAGCCTACGTTGTAGCCGAACGCGTTGGCAGTGGCCGAATCGAAGTTATACGTGGTGTAGAACGTGCCGCAGTAATAGTACGAGCAACCCGTTTGCGCGGACGGCAGGGTGAAGTTCGTCGTCTTGCGGTAGTAGCCCAGACCGCCCGTGACATATGCGCCCAGCTTGCTGTTGCGATCCGCGAAGTTAATGACAGGATCAACCGTTACAGACAGCACATGGGCGTTCGCGTCGAAGCCGGCAAGATCGCTCGACGTGTAGCCGTACGGTGCCAGGTACGCGAGCAGGTTGTTGTACTCGGTATTGATTGCCCCGCTCGTCACGCCCATGTGGTCGTAGTGGAACTCGCCCAGGACACCGAACATACGGCTGAAGTTGAGTCCGGCACCAACGGCCACATCGTAGCTCGGCGTGTAGAACTTGACGGTGTTGCCTGTGGGCAGGTTCAGGCCGGCACCTGCCATGAAGGCGATCTTGCTGGACCCGTCTGCGTTGTGCATTCGGTCCTGGTAACGCGAACGACCATAGCTGCGGCGGCGTCCCGGTGCCGGCTGCGCGGCACTGTCTCCAAGGCTCTCCCGCTCGGTACTGATAGCAGCTGACGGATCACCTGCTGCCGTATTGTCTTCGCTGCTGCTGACACCTGCCGGCCGATACCGAAAATCGCGGGTAGCATCGGTGATCCCGGCGTTCGCTGAAAGCCACGTTGCCCCCGTGATGGCTGCTGAAGACTTGGCTTCGTCTGCGCGAAGCATGGGCGAGAACGCAAGTGCTGCCACAACAAAGCAGGTCCGCACAACCGAGTTATTGAAGCTGGAACTCATAAGTTTAGATACTCCTACGCAAACGGCGGTACTGCTGAGAACACACCGCCCCTGAATAAGTTGTGTGACGCCGGCGGGGTGATTGCGGTAACCGCC
This sequence comes from uncultured Terriglobus sp., assembly GCA_964242065.1. Taxonomy (GTDB): domain Bacteria; phylum Acidobacteriota; class Terriglobia; order Terriglobales; family Acidobacteriaceae; genus Terriglobus. Next base: position 40,363 of record CAXTBQ010000002.1, on the reverse strand, counting down.
GTTCTGCGCCTTGATTGTGGCTGGTGTGGCAGGGCGCGAATCACCACCGCCTGCCACCCGCCTAATGAACGTCGAATGCTTCCGGGCTGAGCGTGGGATCGCTCTTCACCAGGATCGTCTTACGCGTCATGTCTTCCAGTTCCTGCAGGCGCTTGCCGCCGTTTGCCTTCAGCGTCTTAACCACCTCAGGATGCACACGCAGCATGACATCGCTCTTCTCGAAGTGCCGGTACATCTTGCGCATTTCTACATAGATTTCGTTCGCGATGGTCACGGGCGACTTGATCATGCCAGTACCCTCGGTGACTGGGTCCGGGATGCAGAGGGTGCGCTCCAGCGACTGCTTCACCCGCTTGCGCGTCATGATGACCAGGCCGAAATCGTTGAACGGCAGGATCTTCGATGGCGCACGATCCGCCCGCATGGCATCTTCGAGCGCCTGCATTACCTTGGCGCGATTTTTGCGCTCATCCATGTCGATGAAGTCGATTACGATGATGCCGCCCAGGTCGCGCAGGCGGATCTGCCGGACAATCTCCGGGATGGCATCCAGGTTGGTCTTCAGAATGGTGTCTTCCAGCCGCGCCGTCTTGCCGACGTATTTGCCGGTGTTGATGTCGATTGCCACCAGCGCCTCAGTCTGGTTGATGACGATGGAGCCGCCGGACTTGAGCCACACCTTGGACTTGAGAGCCTTGTCGATTTCCGCGGTTACGCCAAAGTGCTCGAACAGCGGCGTTTCCTTGGTGTACAGCTTCACGCGGCGTACCAGCGAAGGCTGGAAACGCTGCAGAAAGCGCAGAACGCGCTCGTACTCCTGCTCCGTATCCACCCAGATGGCCGAGAAGTTATCCGTCACCTGGTCCCGCAAGATGCGCTCCACCAGATTGAGATCGTGGTAAATCAGCGCGGGAGACTTCGAGGCTTCTGACCGCATCTTGATGTCGGTCCACATCTGGATGAGAAAACGAAGGTCGTTCCGTAGTTCCTCCTCGCTTGCGCCATCCGCAGCCGTACGGACGATAAAGCCGCCCTGCGCGTCTCCCTTCTCTGAAAGCAACACCTGCTTCAGGCGGCGGCGCTCTTCATCGGACGAAATCTTGCGTGAGACACCCGTGTGGTGGACCGTGGGCATAAACACAAGGAAGCGACCGGGCAGCGCGATGTGTGACGTAATTCTAGCGCCCTTCTTTGCGATCGGCTCCTTCGCAATCTGAACGAGAATCTCCTGCCCCGGCTTGAGCAGTTCGTTGATCGCGGGCAGATCCATTGTCTGCATACTGGGCCGGCGGCCGTTGCGACCACGGTCGCCAGCATTGCGGCCGCCGCGGCGATCACGGTCATGACGCCGGCTCGAGTCACGATGCTGGCGGGAAGCGGTGCGAGTCTCCAGGATCGACGGACCGGCAGTTTCCTCCTCCGCGTCGTCCTCAACCGCTGCATCTTCCACGGAGTTGTCAGGTTCGTCTTCCGCGACGGCTACTGCGTCGCCGGCGTCTTCCTCGTCTGAGAGAAAGAACTCACCGCGGCTGGAGAGCAGTTCCGAGTCCATGTACCCGGCCTCTTCCAGCGTTTCCTCCTCATACTCCTCGTCGCCGTCTTCCACGCTCGAGAGCTCGACGGAGTAAGTAGCATCCTCCCCATCAATTTCCTCGTCGATCTCCTCTTCATAGAAGTCGCCATCGCCGTAGGCATGGATTTCTGAAGGGCTACCCTCCAGGACCTCGGAGTTCGCTTCCGAAAGGACCTCGGCGGGCGCGCCGTGGTGCTCGGCTACTGCGTTGTCGCCGATCGGTCCCGCAGGCTCAAGATCATTCTGTTCCGGCAACTCCGGGTGAGCCGTGTCTGCGCCTGCAAGCGAGACCATGTTTCCATCTGCGTGAACGCTGGTGAACTCTGCTGCAGGAATTGGCTGCTCGTCCTCGTCTTCGGCTGACGTCACAGGGATGTCCGCTTCGGGGCGCAGATCATAGGTAGTCGGGTCAGGTTCGATGCCGACTGCCTCTTCCGTTCGTTCTGAAGCCGTTTCTGGCGTTCTGGCAGGCTCCTTTGGCCCGCTCACCTGCTCCAAACGACGAAGTTCACGGCGGCCGCTGTCGCTAACGGACGCGGTTGCGCCTTCTGCAGGCTCATACTCCTGCTCCTCTGCACTGACTTCCGCGGACTCGTTCACGCCGTTTAGATCAACGGCTGACTCTGCTGGTTGAGGGGCAGAGGGCTCCTGTGCCGCGGTTTGCATCGTTTCGAGCGCGACAGGCTCACTCTCGGCAGCTTGGCTTGGCTGTGTAGAGACAAACTCACTTTGCGAGCGCCGAGGCTCCGCCCTGACGATTTGGCTGTCTACTTCACTTGCGCCGCGGCGATTGCCACGCCTGCTCAACGTCTCGCCCGGCAGAATGGCACCGCCATCCCAGCCGACTATTTCGATTGCTGGTGTTACTGCCCGGACTACTTCCGCCCTGGGTGGTGCGTTTCGCTGCGCTTCCACTTCTTCTGCGGCGAGTTCCTCAGGATCTCGGTATTTCCGGATCGACTCACCGGGAAGCACGATCGCCTCACTGAATCCTTCGGCTGCTTCTGGTTGCGAGCCGTAACCCGCATAGCTGTTGTCGTACGATGGCGCTTCCGAAGCGATCGCTTGCCGGGGGTGACGATCTCGGCCGCCACGGCCACGGCGATTGCGCCCACGGTTATCCCGTCGTGCATCGGGCGCATTGGCTTCTTCGGTGAGATCGATGGGAATGCCTTCGCCGGCAGATGCTTTCAGCCCGCCCACGTTTTCGGCTTCTTCATCCTCGAACGCCGTCCCGGACTCAGCATTTGACGATTCTGTTTCGATCGGCGAGGTTGGCTGTTCGTCCTTTTGAGTCCTGCCACGGCGGCGTCCACGACGGCCCCGCCAGCGACGACTTCCGGCATTTTCGCTGCCATCCGTATTCAGGCCGTCACCATCGGTCTCGTCCTTCGGCGTCGGAGCGATGGGCTCGTCAAACGACAGCGTACTGTCCGCGCTGGTGATCTGCTTCGTGCTCCTACTCTCAAGGCGCTCAGGCCGAGCAGTACGGCTCTGCTCGTCGCGGTCGCCACGGTTGCGGCCCGGCTCCGGCTGACCCTGACCCGAGCTCCGGCGACCGTTGTCCGCCTCGAAATCGGCAGCCTCGCCCTGTTCTTCCAGGAAATCCGTGACATAGAGAAATGCGTCGCGCTCGAGTCCGATATCGACAAACGAGGACTGCATGCCGGGGAGCACGCGGGTAACACGACCGTTGTAGATGGAGCCAGCGAGCGTGTATTCGTTCTCGCGCTCGTAGTAGATTTCCGCCAGTTGTTCATCTTCGACGATGGCGAGCCGCGTCTCGTGCGGCGTTGTTGAGATATAGATTTCCTTCGACATGGTGCCCTGCCTGTTCCTGTCACAGGAGCAAAGGGCTTGCGGATCAGGAACGGATAACGCTGAAGAGCTGCGCTAAACCGTGGACCGCGCGTGGGAAGAATCTGACGAAAGGAGACGATCGCAGACCGCTGCACTGCACGAGCACGGCAGCCAGCCGGGAGGCGCAGTGCGCCTTCTGGCTGGCTGTGTCGCTGAGTGCATCGGGTGCTGCATGCGTCTGGCCCCTCGTTCCAAGTAGCTCCGGATTTGTGACCGCTCATGCCCTGTCAGGGCGGGGCCGTTTGCCGTCCGGTACTGCTCTCTTCAGTCTCTAACCCAGTTGCGGCTGACCTAAGGCCTTTTGCCTGCGACTGTGATGTTCTTACAAAACTTGTCTAGCCGCTCCGGCGACCTGTGCGCACGGCTTGAGCGGCGAACTATGCGCCCGTACCAGCACGAAAGAGTGCCGTGGGTGCGACTGGACCTATTGTGCACCAAGGAGTGTTCCCGGTCCAGTCAGTGCTAATTGACGAACCGGCTCATCCGCACGTTCATCACCATGCCGAGCGCCAGGAACGTGAACAACACCGACGATCCGCCATAGGAGAGCAGAGGCAGCGGAATGCCCGTGACCGGCATCATGCCCGCTACCATCCCGATGTTGACGGCAATCTGGAAGAGCATCACTCCAGCCACGCCCATTACCAGTAGCGTACCGGGCATGTCTTTTGCTATCTGAGCGTTCTGCACCAATCGCATCAAAAGCAGGAAATACAGAAGGAGGATCAGCGCGGCACCTACAAAGCCGTGCTCCTCGCATAACGCGGCAAAGATGAAGTCGGTATACGGGATGGGCAGGAAGTCGCCCTGGGTCTGCGTACCCTTGGTTGCACCTTTACCCCAAATGCCGCCGGACCCGACCGCGATCAGCGATTGCTGAACCTGGTAGCCCTTGCCCCTTGGATCGTCCTCAGGATGCGTGAAGCTGGTCAACCGCGCCTTCTGGTAAGGCTTGAGCACCTTGCCGCTCTTCCACACACCCAAGCCCAGCACCGCGAAAACGGAAACCAGGATGAGCGCGTGACGCCAACGGATGCCACCAAGAAAAAGGCCGATAATGAGCACGGGGCTGTAGGTAAGCGCCGTACCCAGGTCCGGCTGTTTCAGCACCATGAGCATGGGCACGCCCACCAAAGCGAAGGCCTTGCCAATATCTTTCCAATCAAGCTCATCCTTGTTGGCGAGCCCCCAGAAAAAACGGGCGGAGGCCAGGATGAGCACAAGCTTCACCCACTCCGACGGCTGGAAGTGGACGCCGTCGGGCAGTCCGATCCAGCGCCGCGCACCCAACACCTTGCGCCCCACCACCAGCACGCCCAGCAGCGAGAGGATGCTGGCACCGTACGCCCAATGCGCTGCCTCGACAAGCTTGTGATAATCCACGAACGACATCGCGAACATCAACGGGATGCCGATTGCCAGGAACTCAAGTTGCTTGGTGTGGAAACCGTGAAACTTGGTGTGCAGGGTGGCGGAGTAGATTTCCACCACGCTAAAGATTGACAGGAGCACTACGAAGGAAAACAGCATCCAGTCGAAATCACGGAACGATGAGAAGCGTGTCATCCCGCCGGTTGCTCCCTGACCCTGGCAGTTGGCAGGGCAGCCGTTGGCGTCTCCGCTGCATCCGTTGGACGCTCTTTGTTCCCGTCGTGCGAAGTGCTCTGCTGCGGATCGCTGCCTTCCGGGTTTTCAACGACACTGGCCCGCTCGATGCGCAGATTCCCTTCGTGCTTACGCTGCTTCTCTACAAACGCTGAGACGACCTGCGCCGCGAGCTTCGCGGCATTGGAACCCCAGTCGCCGTTTTCCCAAAGGACGGCCACGACAATGTCAGGATTGCGCCGCGGAGCCATGCCGACGAACCAGGAGTTTGGCTGCGTCTTCTTGCCCTTGTTCGTGCGGGCAAGTGCGTCATGGCTCATCACCTGCGCGGTGCCAGTCTTGCCCGCGAAGTCCACGCCTTCCAGGTGCGAAGCATACGCCGTGCCTGTGGTGGTGGTGGCGGCCATGCCTTCGGTAATGGTCTGCCAGTTATCCGGATGAAGCGGTACGTCCCGGTCGCCAGAACCCGGAAAGCTCTCCCGGAAGGCTTCGCGATCACTGGCAGGAATCTGGTCGGGCGAGAGCACGTGCGGCCGCTTGAGCGCACCGCCACTTGCCACGCCAGAGATCGCGCGCGCCATCTGGATCGGCGTTGCCGCTACCGCACCCTGCCCGATGCCGACCGAAATCGTCTCGCCCGCGTACCACGCCTGGTGGAAGGTTTTCATCTTCCAGGCGGAGGATGGCATGGTGCCGCTGGCTTCTTCCGGCAGGTCGATCCCGGTCCTCTGGCCCAGGCCCAAGGCCGTGGCATAGCGCGCGATGGTATCGATGCCGAGCCGGTTCGCCAGCACGTAATAGAACACGTCGCAGGACCACGGGATGGCGTGGTCGATGTCCACCGCACCATGCCGCTTGTCGCAGTGATAGTAGTGGCCGTAGAAGTCCATGCCGCCGCCGCAGCTCACGTGCTCGGTGCGCGCCACGCCTTCTTCCAGGCCAGCAACGGACATGATGATCTTGAACGTGGAACCGGGCGCTACCTGCGCCTGGATCGCTTTGTTCAGCAGCGGATGCTCCGGATCGGTGATGATCTTGTTCCAGTAGGCACGCGACAGGCGCACCGCAAACTCGTTTGGATCGAAGTTTGGCCTGGAAACCATGGCGAGGATCTCGCCCGTGTGCGGATCCATGGCCACCATGGCGCCGTTCTTGCCCTCCATGGCCCGTTCCGCCGCGGTCTGAATGTCGAGGTCGACCGTCAAGCGCAAGTCCTTGCCTGGCCTTGCAAGTTCCTCGCCCAGGCGGCCCACTTCGCGCCCATGACTGTTCACCACAACGTCGCGCGATCCGTCCTGCCCGCGCAGCAGCGAGTCGTACGCCTGCTCCACGCCGGACTTGCCCACCACATCGCCCGGCTCGTAAAAGGCATATTTCGGCTGGTTCAAGTCCTGCTCGGAAATCTCACCCACATAGCCGATCAGGTGAGAGGCAAAACCGTCGCGCGGGTAAAGCCGCCTCTGCTCTTCCAGCGTCTCCAGCTCCGGCAATTCGTTGCGGTGCGCCTCAATAAAGGCCTGTTCATCCGGCGTAATATCCTGCTTGAGCGGGATGGGTTGGTACTTGGGCGCGAACTGAAAGTGCCGCAGCGTGTACTGCAGTTGCTCCGGCTGCAGATGAAGGCCATCCGCGATCATGGGGAGGTCTTCGTCGCGGAGTTGCTCCCGCAGCAGAAAGCACGTGACGGACGAGTAGTTATCGACCAGCAGACGGCCTTCCCGGTCGAACAGCCGTCCACGCGGTGCGAGGATGGGCACCTTGCGCACCCGGTTGGCTTCCGCCAGCACACGGTAGTTACTGGCTCCCAGAACCTGCAGCCGCCACAGCCCGGTAAGCAATACCAGCAGCACCGCCGCAATGACGTACTGCGTCGCGGCCAACTTGCCGGAAGAAATCTTCTCTTCCCGTGAGGCAAGCTGTTGGCGTGGAGGAAGATTGACCGGGTCGGTAGGTAACATGCCGTCGCTCTAAGCTAAGCTACAGGAAGGCCGGGGCATACGGTGAAAACGCAAAAAGCACGGACCAGGCCCGTGCCTTTTGTGTGCAGAATCTACTATGCGGCCTTGGTGGCCAACGCCTTCACGCGCGCATTCAGGCGAGCTTTGTAGCGTGATGCGGTGTTGTCGTGCAACACGCCCTTCTGCACGCTCTTGTCGAGAATGGACGTGGTGGAGCGGTACAGTTCCTTCGCCGCATTGGCATCACCCTTCACCAGGGCCTCGCGCATCAGGCGCAGAGCGCCGCGAAGCTTGCTGCGATTAGAACGATTCACGGCGGTCTTCACAAGGGTTTGCTTGGAGCGCTTCAGCGACGAAACATGGTTTGCCATTCAAATACTCTCTTCTTTGGGTGGACGAGCCTCGAAGCCGCTGGGCCGTGCCGAATCTTTGTGCGTCTGGGTGGCGCGGGCGGGCATGGCCCACCGCAACCTTCTAAGCATAGAAGACGCAGCGCCACAAAGCAACTGCCCTCGCGCATTCCCTCAGCCAAAGCGGCCGGTGATGTAATCTTCCGTCCGCTTGTCTGACGGGTTGGTAAAGATTTTGTGCGTCGCGTCGAACTCCACCAACTTGCCGGACAGGAAGAAACCGGTGTTTTCGGCGACGCGCGCGGCCTGCTGCATGTTGTGGGTCACGATGACGATCGTGTACTGGTTCTTCAGTTGGAAGATCAGGTCCTCGATCTTTGAGGTCGATACCGGGTCCAGTGCGCTGGCGGGTTCGTCCATCAGCAGCACTTCCGGGTCCACTGCCAGTGCGCGCGCGATACAAAGGCGCTGCTGCTGACCGCCGGAAAGACTCGCGCCGGACTTGCGCCGTAGATCGTCCTTGACCTCATCCCAAAGCGCCGCCTGCTGTAACGAACGCTCCACCACCTCATCCAGCACGTTGCGGCGGCGGAACCCGTTCAGCTTCAGGCCGCTCGCTACATTGTCGTAGATCGACATGGTTGGAAACGGATTGGGGCGCTGGAACACCATGCCCACCCGGCGGCGTATTTCCACGGGCGACGCGTCTCGGTAGATGTCCATCTCGCCCATGCAGACCGAGCCCTCCACGCGGGCAGCGGGATTGGTCTCGTGCATACGATTCAGGCAGCGCACGAACGTGGACTTGCCGCAGCCGGACGGCCCGATCAGCGCCGTGGCGTGGTTTGCCGGGATGTGCAGGTCCACATCCTTCAGCGTGTGCGTTTGCCCGTACCAGGCGTTCAACCGTTCGACACGGATATCCAGTCCCACTCAGCGGCCTCCCTTTAGCGTGCCGCGCGACGTCACGTACCGCACCAGCCCAACAGACACCATGATCATGGTAATCAGCACCAGCGCGCCGGCCCATGCCAGCCGGTGCCACTCCTCATACGGCGACAGCGCATACGTGAAGATCTGCAAGGGCAGCGCAGCCATGGGCTGGTTCAGGTTGCGCGGCCAGAACTGGCTGCCGAACGCGGTGAACAGCAGCGGTGCCGTCTCTCCGGCGACGCGAGCAAAGGCCAGCATGCAGCCGGTGATGATGCCCGGCAGCGCCGTCCGCAGGCTCACAGACAAGATGGTGCGCCAGCGGGGCACGCCGAGTCCCAGTGCGGCCTCTCGAATAAAGTGCGGCACCGTCAGCAGCATTTCCTCGGTTGTGCGGGTCACTGTCGGCACCATCATGAAGGCCAGGGTCAGGCCTCCCGCAATTGCCGAAAAATGCCGCTGGTGCACCACGATCAGCGTGTAGCCGGCGATGCCCATCACAATCGACGGCACGCCATTCAGCACGTCAGCCACAAAGCGGATCACACCGCCGGTCCACTTGCCTCGGCCGTACTCCGCCAGGTACACGCCGCCGGCAATGCCGATCGGTATGCCAAGCAGGCTGGCCACCGTGAGGATGATGCCTGAGCCCAGGATCGAGTTCGCCATGCCGCCGCCCACCTCACCTACCGGTCGGGGCAAGCGGGTGAAGAAGGCCAGGTTCAGCGAGTTTGCGCCTTTGAACAGCAGGTACGCCAAAATGGCCGCAAGCGGAATAAGCACTACGGCGGTGCCCACGACTGCGATCCCCGTCATCAGGTGATCGGCGAAGACGCGTCGCATCACGTTGGTGCGGACCGCGCGATTTGGACCTTGCATGGCAGGCTCCATCAATTCGCCTTCACCATGCCGCCGCGCGTCACCGCCCATACCAGCAGGCGCGCGATCGTGTTTACCAGCACGGTGACCAGGAACAGCGCCAGACCGATCTCGATGAGCGCCGACAGGTATAGATCGCCCGTCGCTTCCGTAAACTCGTTTGCCAGCACGCTCGCCAGCGTATAGCCAGGGGTGAACAAGCTCTTTGAGATTTGCGGATTATTACCAATCACCATGGTGACCGCCATGGTCTCGCCGAGAGCGCGGCCCAGCCCGAGGATGACTGCTCCCACAATGCCGATCCGTGCGTTGCGCAGCACCGCGATGCGGACCATCTCCCAACGCGTTGCGCCCAGCGCCAGTACGGCTTCCTTCTGGCTGACGGGAACGGCGCTCATCACCTCACGCGTGATGGACGAAATCACCGGCAGGATCATGATCGAGAGGATGATGCCCGCGGTCAGTATGCCCTCACCGAAATTCGGCCCGGTGAACAGGTGCGTCCAGCCCAATGTCTTCACCATCAGCGGCCCCAACTGATCGCGCATGATGGGCACCAGCACAAACACGGCCCACAAGCCGTAGACCACAGAGGGGATGGCGGCCAGCAGTTCGGTCAGGAACGTGACCGTGCCGCGCAGAGGCTCCGGGCAGATTTCCATGACGAAGATCGACACGCACAGGGCCAGGGGCACGGCCAGGCACAGTGCGATGAACGACGTGGCAAGCGTACCGAAGATAAATGGCAACGCGCCGAAGTCACCCAGCACCGGGTTCCATGCATCCCGGAAGAAGAAGCCGATTCCAAACGCGTGCAGCGACAGGCGCGAGTGCGTCACCAGCATGTACAGGATTGCGCCGACAATCAGCAGGATGCTCAGCGCGCAGAGGAAGACCAGGCTGCCGAATACATTGTCTGCCGTGCTGCCGCTGCCGCGGCTGGCCAGGAAGTCGCGGATGCCTGTAGAAGCAGACCTCGCCGAAGATGGGGCTTCCTGCTCAGTTTCACTCAGAATGGCGTTCGGCATCGGGTAGGCGCTATCAGATGTTGCTGGTTAAAGACTATGGAACAGAGGCGGCTGCATCCGGCTTCGTTCGTGAATGCTGTGTGAATTCGGAGTCCAACGGTTACTTCAGATACTGCACCGCGCCTGCCACTTTGGCAGCTACTTCTGCGGGCAGCGGAGCGTAGGCTGACGCTGCCGCTTCGGCTTCGCCGTGCTGCAGCATCCACTGCAGAAAGTCCTTCAGGACGCGCCCTTTTGCCGGATCCGGTGATTGCAGCGGCACCAAGAGCCAGGTAAGCGAGGCGATAGGGTAGGCATTCGCACCCGGAGCGTTTGTGATGGAAAGGCGGAAATCGTTCGGCATGGACTTTGCCGTGGCAGCCGCTGCCGCGCTTACGGTGTCTGGAGAGGCGCGCACGTAGTTGCCGGAAGCGTTCCGCACGGCGGCAAACGGCATCCTGTTCTGCAGGGCATAGATCAGTTCCACGTAGCCGAAGGAGTACGGCGTGTTGTGCACCATACCGGCCACGCCCTCATTTCCCTTTTGCCCGATGCCAATTTTCCAACGTACCGAGGTGTTGCGGCCGACGCGCTGGAGAAACTCCGGCGAGTTCTTTGCCAGGTAGTCCGTGAAGATGAACGTGGTCCCGGAGCCGTCGGACCGGTAGACCGGCAGGATGTCGTGGTCAGGCAGGCTTGCGCCGGGATTGATCGCCAGGATGCGCGGATCGCGCCACTGCGTGATCTTGCCGAGATAGATGTCCGCGATCACGTCACCGGAAAAGCGAAGATCTCCCTGAAAGCCCGGCAGGTTATAGGTCGGAACTACCGCCCCAAGCACCGTGGGAATGTGAAACAACTTCACCCATGCGGCGTTCATTTGCTGGTCGGTCATCGGCGTGTCCGACGCGCCGAAGTCGACGATGCCCTCCGATGCCTGGCGGATGCCGGCACCGGAACCCACGGCCTGGTAGTTGATCTGCACACCCGGCCGCAGCCTGGCGTATTCGGCAAACCAGCGGGAGTAGATAGGGTTTGGAAAGCTCGCGCCCGCGCCGTTCAGTTGCTGCGCAGGGAGCATGACTGGCGGCAGCATGTGTGCGGCCAGTGCGAGAGTGAGACCTAGCTTCATGCCTCCCTCCTGCGGCTTGCATATACGGAACATCCAGTTTCACCATACCGCACACTTGTTGCAAAGCTCTGAATCTGTCTCTACCAGAATCTTCTACAAGCGGGAGCGGTGGAGTTGTAACCGGACATTCATGCCGCCATCACGGTGCCGCAACACTGTTTGCAGAAGCTGGCACCATGAGGCCAGAACACTCCATTTCCTTACCCGCACGGGTGGCGACCACCCTGTGTCTTACTGCCGGCGCGCTCTACGCGCAGACAACGACAGCCCGGCTCACCGGCACCGTCACAGACCCCAGCGGTGCTGCTGTGGCCAACGCACAGGTGGAGATTACCAGCGAGACCACAGGACAAGTCCGTACCGTGACCACGAACAGCAGCGGCCTCTATGTTGCCGTTTCGCTGCCACCGGCCACATACGACATCAAGATCACGGCCGAAAACTTCTCGAACAATGTACAGCGCAACCTCGTAGTGGCGGTGGGTCAGGAGCTGACCAAAGACTTCACCTTGTCGCTTGCCGGCGCGGAGACATCCGTGACCGTCAACGCGTCCAACACCGTCGACCTCGATACGTCCTCGGCAAAAATCGGCGCAAACATTCCGTCGCGCGAAATCGAACAGCTGCCGATCAACGGCCGCCAGATTTCCCAGCTTTACCTGCTCACGCCCGGCGCAACCAACGCAGGCAACGGAACCTTTGACAACATCCACTTCTCGGGCCGTTCGGTTGAACAAAACATCATCCGCATCGATGGCATTGACGCCGGGTCGGTCATCGATACCTCACCAGGTAACCTGAACGGCGAGTTGACGTCGCTGTTTCGGCTGCAGCAGTCGCTGGAAGCCGTACAGGAATTCCGCGTGGACTCTTCCAACACGCCGGCGGAACTCGGCACAGGTACCGGTGGGCAGGTCAGCTTTGTTACCAAGTCGGGCAGTAACAAGCTGCACGGTTCGGCCTTTGAGTACGTTCGCAACGACTTCTTCGACGCTCGCAACTACTTCAATCGCCGGAACACAGTGAACAACTCGCCGAAGTTTCGCCTGAATCAGTTCGGCGGATCCCTGGGCGGACCACTCATCAAAGACAGGCTGTTCGTCTTTGGCGCATACGAAGGGCTGCGGCAGACCTGGTCTGTACCCGTGAGCGGAACCACACTTACCGCGTCGCAGCGCACAGCGCTCTCAGGCACTTCTCTGGCAAGCCTGGCGGCAGCGTTCCCTGTGGCGAACACGTTGGACGCAAGCGGCAATCTTTCGCTTGCCATCAACGCTGGGCAGAACACCATTCAGGAAAACTTCGGCGACATCCGCTTCGATTACCACGTGAACGATCGCTTCAACCTGTACGCCCGCTACAACCGCGATCAGGGCGTCTCATCCCAGGTACAGGATGCCTCGCTGAGCCGCTTCAACCAGGTGGAAGTTCCGCAGAACGGCACGCTGGTCCTGAATCAGGTGCTTTCGTCACGGTTCTTCAATGAGAGCAAGTTCGGATTCAACGGCGTAAAGATGCGTGTTGCCGGCGTGTCCGGCGCCAGCCCCAACGCTGACCTGAGCGCCAGCCGCATCGCCATCGGCGGCCTCACCAACGTTGGCGCGCTGATCAGCCTTTCCAGTTCGTTCAACGGTGTGGGCGCACCCTATACCGCGCAGGAATACTCGTTTATTGACAACTTCTCTGCCGTGCTCGGCAACCACAACACCAAGTACGGCGTGGAAGTTCGGCCCCGCTCGCTCTACAATAACCAGATTGGCGGCACCACCTACACCTACGCCTCCGTGGCAACTTTCCTCACCAACACGCCGTCGCAAATCCAGTTCTTTGGCACCCTCAGCGACCTGAGTCCGTTTACCGGCCTGAGCGGTAACGCACAGGTCAAGCAGACCTACTACATCGGTTATGCGCAGGACGAGTGGAAGATTAAGCCGAACCTGACCCTGAGCTACGGTTTGCGATATGAATACTATTCGCCTCTGCACGAGACACGGAACAAGGATGTGTACTTCGACATTCCAACCGGCACCATCATCCCGAAGTACTCGGGTGACTGGTTCAACAGCAACAAGAACAATTTCGGACCGCGCGTAGCGCTGACGTACGCTCCGGCTGCCCTGCACAACAATACGGTGCTCCGCCTGGGCGGAGGCGTGTATTACGGACCCGGCCAAACAGAAGACCAGATCCAGCCCGAAGCAAATGATCGTGTGACCCGTACCTTTGCCGCCGGCAGTGGCAAAGTGTACCCCATCAGCCCGCAAAACGATGTCTATGCGACGTACGACATCAACAGTCCCACGCTGGGTTATCAGCCGCGCGCCTACACACCGACGTACAAGGTGCCGGAGCGCGTCACCAGCTACACCGCGTCTATCCAGCAGCAACTGCCCGGCAACTTCCAGTTCATGGTGGGTTACGTGGGATCCAGCGGTCGGAACCTGTTTCTGCGATCCATTACCAACCTCATCACGAATGTGACAACGAATGGCACAACAGGTGCCGGTACCGCCGTACGCCAGTTCGGAGGCCGGTTCGCTGAAATTGACTACAAGACTAGCGGCGGTACCGATCAGTACAACGCCTTGCAGACGACACTGCAGCGCCGGTTTGCCAGCGGCCTGTCCCTGGGCGCGCAGTACACCTGGGCACACGAGCTGGGTACGTCCTCAGGCTCGAACGAGGCCACAACCGCCCAGGAGCCTCTGCAGATCTACGGGGCCAAAGCGGAGTACGGCCGCGGCACCTTCGACATTCGCAACTCTCTCAATGTTTCCACGTTGTATGACCTTCCGTTCGGCAGGGGACGCAAGTTCACCCTGTCCGGTCCGCTGGACACGGTCGCCGGAGGCTGGCAGCTTGGCGGCATTGTCAACTTCCGCACCGGTGTGCCGATCGACGTGCTCATTACGCGGCCAGACGTGGCTTACGTTGGCTTAAGCGGCAGTCCGTATGCGGGCCAGACGTTCTCCAGCCCAGTGACCAGCCCGTCCTGCCCGGCGTTTGTCAGCAACGGCGCGCTCTACGGCCCGGGAATTTGCACCCTTGCCGTGCAGAATGTACCCGGAGGCGGGAACACGCGGAACATCCGGCGGCCGAACATTGTGCCTGGCGTCAACCCCATTCTGCGGAACGGCTTGCAGTTCATCAATCCGGCTGCTTACTCCACACCGGCTGCCGGCACCTTCGGCAATGCGCGCCGGAACGACATCAGCGGCCCGAACCTGGCGCAACTGGATGTGACGCTTTCCAAAGATTTCGCCTTCACCGAGCGCGTGCGACTGAAATTTCAGGCAGACGGGTTCAACATCCTGAACCATGCCAACTTCGCCAATCCCGGCACGGTGCGCCTCAACCAGTCCATTCCAACCAACGCCGCGGGGCTTACCTCAGCATCCACCCTGCAGCCCGGCACGCCATTCAATGCCGCCACAGCCACCGGTTTTGGCCAGTTGACCAGCACAGTGGGGAACCAGGTAGGTTTGGGTGCTCAGCGACAATTTCAACTGTCGCTACGGGCATCTTTCTAAGCAGTACTCTTCCTTTCGCGGTAAGTCGGCCAGAGCCTTCGGGATTTGGCCGACTTTATCCTTGACGCTGACATGTCACAGGGGTATGCTCCACTCAACTTCGAGCCGACTTGGTGATTTCCGCCAACCCGTCCGCATCATTCGCAGCCATTCCCGCCGCTGCTCGTGGCCTCCGCGCCACCAGGTTTGCTCCCCGGCAACGTCTAACTCCTAAACAATTCAACCGCCGCAAGTGTACGGAGGCTCGTCCGCATTGGTAAAAAGCTCGCTCGAAATCACGCCCAGCACTGAAGCCATGTTTGGTCTCCGCGACGAAAACCTGCGATTGATGGAAAAAGAGTTGGGTGTGACGATCGACCTCCGGTCGCACGGCCTGGTTGTAGAAGGCAAACAGGAAGCCGTGGAGTTGGTGGAACGGCTGTTTCGTGATTTTGACAGCTTGCGCCGCAGTGGTGTGGTGCTCGCCGGGCCCGAGTTGCACGCCTTGCTAAGGCTGGCGATTGCCGATCCCAACACAAGTCTGAAGGCGCTGGTGGACAGTGGACGGCAGCGCACCGCCTCCGGTGTCAAGCGCATGGTCAATCCGCGCTCGCCCAACCAGAAGAAGTATGTCGAGGCCATGGAACAGGCCGACATGACCTTTGGTATCGGTCCGGCCGGGACAGGCAAGACCTACCTTGCGGTTGCCATGGCTGCATCTGCGCTCATGGCGAAAAAGGTCAGCCGCATCATCCTTGTTCGTCCCGCGGTGGAAGCGGGCGAGCGTCTCGGCTTCCTGCCGGGTTCCCTGCAGGAGAAGGTCGATCCGTACTTGCGTCCGCTGTACGACGCGCTTTACGACTTGCTCGAAAAGGATCGCGTCGACAAGCTGCTGGAGAAAGGCGTCATCGAAGTCGCTCCGCTCGCTTTCATGCGCGGTCGCACACTGTCAGACGCGTTCATCATCATGGATGAAGCGCAGAACACCACCAACGAGCAGATGAAGATGTTTGTGACGCGCCTCGGGATGAACAGCAAGGCCGTCATCACTGGTGATCTGACACAGATTGATTTGCCGAACCCCAAGCGCAGCGGTCTGCTGGAAGCGCTGAATGTGCTGAATGGCGTGGAAGGCATCCGCTTCTGCCACTTCCAGGATGGCGACGTGGTACGGCACAACCTGGTGCAGCGCATTGTGCGTGCCTACGACACACACACGCGCGAGCAGCAGCTAACCCTGGGGCTGACGGAGACCGCGTTGGACGATGCAGGAACGCCACGGCCTGCCGCAGCACCAACGATCCTGCGAAAGACACAGTAGAACGAGGCTTGCACGGTAACATAGCAGAAGGGGCCTCGGCCCCTTTCTGTTTTGTGAGGCGTGTTGATCGTTATTGAACCTCCGAGTAGTCCATCGAGCAACGCAGAGGCCTATGCGGCTCTGCGCAAACGGGACCTTGCACGGTTCCTGGGCCGAGCCAGTCGCGCTGCCGGCATCTCTGGCGAGATCACCGTTCTTATCTGCGACGACGCCCGCATCAAAGCACTTAACCGCGACTTCCGCGGCAAGAACAAGGCCACGGACGTCCTGAGCTTTCCAGCCGGGCGCAACGACGAAGGCGTAGTTGGCGACCTCGCCGTGTCACTCGACACTGCCGCGCGCCAGGCAGGGGAACAGGGGCACACCCTGCAGGACGAGCTTCGCGTTCTTCTGCTGCACGGCGTTCTGCACCTGGCAGGCCACGATCACGAAGCGGACTCGGGTGAAATGGGCAAGGTGGAAGCAGAATTACGCGGCAAGCTCAAGTTGCCGGCCGGACTGATTGAAAGAACACGCCCCACAGGAAAGAAAGCGGCTGCTTCCAGGAAGGCTGTTGCGGTGCAGAAGCCATGATTCTGCTTGCCGCCTGCGGTCTGCTGCTCGCCGTGTTAACTATCGCGTCGTATGCAGACCGTGTTTACTCCGAGATGGGCAAGTTCCTGGCACGCGAGTACCAGGACAACCTCGACGCGTGGGTGGAGCGCCTGGAACCCCGCTTCGGTTTGTCGCGTGACAATATCGCGCTGTCTGCGTCCATGCTGCGGCAAACTTCAGTCGCCGCCGTGGCATTGGTGCTGGGCACGCGGACGCTTCATAGTGCCAACGGCGCTGGCTGGGCAGCTTACGCAGAAACACTGTTAGAGATCGCCCTGGTCCTCGTTCTGTTTGATCGCTTGCTACCGCAGGTCCTGTTCTCGCGTACCAAGGGCGAGTGGGTGCAGCCGCTGCGTCCCGTGCTGGTCGTGCTGTTCTACCTGGTGCTGCCGGTTACACTCCTGCTCGGCTTGTTGCTCTCTATTGCGTCACTCGCGGAACATGACGAGAACGCAGAGGAAGAGCACCCGGACGAAGGCGTGGATGCCCTGCTCGAAGCCGGCGAGGAGGAAGGCATCCTGGAAGAGAGCGACCGCGCATTGGTGCGGTCCGTGGTGGAGTTTGGCGACATGGTGGTTCGCGAGGTGATGACGCCGCGGCCCGAAATGTTTGCCGTGCCCGAAACGCTGACCCTGGCTGAGTTCAACCAGAAAATCAACGAGAATGCGTTTTCCCGCGTACCCGTCTACACCACCACTCTGGATGAAATCACCGGCATTGCATTCGCACACGATCTTCTGCAAATCGCCGATGCCGAAGCTGAGTCCCGCACCGTGCGCGAGATTACCCGGCCGGCTGCATTTGTGCCCGAGCCCAAGCGAGTGAATGAACTCCTACGCGAGATGCAGAGCGAGAAGCAGCACATGCGCATCGTCATCGACGAGTACGGCGGAGTGGCCGGGCTGGTCACCATCGAGGACCTCATCGAGGCGATCGTGGGCAACATTGATGATGAGCACGATGAGGACACCTCCTCTGCGACGCGCGACGAAGACGGATCGTACGTGCTGCCGGGAAGCATGGACCTTACACGCCTGCGTGACCTGTTGCTGCAGGGTCAAGGCGAAGACGAAGAGACGCTGCGGCTGCCCACCGACCTTGAGGCGACAACCGTGGGTGGACTCGTGTCGGAGTTGGCCGGACATATCCCCTTGCCGGGGGAAGTGGTAGAGAGCGGCGGTCTTCGTTTGGAAGTGATGGCGGGAACATCTCGCTTGGTGACACGCGTCAGGGTGCGCCTACTGCCAACACCCGATCCGTCGCAGGATTAGACCGCGCCGCAACATACACTAAGCGAATGGCTTTTCGTTCCGGCTTCGTCGCCATCATCGGCCGTCCCAACGCAGGCAAGTCCACCCTGCTGAATGCTCTGCTAGGCGAGAAGCTTGCGATCGTCACGCACAAGGCGCAGACCACGCGCACGCGCATTTTGGGTGTGCTGGAGATGCCCGCCACGCAGGGGCGCCAGGCGCAGTCTGCGCTGCCACCGGCACAGGTGGTGCTGGTGGATACGCCCGGAATCCACAAGCCCAGCAGTCAGCTTGACCGCCGCATGATGCAGGAAGTCCACGATGCCCTGGAGGCGCGCGATGCCGTGCTGTTTCTGGTGGACGCGACACATCGGCTGCACGAGCCGGCAACAAAAGTAGAAGGCAAACAGCCTTCCCCGGCGGAGGACAAGAAGGCGCTTTCCGCTGCCGAGGACGCTTTCGCGCTAAGAATGCTGCGCAACGTGACCTGCCCCGTGGTCCTGGTGCTCAACAAGATCGATCTTGTCCGCCGCGAGGACCTGTTGCCGATCATCACGCACTGGTCAGAGAAGCACAGCTTTGCGGAGGTGGTGCTCATCTCCGCGAAGAAGAAGGACGGAATCGACCTGCTGCAGAGCAAGCTCGTGAGCCTGCTGCCAGAGGGTGAGCGCTACTTTCCCGAGGACCAGCTCACCGACCAACCCATGCGTTTTCTGGCAGCGGAACTCATCCGCGAGAAGATTCTGCTCTTCACCGGCGAAGAAGTTCCCTATGCATCGGCCGTGGTGATCGAAAGCTGGGAGGATCCTGGACCGCAGCGGAAGGCACGAAAGAATGCTGCGGCAGGCGAAGCACCCAAGCTGCCGGTGACGAAGATTGCGGCCGCCATCTTTGTCGAGCGCAACGGCCAGAAAGCCATCCTGATCGGCAAGAGCGGCAGCATGCTGAAGCAAATCGGCACCGCTGCGCGCAAGGAGATCGAGGGGTTGCTGGGAACGCGCGTGTTCCTGGAGCTGTTCGTCAAGGTGCGGGAAGACTGGCGCTCGCAGCGCGGCTTTGTGGAGGAACTGGACTGGCGCAGACAGTTGGAAGCCTTGAGTGAGCAGCAGGACAAAAAGCAGAGCTGATCCGCGCTATTGTTAGGCAGCCGTGGGTCGTGCTTACAAAAGCCGCGCGCGCAGGAGTTCTTATGCCGCTATCGGACATTACTACCGCGCGATTGCGCCTGGTCGCGACGCCGGCTATGCTGCATACTGAAGCCCACGATCCCCGGCAACTCTCGTCCGAACTCCATGCGCGCGTGCCTGTGGAATGGCCCGACAGCAACTGGGAGCCACATGTTTTCGACTTCATCAAGCGGCAGTACCAGGAACACCAGTACACCGTAGGCTGGCACCGTTACGTTCTGCTAGCCGGCCGGCAGGACGTGCTGATCGGCACGTGCAATGCTCATCCCACGGGGACAAGCGAAGCTGAGATTGGCTACGCGATTCTTAAACCATGGCAAGGATCCGGCTATGCGTCGGAAGCCACTGCAGCACTCATTGGCGAGATCTTCGCATCGGGCACGGAAAGTATCATTGCCCACACGTTTCCGCATCTGGCAGCGTCGCTGCGAGTCATGGAAAAGTGCGGATTCGCCAAGTGCGGACCGGGCGGAGAAGGCACTGTGCGCTACCGGCTGCGACGAGCCGGTTAGTTCGGCTCTTTCACACCCACTCCAAGCGCGCGCATCTTGCGGTATAAGTGACTGCGCTCCAGCCCCAGTGCTTCTGCGGCACGGCTCATGTTGCCGTGGCACTCATCCACTTTCTTCAGGATGTAGTCGCGCTCGTAGGCTTCGCGCGCCTGCAGCAATGTCCCGAACTCTTCCGCCCTGCCGCGCGCCACTTCGCGCTGGGCAAGCACCGGCAAATGCCTGCGCTCGATGCTTTGCGCCTTGGGATTGAGGATCAGCACCCGCTCGATCACGTTGCGTAGTTCCCGCACGTTACCAGGCCAGGCGTACTGCTTCAACGCCGCCAGCGCATCGCTGGTGATCTCGATGCGTGGCCGGCCGTACTGTGGGCCGAACTCCTGCAGGAACTCCCGCACGAGAGACGGCACATCTTCGATGCGATCGCGCAGAGGCGGCACAAAAAACGGGATCACATTGAGCCGGTAGAATAGGTCTTCGCGAAAGTTGCCGCGAAGAATTTCTTCTTCCAGGTTCTTGTTCGTGGCCGCAATGACGCGCACGCTCACGTGAATGGGTTGTGAAGCGCCCACGGGGTAGAAACGCTGCTCGTCCAGCGCGCGCAGTACCTTAGCCTGGGTCTTGAGGCTCATGTCGCCCACTTCATCCAGAAAGAGCGTGCCGCCATCGGCGCGCTCAAACGTGCCGCGCTTTTCCGGCCCCCCACCCGGCATGGCTCCATGGCGATAGCCGAACAGCTCGCTTTCGATGAAGTCTTCCGGAATGGCAGCGCAGTTCAGCTCTACAAAGACGCGTTCAGCCCGCAGGCTCTCCGCATGCAGCGTGCGCGCGATGCGCTCCTTTCCCGTGCCTGATTCGCCATAGATGAGCACGCGACCGTTCGTTGGCGCCATGAGCTTGATCTGCTGGCGCAACGCCTTAAGCGGCACGCTTTCGCCGGACACGTACGCGCGCTGTGTCAACTGCTGTTGCAACTCTCGATTGTCGCGTCGCAATTGCCGCGCTTCGGTAGCGTTCTTCAGCAAGAGCAGCGTGCGGTCTAGTGTGAGCGGCTTTTCCAGGAAGTCATAGGCTCCCAGCTTGGTGGCGCGCACGGCAGATTCGATGGTGCCGTGACCCGAGATGATGATGACCTCAGGAGGTGCCGGGGACTTCATCGCGCGTATCTGATCCAGCACGATAAGTCCGTCGCCATCCGGCAACCAGATGTCCAGCAGCACCGCGTCGTATTCCACGTCGCGCACCAGCGCCAAAGCCTCTGCCGCACTGCCCGTGCTGGCGACAATGTAGTCCTCTTCACGGAGAATGCTTTCCAGGGAAGTGCGAATGTCCTCTTCGTCATCGACGATCAGGATGTGCTTCACGCGGGCTGTGCCTCCATCTGCGTGTGCTGCACGCTTGGGTCTTGGGCCGGCGAAGCGATGGGAACCTCCAGGATGAAGCGTGTGCCTGTCGGGCTGTTCTTTTCAGCGCGGATGCTACCACCGTGGTCGGCCATGATTTTCGCTGCAATGGTCAATCCCAGGCCGGTTCCCCGCCCCTTGGTCGAGAAATAGGGCAAGAAGAGCCGTTCACGCATCTCGTCTGTGACGCCGGGGCCGGTATCCGCCACCACGATCTCCAGCATGCCGGGCGACTGCTCTGACCGGCGCGTTTCCAGGTGAATTTCGCGCAAGAGGCTGGCGCTCAAGGCCTCCGCCGCATTGTCAATCAGGTTTGAAAGTGCCCGCTTGATTGCCTGGGGATCGACCTGCGCAAGGGGCAAATCTGCTCCCAGCGACCGCACCACCGCGATCTGCCGCAGCCTGCCGGCAAACAACGCGAGCGTGTTTTCCATCACGGCATTCAGGTCGGCGGGCAAAGGCTTTACGTTGGGGAACTCCGCGAGCGAAGAGAACTGGTCCACCAACGAACGCATGCTCTCCACTGACGAACGGATAACCTCGCTGCACCGCTGAATGGTGGCGACGGATGCCGATTGGAGTCCGCTCTCGCGCAGCGTCGAGTCCACGCGGGTGATGTGTCTGCCGATCTGCTCGGCGGAAAGCGAAATCGGCGTCAGCGGGTTCTTGATTTCATGCGCCACACGCCTGGCCACCTCTTTCCAGGCAGACTGCTTTTGTGCTCGCAGCAGCTCTGTTGCATTTTCCAGCACCAGCACATAGCCGTTCGGCGTTCGAATGCCGGCCGTGTTGCTTTCAAGAAGAGCAACGGTAACCGCCACGTTAAGCGACCTGTCGGTCACCTGCATCTCCATCTCGGCAGACGCGGTTCCCATCCTGTGGCTGCGCTGGATGAGCCTGTCCAGCGTTTCGCGGAGGTCCGCCGGTAACACGTCCTCCAGCAGCAAACCAAGAAACTGACGCTGCCCTCCAGGGTCGAGCAACTCGCTGAAGGCGCGGTTCGTCACGCGTATTCTCCGGTCCGTGTCCAGCATGACGACACCATTGGGAATGGTCTGCAGCATGGTCTCCAACTCACGCTGGCGAGCTTCCAGTTCCACATTCGCCTCAAACACCTGCACCGTACTTTGCTCTACCAGCATGCGGCTGCTCTCCAGATCGCCCGCCATGGTGTTGAAGCTCTTGACCAGGTCGCCCATCTCCTCCGTTGCGGAGCCCTCGACGCGCTGGTCGTAGTTACCCAGGGCGACGGCTGCCATTGCGTCCGCGAGTGCCTCCACCGGCCGGGTCACCTGCTTGGACAGGTGTAGCGCGAGCCAACTTGCGATGAAGAGCGCAAGGCCTGTGATCATCAACATCAGCAGCATGTAACTGCGGCGAATTTGATGGCGCAGGCGAAAAAGCGTCCAATACTGCTGGCTTGCGCTATCAAGCTGTGTGATGTGGGCCGTCATGCCTTCCGGCAGAGGCATGGCCGCAACTACCCGGAAATTGGGCTTAGCCCACGCCGCCCCCACAATATAGTCGGCACCGCCGACCGAGACGGTCGGCTGGTCCGTGCGGCGAATGGCCTGAGCGGCCATCAGCTCAATGGGGCCGCGTGCCTGCTCCTTCAGCGAACCTCCAGCCTGCTCGGAGGCTGCATCCTCGTCAAAAGGCGGCTCCTGCGACTGCAGAGTGCTAAGGCGCGCCGTAACGCCGGATGCGATGTGATGGCGGACCACCACATCCGTGTCGCGGTAGACGATGAAGAAACCACCCTGCAGTGTGATGTCATGCAGTTGCAGTTGCTGTAAGAGCTCCGCCTGACTGACAAGCGCTCCGTCGCGATCGACGATTGCGTTCGCCAGCGCCTCTGCCTCAGAGCGGGCGTTCGCAGCAACATACTGCGACAGATCCTTTGCGATGCTCGAAGACTGTTCGCGCAACTGGACCGCGGGCTGCGAAAACCAGCGGTCGACAGCGCGGTTCATGAGCAGGTAGCTGAAAAGGTACATGCAGCAGATGGGCAGCAACGATAACAGCACCGCACCCCACAGCATGCGCGACCGCAAGCGCGCGCCCAGCACGCGATTGCGATGCTCGGCGTACTGCTTGAGCAGGTTGCGCATGAGCAGCACCAGTGCAGTCACCAGCAGCAGAAAAGCAACGAGCGAGATGGACGTGAACAGGAAAATGCCGCCGGGCGTACCGGGCGTGAGGAACGGCATGCGGAACGCATTCAGCGCCGCAAGACCGCCGAACAGCAGCAAGAGGCATACTCCCACGACTGTTAGAACGATCCTGCGCTGTCGCGTAGTACCCAATCGCACCTCCAGGGCTTAATCGATGATCTACAGCAGCTCCGCCACAGTCTTCCACTCGCGGTCCTGCGACGCAGCCACCGCCTTGTACGTCAACGAGCCGGCGTAGGTGTTTACACCTTCGGCAATGCCTGTATCTTCGCGGATGGCCGCCGCCGCTCCCTTGTTCGCCAGCGTGAGCACGTACGGGAACGTCGCATTGGTCAACGCCAAGGTCGAAGTATTTGGCACCGCTGCCGGCATGTTGGTCACGCAGTAGTGCACCACACCATCCACCACGTAGGAAGGTTCCGTGTGCGTGGTCGGACGGGCCGTTTCCATGCAGCCGCCCTGGTCGATGGCCACATCCACAATGACAGCACCACGCTTCATGCCGCGCACCATCTCTGCCGTCACCAGCTTGGGCGCGGAGTGCCCGGGAATAAGCACGCCGCCAATCAGGAGGTCTGCCTCCGCGGCCGCGCGCGCGATGTTGTACGGGTTTGAGGCCAGGGTGTAGACCCGTCCGTTGAAGATGTCATCGATTTCGCGGAGGCGGTTCAGACTCAGGTCTACGATGGTGACTTTCGCGCCCAAACCCAGCGCCATCTTTGCCGCATTGGTGCCAACGATGCCGCCGCCGATGATGACCACGTTTCCGGGAGTGGTTCCGGGCACGCCGCCCAGCAGGACGCCGCGGCCTCCGTGCTCCTTCTGCAGGTAGGCAGCGCCCACCTGCACGCTCAGGCGGCCCGCCACCTCGCTCATGGGTGTGAGCAGGGGCAGCGTCCCGGCGCGGTCACGCACGGTCTCGTACGCAATGGCGTTCACCTTCTTCTCCACGAGTTGGTTCGTAAGCTCCGGCAGCGGTGCCAGGTGTAGGTAGGTAAACAGCAGCAAGCCCTCGCGAAAGTGGCGATACTCCTTCTCGGTGGGCTCCTTGACCTTAACCACCATGTCGGCGAGCCGCCACACGTCGTAGGCGGACCCGACGATCTCCGCACCCGCGTTCTGGTACTCGTCATCAGGGAATGCGGATAGTTCGCCCGCCCCTGTCTGTACCAGCACGGTGTGTCCTGCCGCCACCAGCGCGTGTACGCCGCCCGGCGTGATGCCGACACGGGTCTCGTGGTCCTTTACTTCCTTTGGAACGCCAACAATCATTGCGAACTGAACCTCTGCTCTAAGCTTACAGACGCGACCTACAAGACGCAGGCGCGGAATCGGGCGGTGCGCGGCACACACACTGTCCGATGCAGAACATTCAAAGGGACAAACTTGTCGAATCGCTGCGCTTGCGGCATTGCGGTGCCCTGCCGCAGCTTTGTGTCCGGTGGGGTAGGGTCCGTGGCAGTTGAGCGGGCGGATCTGTGTGTGCCGTTCTGATGCAGGCTACATCTGTAGAATCGAAATAGTCCACGCAGGAAACCAGCACGCTATATGCCTCAGAACGGATACCAAGGTCGCTCCCGCGGTCGCTCTATGCGGTCGCTTTTCTCGCTTTTCTCCAACGACCTGGCCATCGACTTGGGCACGGCCAACACACTTGTTTTCGCCAGCGGCAAGGGCGTGGTGGTGAATGAGCCCTCCATTATCGCGGTCAATACCGTGACCAAGGAGGTGGAGGCCGTGGGCAAGGAAGCCAAGGAGATGGTGGGCCGCACGCCCGGCAACATCATCGCCATCCGGCCCATGAAGGACGGTGTGATCGCCGACTTCAAGCAGACCGAGAAGATGCTGAATTACTTCATTCAGAAGGCGCACAACCGCAAGATGCTGGTGCATCCGCGCATCATCATCGGCGTCCCCAGCGAGATTACGCAGGTGGAAAAGCGCGCCGTGGAAGACAGCGCCTACCGCGCCAAAGCCAGCGAGGTGTACCTCGTTGAGCAAGCCATGGTGGCAGCCATCGGTGCGGGGCTGCCCATCACGGAGCCAGGCGGCAACATGGTCGTCGATATCGGCGGCGGCACCACGGACATCGCTGTGATTTCGTTGGCCGGCATTGTGTATTCGCGCTCCGTGCGGATGGCGGGCAACCAGATGGACGAGGCGGTGATGAACTTTCTCAAGCGAAAGTACAACCTGCTCATCGGCGAGCGCACCGCCGAAATGATCAAGATGGAGATCGGGTCGGCCTTTCCGCTGGACAAGCCACTGACCATGGAGATTAAGGGGCGCAACCTGATCGAGGGCGTACCCAAGACCATCACCATTGACGATTCCGAGATTCGCGAGGCGCTCAGCGAAAGTATCGCCACCATCATGAACGCCATCCGCGTGGCCCTGGAACGGACCCCGCCGGAGCTTTCGGCCGACATCAGCGACCGCGGCATCGTGCTGACCGGTGGCGGCGCGCTGATCAAAAACCTGGACCGCCGCATCCGCGAGGAAACGGGGCTGCCGGTCTCCATTGCCGACGACCCGCTGGCATCCGTGGTGCTGGGTACCGGGCGCATGCTGAGCGACTTTAGCCTACTCCGTAAGATTTCTATCGACTAAACCCTTTCGGAAGGTGGCAGGGTTAGCGGGTGGAATCGATCTTCAGCCGTTTTCGAAGTGAACTGGTGCTGGCGGCCCTGCTGCTGGCGCAGGTAATCGGCCTTGCGTCACAGATGAACCGCAGCCACTATGGCTCGCGAGAAGACGGACACCACGTTCGTGTGGCGCGTGCCTGGTCCGCTCACACCATCACCCCGGTAGAAGCGGTGCTCAAGCAGATGGGCGGCAGCGTGCGAAACGCGTGGCATGACTACGTGGATCTGCGCCACATACGCCAGCACGACCGGGACCTGCAGTACCAAATCGATCAGTTGCGCCTCCGTGAAGCGTCCCTTGCAGAGGATGCCAGGCAAGGTCAACGATTACAGCGTCTGCTGGCGTTCAAGCAGCAGTACGTCGGCCGCACGATCGCGGCGGAAGTGGTGGGCACCGGCGGCGGTGACCAGACGCGCATCCTGACGCTTAACAAAGGGTTCAACGATGGTCTGCGCGCAGACATGGCGGTAATTACGCCAGACGGTGTGGTAGGTAAAGTTCGCGACGTCTTCTCGACCTCCGCGCAGGTACTGCTGCTGAGCGATACAAGCTCCGGTGCAGGCGTCGTGCTCACGACGACGCGCAGCCGTGGCATCCTGCACGGCACGGCGAGCGGCCAGTTGCAGATCAGCAATCTCCTGCCCGACGATCGGATCAAGCCGGGCGAGCCCGTGGTGACCAGTGGCGGCGACCGGGTCTTTCCGCGCGGCTTGCCTGTTGGCAACGTGAAAGTGGTTCGGGCCGACCCGGAACATCAGCCCTACGCCGCTATCCTCATCCAGCCGGCGGCAAATCTCGACCGCCTGGAAGAGGTCCTGGTGGTGACCGACGTCGCCGAGCAACTCGCAACACCGGGTGCGGGCGACGAGGCGGATGAAGCGGGCAAGAAGGCCGCGGAAATCGTGGCGGACCGGCTGCCCGGACTCCGTGACAAGCCCAAGGAATCCGCGCCCAGTGGAGACAAGCCGGCGGGCGCTGACGCAAGCCAGCAACCAGGCGTTTCGCTACCGAAACCCACGGGCACACTGCACACGGACCGCTACTCACCTGGAGCCATTCCGCCGGCCGCGGCACTTGCACCGGGCCAGCGCAACGAGCAACTCACAGCACCCGGCACAAAATCAACCCGCACGCATACTGAGGATGCACAGCCCTGATGGCCAGGTCTTTTAGCAATCGCCGCCAAATGGAAGAGCACCACTTTCACCCGGTGGTCTTGGTTGCATTGCCGGTTTGCGCGCTGTTTCTGAACACTTATCTGCCACGGATCTGGAAGCCTCTCGGCATCCTGGACCTGCCTCTTATCGTGGTGCTGTACTTTTCCATCTCCTGGCGCAGCCGCATTGCGGGATCGTGCTTCGGTACCGTCGTGGGTCTGCTGCAAGACCTGCCCAGTAACCAGTACATCGGCGTTGACGGGATTGCGAAGGCGCTGACGGGCTATGTGGCCGCCTCGATTGGCGTCAAGGTGGACGTGGAGAACTTCGTCACGCGCGGCCTGATGAACTTTGGCTTCTGTCTGCTGCAGTCGGCGTTGTTATTTGTGATTGAGCGGTTCCTGCTGGGTGTAGCCGATTACTCTGCCCGCCCCGTGCACGAACTGCTTCGCGCCACCGTGAACGCAGCCTGTGCGTTGCCCATCTTCTTTCTGCTGGATCGCACCCGCATTACCGAGTAGAGGAAGCTACTCCGGTGCCTCGGGCTTGTCCAACCCGTGCGTCAGAACGCCGAGCACATCCGCATCGAGCGATGTCTTCAGGGGATCCAGCGACTTCAGCTCGCGCTCATAGAGCTTGCGGTCCTCCGCGGATACCGGTGGCAAGTTGTAAATTTCAAGCGCGGATCCGTGCAGAACAGCAAGCTTCAACCCATTCGGCGACAGGCTGAAGTTGCCCGCCGGCCGTTGCGCCGGAGACACGGTGGCACGCAGCAGCTCTGTGCCTTCGCGGCTACTGTAGACACGCACTTCCTGAGCGCGAATATCGTCCTTGCCCAGCCGGTCGTTCTCCTGCGCAGCGGAGGTAGTGAGCGTACCACGTATGGCGAATCGCTCTGCCTCGGGCGCGGAACTCACCGCGAGCCAGAGCGGCGGATCGTCGATGGTAAACACCCACTTCGCTTCTGCCAGAAGATTGAAGCCGCCCATAAGCCGCAGGTCTTCGCCGCCCCGGCAGCCGTAAGCAAAGAACTCTGCATCGGAAACAAAGATGCTCGAGGGCCGGCAGGTGCTTGTAAAACCGGCCAATTCGAGCTTCTTGCCGGCATACGTTTTGAAATCCAGACCCCAATGCATCCGGTCTTCCTTAACCGTCTGTAGCACGCCCATGGACGTGAAGGCGAGCGCAATCGGGCTGTGGGCGATGGCGTGGCCGCGCCGGGCCAGGCGGACACCATCGCTATCCGGTACGACGCGGAAGAAGTCGACGGATACGGGGAGTTCGCGCTTCTCGTCGGGATCGTCGCCCACCTGCCTGCGCGGAGTCGTCTGCACCAGCAGAAGGTCGTGGGCAGGGCTCAGCTGCACGGCACGGATTTCATGATCGGTGTGCAACACCAGGCGCCGTCCCAGATGCTCCGGCCGATAGGTGCCGAGCGGGTCCAGGGAGTACAGATCGCCACGCTCCCGAACCAGAAACCTGCCGTTTGCAAGCGGCCACAGGTATGGTGCGCGATCGTGCATGCGCCACTCTGTTTCACGCACAATGTGCCCGTCCGGCAGGTGAATCACCTGTGCCCGAACAGTGTTGTCGTCATCCCCTTCCTGCTGATCCGCAGAGCGGGGCATGAGCTTTCGCGCGCTGAACGTAAGCAAGAGGTGGTCCGCGTCAATGAACCAGACGGTCGCACTGGTGAACCCGGCCCGAAGCGCGATGGAACTGGCACCCGGACGGTAGCCGAATGTCTCCAGCGGGAGCGAGAGCGCGGGCGCTGCCGGAACGTTCTTTTGCAGTGGCTTTGGCGTTTCGCCACGCAATCCGCTGCCGACCATGCTCGCCAGGCAAGCCAGCGTAGGGAGAACAGCACGACGTAAGGCAGAGAAGGGGCGCATCACGGCAGCTCTTTCCAATCGTAGCGCGGAGCCGGCCAAATGGGGCGAGACCGAAACGCTGGCGCAAAAAAGGGAGCGTTCCCGCATGTGCGACAGTGGAAAGATGCTCCGCGCAGCAAAAGTGAACTCTCTGGGATTTCTGGCCTGCGCTGGAGCGGGAGCGTTATGGGGTACCGGTTTTTACTTCGGCAAGATTGCCCTACGTGAGATGTCGGTCGGCCAAATGGTGCTTTATCGCTTCCTGTTTGCGAGCGTTCCCGCGATTCCGGTGGCAATCCGCGAACGAAGTCCCTGGCCCCGGCGCGATTGGACTATCCTGCTGCTGGCCGCGTTTTTCGGCATTCCACTCCAATTCCTTCTTCAGTTCAAGGGCCTGTCGCTTACCACGCTGGCGCACGCCTCGCTCATGATCGGCACCATGCCGGTTATTCTGGCTGCCGCTGCCGCCCTTTTCCTGGGCGAGAGGCTGGATTGGACCGGCTGGTGCGCGCTGGCCGGATCGACCTGCGGCGCGTGTCTAATAGCGCTGGGCGGCCGGGCCGGCCCGGGAGCTTCTTTGCTCGGCGACGTGTTGGTGGTGCTGTCGCTTGTTATTGCGCTCGCCTGGATCCTGGGCAACAAGAACCTGATGCAGCGGCATAGCGCGCTTGCCGTGAGCTCGCGCAGTCTGTTGGTTGGCACCGTCATGATGGCAGTGTGGGTGTGTCTGCAATACGGCCGTCCACCGGTTCATGGCATCAGCACGGAGGCCTGGCTGGCGCTGGCCGCAAGCGGTGTGCTTTGTACGGCAACCACCACGCTCCTGTGGAACTGGGGCATGACTCAGGTGCCGGCGTCACAGGCCGGTGTGTTTCTTAATCTTGAACCGCTCATGGGCTCATTGCTCGGCGT
The DNA here is from genome assembly GCA_964242065.1 of uncultured Terriglobus sp. GTDB lineage: Bacteria > Acidobacteriota > Terriglobia > Terriglobales > Acidobacteriaceae > Terriglobus. The sequence continues at coordinate 10,536 of CAXTBQ010000002.1, read as the reverse complement.
CTCCGTGTTGCATGAGCGGCTTGGACCCGCGGCCTGGATGGGCGGCGCAATGATCCTGGTTGCGGCAACCGTGCTGACCACCCGCAGCACCGTCCATGCCGAGGCGCATAAGGCGATCGCAGCCGAATGACAGACAAACCGCGGATGATCGCCATTGACATGGACGGCACGCTGGTCCATCCCGACGGGCGGGTAACGCTCGCTAACCAAACAGCCCTGGAGCGAGCGCGCCAGGCGGGTGCGCGCATCGTAATCGCAACGGGACGCCGCCACAGCTACGCCATGAAAGTACTGCGCTCCACGTCGCTGCACAGGGACGACACCGTTCTCAGTTCCAACGGCACCGTCGCGCGGACGATTGGAGGAGCTCTGCTCTTCCGTTGCCCCATGCCTCTGGATCTGGCGCGCCGTCTCTGCGGGCAGCTTGGTGAATTTCGTAAGAGCCTTGTGCTGACCTTCGATCTCCACACCGATGGGGAAGAAAGGGCCGGCGCGCTGGTGCTGGAAGACCTGGAAGATCTCTACGGCAGCATTCGCAACTGGGTGGAGGCAAACGCCCGTTCCATTCGGCGGGTCGAGCCGATCGAAGCAGCCCTGGATGACCCCGCGGCCGGCCCGCCCATTCAGGCGATGCTGTGCGGAAGCGTGGCAAGTATGCGGCAGGCCGAAACCATGCTGGCAGCGGCGCACTTTGGAGAGCTGGAGCTGTTCCGCACGGAGTACCCGCAGCGTGATCTGTGCATTCTCGATATCCTTCCTCGGGGCTGTTCCAAGGGAAGCGGCCTGCTGCATCTGCTGGAGAAAGAAGGCCTCTCGCAGCAGGAGTTGATGAGCCTGGGTGACAACTGGAACGACCTGCCGATGTTGGAGCTGGCGCACTGGCCCGTGCTGATGGGCAACGCGCCGGACGCGTTGCAGGCCCTGGCGAGGGAACGCGGCTGGCCCGTGACCGTGCCGCACCACCAGGACGCGGTGGCGGCTGCGCTCAACGTCTGGTTCTAGACTGCATCGGCCTTTGGAACGCCCCAAGCAGTCCAGAGTGCTACGGATGGTAGCCTTGAATCTGCATGAGGAACCGCCTAGCGATCCGGCATAGAAGCTCTTGCGTACGATGCGGTGCGTTGCTTGCGCTTCTTGTGCTTGCGCTGCATCCCTTGCGCGCTGCGGAACTGGTCACGCTGCGCAGCGGATTCACCTTCCTGTGCACTTCCCGAGTGGAAGTTTCAGCGGGTACGGTACGGCTGCTCCTTGCGGCCGGCGACAGAGATCATGCGAATTACATTGACCTACCGATGAGCGCCATCGCATCCGTCGAAGCCGCTCCGGAACCGGTGCAGGCTGTTCCTCTCCTGCCTGTTTCTGCCAGTCCTGCGGCTTCCTCTACGAGCTTGCCTGCTATCCTGCAGCGCTCTGGCGCTGCGCACAACGTGAGCGTGGCACTTCTGGCAGCAGTCATTCGTGCGGAAAGCGCCGGCCATGTACATGCTGTATCGCGCACGGGCGCCCAGGGCCTGATGCAGCTAATGCCGGGTACCGCTGCGCAACTGGGCGTTGAGGACAGCTTTGAACCTGCAAGCAATGTGAATGGCGGAACCACTTACCTGGGCCGATTGCTCACCCGCTACCACGAAGACGTGGCCCTGGCGCTGGCTGCATACAACGCCGGTCCTGCCGCGGTAGATCGCTATCACGGCATCCCACCCTATCGCGAGACACGTCTGTACGTGGCGCGCGTTGTGCGTGAGTTCAACCTCCTCACGCGGCTGCAGGCTGCCTCCGTAGTAACAGGTGTGGCCGGACCCGCCGCAAGCAGCGCCGTTCGAGGCGAATGAAGAAGCGGAGAGCAGGCATCGCTCTGGCAGTGCTTGCGGGTGTCGCGCTGGTGGCGTGGAAGCTGCGCACGTCTCACTTTGACTGGGCCGCCTTCTGGCGGGCCTGCCGCAGCGTGGACTGGCGCATGCTCTTGCTAGCCACGCTGATCCTTTACATGAACTTCGTCTTCCGTGCCGCGCGCTGGGCTGTGTTTCTCAAGCCTTCTTTGCCGCCGGAGAAGCATGTTCGCTGGTGGCAGCTCGTGGGCACCCAGGTGATCGGATTTACCGGCCTGGCGGTATTGGGCCGTGTCGGGGAACTGATCCGCCCCTATCTGGTCAGCCGGCGCACAGGGCTCACGTTTTCCTCACAGATTGCGGTCGTCGCGGTGGAACGGATCTTTGACCTTGGCGCGTTCGGCATCCTGTTCGCTGGTGATCTCTTGTTCTCTTCACAACTCGATACGCTGCCGTACCACAATCGCTTTCGCCTGTTTGGCTATGCCATTGCCGGTGCCATCGCATTTCTTTCGCTCTTTGTGGTTTTCACGGTGTACGCGGGCGACTCAGTGGCTCGCATTCTCGGCAGTGTTGCCGGCAGGTTGTCTCCCAAGGCGGGTGAGGCTGTTTCCAGCAAAGTGTTGGAGTTCCGCAGCGGCCTGAATGTTGTGAGCACCTTCGGTGACTTCCTGCTTCTCTCCCTTCACAGCCTGCTCACATGGGCCATGATCGTTCTTAGCTACATCGCTGTCATGCGCGCCTTTCCTGCACCGGTCCACAACATGACGCTGCCGCAAGTGATTCTGCTGCTTGGCTTCAGCGTGGTGGGTGGAATTGTGCAGCTACCCGGTATCGGTGGCGGTGCGCAGGTGCTTACCATTACCGCGCTCACTGTTCTGTTCGGCATTCCCAGGGAGCTCGCTTCCAGCACCGGCATCATTCTTTGGGTGATCGCGTCGATGTCTGTCGTCGTGCCTGGCTTACTCTTTGCGCGAATGGAGCAGGTGTCGCTACGCTCGGTGGCCCGCGAAAGCGGCAAGGCGGAGATGCATCCGGTACACTGAGCGGGCATGAAATGTCCTTTTTGCGGCCATGCCCAGGACAAGGTCGTGGACTCGCGCGAGAGCAAGGAAGCGGACAGCATCCGGCGCCGGCGCGAGTGTGAGCGCTGCAGCAAGCGCTTCACAACCTACGAACGGATTGATGAAATCCCGTACATGGTGGTAAAGAAAGACGGCCGCCGGGAGAAGTTCGATCGGCAGAAAATACTCAGTGGTTTGCTGCACGCCTGCGAGAAACGGCCAGTTCCCACCGGCAAGCTCGGCAAGATCGTGGACGACGCCGAAGCCTACGTTGTGGATTCGGCCGACCGCGAGCGCACCACCAGTGAGATCGGCGAGATGATCATGGAACAACTGCGCGATCTGGACACCGTCGCCTATATTCGCTTTGCCTCTGTGTATCGCGACTTCAAGGACGTCCGCGAGTTCAAGCAGGAGTTAGAAGAACTGCTCACCGCGCAACGAAGCCGGAGGTAGAGCGCAAGGGCTGCAAACGATGCCCTAACGTTCTGAAAGCAGCAGCACAATGTCCTCACGCTCGGCTTCCGGACCGTGCTATGCTCGCACTCGTCTCAGAAATCCCAGCCCGAGGACACCCAGGTTCCCGTATGAGTTTCTACTTGATGCGGAACGGCCAGCAGCTTGGACCGTACCCGGAAGAGCGCGTTCGCGAATACGTTGCACAGGGATCCATGAAGCTGACGGATCTAGCGCGAACGGACGCGCAGACTACCTGGCAGCCGCTGAACGCATTGCTATCGACTCCACTATTTCCGAACGCAACCGGGTATGCAGCAATGCCATACCCTTCTGGTGCAGGTGCACCTGTGAACTTCCCGCCGGATTCGCCGCCCTCTCTCCATTGGGCCTTGGTGCTGCTGCTTTCCATGGTTTCCGGAGGCATTTTCGCCTACGTATGGGTGTTTATCCAGGCGAACTGGGTCAAAAAGCTCAATGGCTCGGGCCGGCCGACTTTATTGTTCGTGCTCTGGTTGGCTGGGGCAATCGTTGGTTACGCTCTGCTGCTGAGTGCCATGGCCGCCGGGGATGCCGGCGCTGGTCTCGCGATGCTGGGTTCCCTGTTGATTGTTGGTTCGGCTGTCATCTTCTACGTTGCAATTTTCCAGCTCAGGCGTACCCTGATTGACTTCTACCAATCAGCTCCGCCCGTGGGTCTGCGGATCAGCGCGCTTTGGACGTTCTTGTTCAGTATCCTTTGCCTGCAGAACGCTCTCTCAAGCGTTGCGGTGTACCGGCAGATCGGGCAGATGCCTGTGTAGCGCGGTCTGCTGATAACTGCCTGCAACATGCGCAGCGCATCGGCAGCAAACCATGCGCACCGCATCGCATCACAGTGAAGCGTGGTTGGGGGCACTCGATGCACACAGTAGGTCTGCCATTCTGGTTTCTGGTTCTGAGCCTTTTTCTGCCTCGCATTTCGCTGCTGGTCATGTACCTGCAGGACCACCCGGGCGGCGCTTTCGTGATCAACCTGGTGCCCGTGCTCATCGCCATCCTGGTGCCTCGGTTGCTCATTCTGTTCATGATCTATACCGCGCAGGGTCTCAGCATCTGGTTCCTGATCCATGCCGTGGCGCTGGTGATCGCATGGGGCGGCATTGGCGGCGGAACCTATCGCCGGAGGTATCGCAGCGACGTTTAGACCGGCTTCTTTGTTTGTTTCCGGTATTCTTGCAGGATAAGGACCGGAACAGATGGAATGTCGCAAAGTGGGGATTCTGGGCGCGACCGGCACGGTGGGTCAGCGCTTTATTCAACTGCTCGCGGATCACCCATGGTTTGAGATCGCCTGGCTGGCAGCAAGCGAGCGCTCCGCGGGCAAGCCCTACGCGGAAGCCTGCCGCTGGAAGCTGGATACCCCGCTGCCCGAGCGCATTGGCCAGATGGTGCTGCAGCCGAACACGCCCGCGCAGAACACGCAGGAAGTACCGCGCATCATCTTTGCCGCGCTGGATGCCGACGTAGCGCGGAATCTGGAGCCACAGTTTGTGGACGCCGGCTGCGCTGTGATCTCGAACTCGAGCGCCTTCCGCATGACACCGGACGTGCCGCTTGTTGTGCCCGAGGTCAACGCCGATCACCTTGATCTGATTGCGGCACAGGCTTCGTACAAGAATGCAAGCGCCGGTTTCCTGGTGACGAACCCCAACTGCTCGGCCATCGGCCTGGTCCTCGCGCTAAAGCCGTTGGAAGAACGCTTCGGCATCGACAGCCTGTTCGTCAGCACCATGCAGGCAGTAAGCGGTGCGGGTTATCCGGGCGTGCCTTCGCTCGACATTCTCGGGAACGTTGTGCCGTTCATTAAGAATGAGGAAGAAAAAATGCAGGAGGAGGTGGGCAAGCTGCTGGGCCGATTTACCGGCAACAGTATCGACCCACTAACTGCCAAGGTGAGCGCTCACTGCAACCGCGTGGCCGTGGTCGACGGGCACACGGAGTGCGTCAGCATTAAGCTGAAGACGCGTGCAAGCGCCGAAGACATCCTGCAGGCCTGGCGCGAGTTCCAGCCGCTGCTCTCGCATCACCTGCCCTCCGCGCCCACGCAACCTGTCATTTACCACGAGGGCGTTGACCGTCCGCAACCCCGTCTCGACTACCTGGCCGGCAATGGCATGAGCACGACCGTAGGCCGTCTGCGCCCATGCACCCTGCTGGACTGGAAGTTCGTCCTGCTGAGCCACAACACGTTGCGCGGCGCTGCCGGTGCCGCCGTGTTGAACGCGGAGGTGCTGGCAAAGATGGGCAAGCTGCCCGGCCAGGAGTTGCACACGCAGACCGGCAGTGGCAGGCCGGTGATCGCATGAGCGGTGCGCGGCAGGATATGGTCGTGATGAAGTTCGGCGGCACTTCCGTAGAGGACGCTGCCGCCATTCGCCGCACCGCAGAAATTGTGCGCGGCCGCCAGGCGAAGGGCCTGCGACCCATCGTGGTGGTATCTGCGATGGCGCGTGTGACGGATCAACTGCTCGCCGCCGCGGCTGCCGCCGGTGTTGCGGACAAGGCAGGAGCACTCGCTCTAAGCGCCCGCTTGCGTTCGCGCCACCTGGACACGTCGGCAGACCTGCTGCACGGCATCGGCCTGACCACGCTGCTGGGCAGCATTCAGCACGACTTCGACGCGCTCGACGACCTGTTGCGGGGCATCAGCGCCGTGGGCGAGTTGACGCCTCGCACCACCGATCTTGTGGTCAGCTTCGGCGAGCGTCTGTCCAGCCACATCGTCGCTGCCGCATTCGACGCGAACGGCCTGCACGGTGCACACCTAGACGCCCGCCTGTGCATTGTGACAGACGACCAGTTCGGCAAGGCTGTGCCGCAGGAAGCCTCCATCGAAGAACGGCTGACACAGCACGCATTGCCGCTGCTTGAGCGCAACATGACACCGGTGATGGGCGGCTTTATCGGGTCCACCGCAAGTGGCACCGTGACTACGCTGGGCCGTGGCGGCAGCGACTTTTCCGCCGCGCTGGTGGGTGGTGCGCTTCATGCCGGTGCCATCGAAATCTGGACGGACGTCAACGGCATCATGACGACCGATCCGCGCATCTGCCCCGACGCGTTGCGCGTGAAAACCATCTCGTTTGAAGAAGCAGCGGAACTCGCCTATTTCGGGGCCAAGGTGCTGCACCCTGCCACGATCCTGCCGGCCGTGCAGAAGAACATTCCGGTGTACGTGTTGAACTCTCGCAACGCAGCCAACGAGGGCACGCGCATCAGCGCCGTCGCGCCGCCCTGCCGTTCGCCATTCAAGAGCATCGCAGTCAAGAAGAAGCTCACCATCGTCGACATCGTGGCAAGCCGCATGCTCATGTCGCACGGCTACCTGAAGGCAGTGTTCGATGTCTTCGACCAGCATCGCGTCGCCATCGATATGGTCTCGACCAGCGAGGTTTCGATCTCCGTTACGGTGGATACCAGTGAGCGGCTACCTGCCATTGCGGAAGACCTTTCGAAGATCGCCGACGTGAAGTACGAGAGCAACAAGGCGCTCGTGTGCCTGGTGGGCGAGGACATCCGCGGACACAGCGGCATTGCGGGTAAGGTGTTCACTGCGGTGGAGCACATCAACGTCCGCATGATCTCGCAGGGGGCCAGCGAGATCAACATGAGTTTCATGGTCGAAGAGGACGACGCGGCCGACACCGTCCGCTCCCTGCATCGGCGCTTCTTTGCCGATCCGGACAGCACCGTCTTTGACCTGGATGCGCGCGCCAACACAACCGGAGCGCCGCCGGTTTCCGTGCCGCTCGCGACAGTGGTGCAGTGAAGGAGTAGAGACAGAACATGCGGATGTTGGTACTGGGACACGGGAAGACCGGCAAGCTGGTAGCAGATGTGGCGCACGAACGCGGCCACGGCGTACATGTGCTTGACGCAAAGGAAAACCCGCGCGGAGCGGCGCTGACCGCTCCTTTTGTTGCAGGCTTTGACGTGGTCATAGACTTCACTACACCGGAAGCGGTGATCGCGAATCTTCGTGCCTGCCTTGCAGTGGGCGCAAAGGTCGTCGTCGGCACCACCGGTTGGTACGGCAGCCTGCCAGACATGGCGGGGCTCGCCATTCGCAAGGACGCCGCGCTGCTGCACGGCACGAACTTTTCCATCGGCGTGCAGGTGATGCTGCAGGTGGCCAAGGCGATGGTGGAGCCGCTGACCAGGGCCGGTTACGAGTTCACTATTGAGGAGACGCACCACGTCACCAAGCTGGACGCACCATCCGGAACGGCAATCAGCCTGCAAGATGCAGTGAAGGCAGCAGGCGACGTGCCCATCAAGTCTCTGCGCGAAGGGGATGCTGCGGGCCTGCACGTGCTCGAAGCGCGCAGCGGAGCGGATCGCGTGATCCTGACGCATGAGGCATTCAGCCGTCGAGGCTTTGCCGAAGGCGCGGTGCGCGGCGCGGAGTGGCTGAGCAGCCGCAAGGGCGTGTACGACTTCCGCGACATCTTCCAGCAAATCTAGCAACGAACAATCAAAATCCAGAAGGAGAGAGATATGGCTGCCATTGCCGAGTTTCCCCATACTTTTACAAACCTTTCCTTCGAAGAGAAGCTCGACCGCTTCGCCCTTGTCGCAGTCCGCGTCGGGCTGAACCTGCAGCCTGGGCAGGAGTTGGTCATTACGGCTCCGCTGGACCTGGCCGGATTTGTTCGCCGCGTGGTGGAGCAGGCCTACAAGGCCGGAGCCCACGTGGTGACGGTGCTCTACACTGACGACGAAGCCACGTTGGCCCGCTACCAGTACGCGCCTGACGCAGCTTTTGACAGCACCGCGAAGTGGCTGGCCGACGGCATAGCCGCGGCATATCGCGGAGGCGCCGCGCGCATGGGCATCACCGGCGCGAACCCTGCCTTGCTGAAAGACCAGGATCCGGCAAAGATCAGCCGCAACAACGTGGCCACCTCCAAAGCCGCAAAGCCGGCCATGGAGCTGATCACGCGGCATGCGATCAACTGGACGATCGTAGCTGGTGCTACGCCTGCATGGGCAAAGCTCGTCTTTCCAGATCTGCCGGAAAACGAGGCGCTCGCCGCGCTATGGGAGGCCATCTTCCACGCCTCGCGCATTACCGGCGCGGACCCAATCGCGGAATGGAGACAGCACGGCCGCAATATTTTAAGCTGCGTTGAGAAGCTGAACAACAAGCGATTCTCTGCCCTGCACTTCCGCGGACCCGGCACCGATCTCGTCGTGGGTTTGGCGGAGGATCACCTGTGGGCGGGCGGCGGCGGAGTCTCCGGCAACGGCATTTTCAACAACGCCAACATCCCCACGGAAGAGTGCTTTACTACGCCGCACAAGGATCGCGTGAACGGTACCGTGACCGCTTCCAAGCCGCTCTCGCACCAGGGCACGCTTATCGAGAACATTTCCGTGCGCTTTGAGAACGGCCGGATTGTCGAAGCCAATGCCACCGCGGGCGAAGACTCGCTTCGAAAGCTGCTCGTCGTGGACGAGGGGGCCAGCCGCCTGGGTGAGGTGGCGCTGGTGCCGCACTCTTCGCCCATCGCGCAGAGTGGGCTGCTCTTCTGGAACACGCTGTTTGACGAGAACGCGGCGAGCCACATTGCGCTGGGCCAGGCCTACGCCACCTGCCTGATTGACGGCGAGCACATGGACGACGCCACGCTTGCCGCCAGGGGTGCCAACAGCAGCCTGATCCACGTCGATTGGATGATCGGCTCCAGGGAGATGAATGTGGATGGCGTGCACGCCGACGGGTCTGAAGAACCGCTCATGCGGCAGGGCGAATGGGTGTAGGTAGTTGCGCAGTCACGAGATGAAGTCCGCCCGTCTGGAAGCTCTCAGCGACGGTGTGATCGCCGTAATTCTCACGATCATGGTGCTGGAACTGCATGTGCCGGAAGCACACGGCATCCCAGGCTTTCTGCGCATTCTGCCGAGACTGGGGATTTACGCGCTCAGCTTCCTTATGGTCGGCATCTACTGGGTGAACCACCACGAGCTCAGCCGCCGCACGGAGATGGTCAACTACCGCGTGCTCTGGGCCAACCTGCTCTTCCTGTTTGCGTTGTCGCTGGTGCCGTTCTTCACCGACTACGTGGCCGAGCAGAACTTCGACTCGTTCTCCACCGCGCTTTACGACGCCATCATGATCGTTGCCGGACAGGGATTCCTCGTCCTGCGGCTGGCGATCAATGCGATGCACAAGCTCCATCGCGAACCACTGCCCCGGCAGGATCGCGCGGAAACAACCAAGCACCTGGCAAGCCTTTCGTTGTAACTGATTGCCCTGCCCGTGGCGTACTACAAGCCGGTGCTGTCACTGGCGCTCAACTTCGCCGTCACGCTCATCTGGATCGCGCCGGAACTCGGCACACAACGGCCACATACAGCGAACGGCAGCGAGCGCTCCTAGTGTTCCCCCACAGGGCCGTGCTCAGCATGCGAACCAGAGGTGCTGCGCAGCTGTAACGCGCGCCTTCAGCCCGCCATCTTCGAGCCACTACCTACTCCTTTGGGACACGCCGCGGGATGGCAAATCTGAAGTTCAACAACACTCTCCTGGGCGGCAGAAGTGGCCGCAGGTCCCCCGCAGCGTGAGACGCGCGATACACTCAAACCCGGCATGGAACCTGCGATTACTCCTAAGGATTGCCCCACACCCATTCACGGGTTAGGCACTGCGCTTGTCACGCCGTTCCACCCGGACGAGAGCGTGGATCACGCCTCTCTGAAGCGGCTGGTACAGGCACAGGTTGACGGGGACGTGGACTTCCTGGTGGCCTGCGGCTCCACTGGTGAGGCCAGCACGCTGAGTGATGACGAGACCGATGCCGTCCTCCTCACCGTGATCGAGGCAGCCGCCGGACGCTTGCCCATAATCGCTGGATGCACCCACAACAGCACGCGCGAAGCGGTGCGGCGCGTCGAGCGCCTGGCGAAGATCGATGGGCTCTACGGAATCCTAAGCGCGAATCCGTACTACAACAAGCCCGGCCAGCAGGGCCAGTTTCTTCACTTCAAGGCCATCGCGGAAGCTACCGGCAAGCCGCTGCTGCTCTACAACATCCCCGGGCGCACCGCCGCCAACCTGCTGCCTGAGACTTCTCTGAGGCTGGCCGAACTGCCCAACGTGATCGGCATCAAAGAGTCCAGCGGAAACCTGCAACAGATTGGTG
>CAXTBQ010000001.1:33589-119501 GCA_964242065.1 uncultured Terriglobus sp. | reverse complement strand
GCCTGGGCAGCGGCCTGGGCATGCTTGACCTGTGGATCGGCATCTCAGAGCTGATCCACTATCGCGACTACCGGAAGTGAGTAGCCTTAGAACGGGTGAGTAATAATCTTGCCCGTACCCTTGACGACTTTGCCGGTGCCCTTTGCAGCGCCTTTACCCACATCACCGGCACCCTTGCCTACGTTCTCCGCGCCCTTCGCGGGGTGGAGTGTGACAATGTCGCCGGCACCTTCCGCCGTACGGCCCGCACCGCCCGCCGCTCCCTAGCCCACATCTCCCGCGCCACTGCCGTACTCGCCCGCGGCGCTCTTGCCGTGGTGCTTCTTCGCTGCAACCTGTGGCTGCGTCGTTGTGGTTTGCGCTGTCGTACTTTGGGCATACGCCACACCGGTTGTAACCAGCAGGATGGCGGCACAGGTAAGTTGCGATCTGGTCATGGTTGAACTCCTGGTGCTTGGATGCAGCGGGAGGCGGGTGAGCCGCAATGTTTGAACGGCGTACACTGAGCCGAATGACACGCGTTTCCGCGACGTGCGCCACTCTCGGGTTATGTTTCGCTCCGGCGGCGGGGCAGCAACCTATCCCACTGCGCGACGGCCAGCAGGTAACGCTGCACGGCACGCTCACGCTGGAACCCGCTGGACGGCTCCAGTTTGTTACGGTGCGGACACGTGAGACGTACCTGCCGGTGGTTAAAGCGGAGGACGGCAAGAGCGATGTGAATGCGGAGCCGACCCATGAGATCAGCCTTTCCAGCTATCCCAGATACGGCGTGGTGTATGCGCATCGGGGGCAGGCTGTGACGGTGGCAGGCAAGATGATGACAGACAACGTCACGCCATATTTCTTCCATGCCACCCGCCTGGAACTGCAGTCCATGAAGCTGGACGATGGTACCGACTTGCTGCTTCACAAAGCGGCGAATTCTCAACTGGTGAAGACGTTGCGCAGCTATCGCTCTTCGGTGATCCTACCTGCCGACCTTGCCGCGCCCTGGCATTACAGGGCGAATGGTAAAGCCGGACTCGGACGAGCGATACCTCTCTTGCAGCAGCAACGGTGGTGGGGACGTGGTGAACTGCTTTTGCGCAGCGGGCTTCCATGCGGTGCATGCGTCTTCCTCGACGCGTGGCATCACCGGCCAGATTTTCACCAACATGCAAATGGCACAGTTCGGCGTGGGCGATGACGCACGGCGCGCAGAGCTGTCTGTCACCTGCAGCCACTAGGCATCCAATCACCCCATGCCGAACCGTACCCTGCCTGACACCCCGCTGGAGCAAGCCCCGCTCGCTTACGAAAACGAAACCTTTCTAGAAAGCCCGGATGCACGCATCCTTCGCATCCTGGCGGAGTACCAGGAGCCGATGGCACGGTTTCGCCGCGAGCGCATCCAGGACACCGTGGTGTTCTTCGGCTCGGCCCGCTTTGCCGCGCTGGATGTGGCCGAGCACACGGTGGAACTGCTGGCCAACACCGGCAGCGCCGAGAAAGCACCGGAGCACGAGCAGCCCGCGTCTGCGCCGGACGCAACGGACCTGCAACGCAAACGCGCTGAAACTGCGGTGGAGATGGCGCGGTACTACGAGGACGCGCGGCGGCTCGCCTATATGCTCACCGACTGGGCCAAGACGCTGCCCGGCCGCAGGCGGCGTTTTGTGGTCACTAGCGGTGGCGGTCCCGGCATCATGGAAGCAGCCAACCGCGGCGCGTTTGAGGCAGGTGGCAAGACCATCGGGCTGAACATTGCGCTACCGTTTGAGCAGCGGCCCAACCCGTACATCACGCCCGCACTCAACTTTCAGTTCCACTACTTCTTCATGCGCAAGTTCTGGTTCGCGTATCTCGCAAAGGCTCTGGTCGTCTTTCCCGGCGGCTTCGGGACCCTGGATGAAATGTTCGAACTGCTCACGCTGGCCCAGACGCACAAGCTCGCAAAGGAGATGACGATCATCATCTACGGTTCGACTTACTGGAAGGACGTGATTGATCTGGATCTCTTGGCGGAAAAGGGTGCGATTGGGCTGAAGGACAAGGATATCTTCCGCTTTGCAGACACTCCAGAAGATGCCTTTGCCCTTCTTCGGGAAGGCCTGGCGAAGCATTGCGGAGACTGCGCGCCCGAAGATCGCGTTCCTGAGGGACCCGCCACCAGCGCGCAGGATGAGATGGGGCCAGACATTGCCGCAACGCGCGGTTAGCGTGTCAGGCTGTTGATCGGCTGCACGTTCCCGCGCCGTGTCCCGCCCGGCCGCTTGCGCCAACCCATGGCGATGCAAAATGCGCGCCACCACACCGTACGGCGTGGCAGGTGTCCCATCTCTCGCCGGATGTCGTGATAAACAAAGCGTGTCGCGGAGACGCGATTACCCTCCACGTGCGTATAGATCGACGCGAGGATTAGAAGACAGACCGTGCCGCACATGGCCCAATCAACGGTGGTGAAACTTTCGGTCATAAAGCACTCGCGCGGGGTGGATTCGCGAACACTTGCTGGAGGGAAGAGTAAGTGCAAACCGTTGCGGTTCTATGACCGCTGTAACTTCATCATACGCATTTAGTAACGATCTGGATTGTGTTTCCGCTGTTGAGGTTTCGCCACTTAGTCAGGTGATATTACGTTGAGGCCTGGATTGATATCACCTCGCGAGTAGTTATGACGGGCAGACAACATAAGAGCCGTGCAACTTACAGCTACGCACCCGAAGTTACCTGCCGGTAAGGAGCGTGGCGAGAGCAGCCAAGTCCCGCAGGAAGCTACGCCCGTTGCCCGCGACAAAGATGCCGTGCCGCATGGCAAACCAGTTGAACCCCGTAGCAAACGACGCAAAACCGAATGACAGCAGCAGGCCCGCCCGCACCCGTGGCGTTCCTGCAAGGTGGTGCACCAGCGCCTGTGCGGCAAGCATCGCCAGCGGAACCACAAATAACAGTACAAGGGCTGTCTGCCACAACGGCCGGGCGTACCGCAGCCTCTGCGTCACAGTGCCGGCCACGCCGGCGGCTGCTATGGCGTAGACCACCTCCACCCCCAGCGCCCGCCACGCCGAGGCGTGGCTGCTGTGCCGGTTTGTGACAAAGAAGATCAACCCGCGGATTATCGCCGAGAACGCCGCCGCCTTCCAGTTCCACTCGCGCAGCAGCACGGCTGGATGCCGCAGCATGGATTGCAAGGCAGGGCGCAACGCTGTAGAACCGGGTCCGCTCACGCTGCACAGTTTCTCACGGCTCTGGTAACGTGCTGCCATGCTGCAGACAGCAGGGGACAACGGGCCAATCAAGCCGACACCGCCGCGCGTTGCCTTCTTTCCTGATTCATTCCACGAGGTCAACGGCGTGGCGCACACCGCGCGTAACTTCACCGCGTACGCAGAGCGGCACGCCCTGCCATTCCTCTGTGTACGGGCGTCTTTGCCGGGCGCGGGTAGCCCGGTACTGCAGACGCAGGGCAGTGTGACCACCTTGGATCTGCCACGCAGTCGCGCCTCGGTGCAGATGGAGAAAGATCTCAGCTTCGATCCGCTGTTTTGGCGGCATCACTCCGCGGTTGCGCGCGCCCTGCGTGAGTTCAAGCCGGACGTCGTTCACATCACCGGACCCAGCGAACTGGGCATCTTCGGTGCGTGGTTTGCGTGGCGGCTGAGCATTCCACTTGTAGCCAGCTGGCACACCAACGTGCATGAGTACGCTGCCCGCCGCACGGCGTGGATGTCACGCGGGCTACCTGCAAGCGGGCGCTGGATTGAGCAGGGCGCGCTATGGTGCACCACGCGCTTCTACCGGCTGGCGCGGGTGCTCTTCGCGCCCAATGAAGCGCTCTGTGACCTGCTACGCGAGCACACGCAACGCACCTGCCACGTAATGCGGCGCGGCGTAGACACCGACCTGTTCACGCCCGCGCGGCGCACCCGTACAGAGGACGACGGCACGCTGGTGCTGGGCTACGTGGGCCGCCTGTCGGTGGAGAAAAACGTGGCCCTGCTGCCGACGGTGGAGCAGGCCGTCATCGCGGGCGGAGTAGGCGAAACCTGCTGCCTGATCATCGGCCAGGGCGAGGGGGAGGACTCGCTCCGTAAGTCCATGAAGAATGCACACTTTCTGGGCGTGCAGCGCGGCGAAACCCTCGCGCAGAGCTATGCGGACATGGACCTGTTCGTGTTCCCGTCAGAGACTGACACCTTTGGCAACGTAGTGCTTGAGGCGCTTGCCAGCGGTGTTCCCGCGGTGGTCACTACGGGTGGCGGTCCACGCTATATCGTGCAGGACGGTGTGACCGGTGTGGTGAGTGATGCGGCGCACTTCGCAGAGGCGGTGCTTGCACTGGCCAGGGACCCACGAAAGCTTCAGCACATGAGAACGGCAGCACGCGCCTATGCACTCACCTGCCAGTGGGACGCAATCTTCGACGATGTCTACGCACAGTATCCGGCGGGTGGACGGCAGACTCCTTTGGCTTAGCTAGCTGCCCGGTCTTGGCTCTATAAGGCTCGGTATGGCGTCGCGCAAGGTACGCCTGTACCACCCCTCGCAGCTCTGCGCTGTCGAGAACGGAAACATCGAAGACCGGCACTCCAGGAGCCTGCTGCTCGTAGTAAGCGGCAAACGTCACGATCCCTGTTTCGGGCTGTCCGATGACGTCGGTGCTCCCGCGCGAAAGGCACGTGACTCCAGCGGATGATCGTGGGCGAAGAGTCTTTTCGGGGAACCAGCCAGAGAAGCCGGCCAGCAGCAATCTTTGGCCGGGAAATCGACCGAGCGATGTGCGTAACACACTTAGGCTACCCATGTCTGCAGCAGTCAGGGTGCCGACATCGAAGCCCGCAATCCCGCGGTTCATCCAGTAGCGTACCTCGTCTGAATGAGCAGCCAGGCGCGAGATGTCTGCCATGAGCAACACGTGCATGCGCCGCGCCGCGGCTTCGTGCAGAAGTGCTTCCAGATCGTCTTCCGTGCCGAACTTCGCAGAAAATGGTTGCGTTGCAGAAGGTGGTTCTCCCGCGGGCTGCAGCTCCGGCAGAAGAATGCTGTCCGCGCCCACCTCGCTCATCGCATCGAGTGTATTTGCGGCCGTCGTAAAGGTGCTGTTGGCAGGCATGCGCACAAACACGGCGTGCTTCCACCACATCTGCGACGCAATGCCGTTGCCGCGCCAGCCCGGATGCGCCAGCGTCTGCGGAGCCATCGTGAAAGGCACCACGAGCAGAAGAAGAATTCGCGCAAGACCTTTCACGTCTTAACCCTACAACCGTCAGGCGCTTTGCTGAGGAGGATCGCGGCTTTGTGCGGCCCGGCTACGTTGCCGACCGGGTGCTGTTCGGCGCAGGGGAGATCGATAACCCGGCCACCTACGAGAACCCGACTGTAGATCCCCGTCGGCATTCTTCTTTCTACCGCGGCAATCAGCGCATGCTGATCGCTGCGTGGGTCTCGCAGCTGCTGTCTGCGAAAATGGAAGGATGCTGCATCTTGCCGACGGAGCCAAGCGCTTCGGACACAAACTGCTTTTTGAAGGCGCCAACTGGCTGATTACGCCAGAGGAGCGCACCGGCCTTGTGGGCGGCAATGGCACCGGAAAAAGTACGCTGCTCAAGGTGCTGGCCGGTGTCGAGCAACTGGATGGCGGCCAGTTGAACCGCAGCAAGGGCCTGACCATCGGCTACCTGCCGCAGGACGGCCTGTTGATGCGCGGCAAGACGGTCTTCGACGAGTGCCTGTCGGTCTTCCACGAGGCGCTGGCCATGGATAAGGAGATGGATGAACTCAGCGATAAGCTGGCGCACTTCGAGTTCGGCACGCCGGAGTACGACGCTGTCGCCGACCGCTTCTCGCTGGTCAGCGACACCCTGCAGCAGCACGACCTGTACAACTTGGACGCGCAGGTGGGCGCGGTGCTTGGCGGCCTGGGCTTCAGCAAGGAAGACTGGACGCGGCAGACCGAGGAGTTCAGCGGCGGCTGGCAGATGCGCATCGCGCTGGCCAAACTGCTGCTGGAGAAGCCGTCCCTGCTGCTGCTGGATGAGCCCACGAACCATCTCGATCTGGAAACACGCAACTGGCTTGAGGAATACCTGCGCAGCTACCCGCGGGCCTTCATCCTCATCTCGCACGACCGGTACTTTCTCGACGTGACCGTCAGCAAGATCACCGAGGTGTGGAACAAGCGTGTGTGGTTTTATACGGGCGGGTACGAAAAGTACGTCAAGCAGAAGACGGAGCGCCGCGACCAGCTAGCGAAGGATTACGCCAGCCAGCGCGACCGCATTGAGCAGCTGGAAGCATTCATCAACCGCTTTCGCTACCAGGCCACAAAAGCTAAGCAGGTGCAGAGCCGCATTAAGGAACTCGACAAGATCGAGCGCATCGAGGTGCCGGAAGATGAGGAGACCATCCACTTCAGCTTTCCGCAGCCGCCTGCAAGTGGCAGGCTCGTGTGCGAAGTTAGTTCCCTTGGCAAACGGTATGAGCCCAAGCAGATTCTGAGCAACGTAAACTTCACCATTGAGCGTGGCGACCGCATCGCGCTGGTCGGCCCGAACGGCGCGGGCAAGTCCACGTTGATCCGCATGTTGTCGCAGATGGAAGAGCCGACAACCGGCACCGTGCGCTACGGCCACAACGTGCTGGCCGACTACTTCGCGCAGGATCAGTACAAGGTGCTGAACCCGGACGCGCAGATGCTGGAAGACATCAGCAGCGCCGCGCCCAAGGTGCCAACCGTGGAGTTGCGCAACCTGCTTGGTGCGTTCCTGTTCGCGGGCGACGACGTCTTCAAGAAGCTGGGCGTGCTGAGCGGCGGTGAACGCAACCGCTACGCCCTGGCACGCATGCTCGTCTCGCCCGCCAACTTCATCCTGCTCGACGAGCCGACGAACCATCTGGACCTGCGTGCGAAAGACGTGCTGCTGGAGGCAATTCGCGCGTTTACCGGCACCGTGCTGTTCGTCTCGCATGACCGTTACTTCATCGACGGTCTGGCGACCCGCGTGTTCGAGTGCGAGCACGGCGGCGTGCAGGTGTTCCCCGGCAATTACGAGGATTACTTATGGCGCAAACAGGGCGGCCCGGAGGCCGTGCAGGCAGCGGCAATGGAGATGCAGCGCGCCCACCTTCCTGTGGTGGAGGCTCCACCCACGCTTATCTCAGCGGTCACCACGCCAGCGGTGGTCAACGTGAAGAAGGTGAATCCCATCAAGCTCAAGCAGATGCAGGACCGCGTCCGCTTTGCCGAAGACGAAATGCCGCGGATGGAAGATCGCATGATCGCGCTGGAAACGGCGCTGGGCAACTTCACCAGTGCCGAAGAAAGCCAGCGCCAGACCGCCGAACTTACGCAACTGCGCCGCAATCATGAGGCGCTCATGAGCGAGTGGGAAGATCTTTCCACACAATTAGAAGAGCAAGCGGCTACGGTTTAGAGCGTAGTTAGCCTCTCGTCATCCTGAGCAAAGCACGAAGTGCGTAGTCAAAGGACCTGCTTTCCTCCGAAGCAGTGTTGCTGCTCGGGCAAACAGCAGGTCCCTCCACTCCGCTTCGCTCCGGTCGGGATGACAAAGATTAGGAACGCTCGGTCGCTGACAAAGTGCAGCGACGCTCCGGTCGATGACAGCAGTTTGCTCGAAAAGCAAAGCACTCAGTAAAGCGGGTGCCCCACGTCTCGCTTTTGAGACGTGGGTTCCTCCACGCTCCATAAACCTAAATCCCATGTCTCTCCGGGTCATGAGGGCACTCAGTGGGGCTGCGCTCGGGTCGAATGGACCTAAGCGGTGAGCCGCAGTGTGCGGTCGGTGCGCACGGTGCTTCTCGCGTATCGTGAGTGCACAAGGACATCGCATGCCTGACAGGATCACACCACAAGCGACACCCATCGCACCCGCAGGCGAACCCGCCTGGTTTCCGCCCCCGCAGGACGACAATCAACAGCCGGCCATGCCGCCCCACTCCGGCATTCGGCATATCTTCTTCGGTGCAGAGGGCCTGCGCGCGGGCTGGTCGTTGCTGCTGTTCCTTCTGCTGCTGGCGCTGATTTCCTTTGCAGGCACGTCATTGGCGCACCTGCTGACCGGAAACAAGTACATGCCGGTGCGGGGTGTTCCCAGCCATCCGCTGACGGTGTGGTTCTACACGCACGGCGCACCGTTGGTGGGAGCCATTCTTGCCGCCGCTGCGATGTCACGCGTGGAACGGCGGCCGCTCGAACGGTACGGCTTGGGCAGCCTGCGCGGCCGCACCGGCCAGGCGCTGTACGGCTTCCTGAGCGGACTTATAACGTTCTCTTTGCTGATCGGCGTGCTGTACTCACAGCAGTTGCTCGTGTTCGACGCGAAGCTGCTGACGGGGAGTGCGGCACTCAAGTGGGGCCTTATCTGGCTCGCTACGTTCCTCTGTGTTGGGTTTTCTGAGGAGTACCTGACGCGCGGCTACGCGCAGTTCACGCTGTCGCGCGGCCTTGCTGGCATTGCCGGGGCGCTTGGCCTCTCTGACGCCACGCGCAAGCGCGTCGGCTTCCGGTGTGCGGCGCTGTTCTTCTCTTATCTGTTTGGCTTTGGGCACAAGGGCAATGCCGGGGAGTCTCCGGTCGGCCTGTGGTCGGCGGGCCTGATCGGGCTGGTGTTCGCCTTTAGCCTGTGGCGCAGCGGTTCAATCTGGTGGGCCATTGCGTGGCACGGCGCGTGGGATTGGGCAGAGTCCTTCCTGTATGGCACGGCCGACAGTGGCGGCGCGATCCTGCACCCGCTATTCCGTACGCATCCCCGGGGTGCACTGCTGTTGAGCGGCGGCCCCACGGGGCCTGAGGGCAGCGTGTTTGTGCTCGGCATCATCGCACTCACGGCGCTGCTCATTGCCTTCACACTCAAGCCGCAACCGGGTTCGCCATCGCTGCCGGACACCTGGGCAACCGGGCCCGAAGCACCCGCAGGCCGCATCGGCTGACCGCTCGGGCATAATCAAGCCATGGCGGCACTGTGGCAAACGGAAAACTGGAGCGAGCGGCTTGCCGAACTGGAAGCGCGCGAGCCTGAGATCAAAGAGGCACCGCTGCGGCGCGACGTGCGCAGCCTGGGCACGCTGCTGGGCGAGGTGTTGCGCGAGCAGGTGGGTGACGACCTGTTCGATCAGGTGGAAACGCTGCGCCGGCTTGCCAACGAGCGTCGCCAGGCCGAGGCAGAGGGCAACACTGCCGAAGCGGCCAGCGCATTGCAGCAGGCCCTGCTGCTGGTCCACACCCTGCCGGTTGACCGTGCCTACCAGCTTGCCCGCGCGTTCGGCTTCTACTTCGAACTGATCAATCTTGCGGAGACAAATCACCGCAAACGCCGCCGCCTGGCGGGCAGCCTCCACAGTGACGCAGAGCCCCAGCGCGGCAGCTTGCAAGGAACGCTGCGCCGCATGCGCCTGGCGGGCTACTCTGCCGATGAAGCTTTGCAGTTGCTGCGCCGGGTCTGCGTTACACCTGTCTTTACGGCGCACCCCACGGAAGTAGCGCGGCGGTCGGTCATCAGCAAGCGTCGCCGCATCGCACAGTTACTGGAAGAGCTCGACAACATCCCGCTGCCCGGCGACACGGCAAGCCAGCTTCAAGCCAGCCTGCTCACGGAGATCACCGGTCTGTGGCAGACGGACGATGTCCGCCTGCAGCGCCCGGCCGTGATGGACGAAGTGCGCATGGGGCTGGATTACTTTCACGATTCCATCTTTGACACGGTGCCCGCGCTGTACGCCGAGGTAGCCAACGCCCTGGCGAAGGAGTATGACCTTCACCTGTCGCTCACGGACCTGCCCACGCTCCTGCGCTTCGGCTCATGGATTGGTGGTGACCGCGACGGCAATCCGTTCGTCACGCCTGAGGTCACGCGCGAAGCCTTGCGCGCTTCCCGTGAGGTGCTGAACGTGCACTACCGCGCGCAGTTGAGCAGCGCGTTGCAGCAGATGTCGTCTTCCACACAGCAGGCGGCGGTAAGCCCGGAGCTTGCGGCTGCGGTGGACGCGTACCTCCAGCAGATGCAGCATGCGGGCGCGGAACTGCGCGAACGCTTTCTGTGTGAGCAACTGCGCGTGATGCTGGCGTGCATGCTGCTGCGATTGGGCGACAGGCACGGCGTGCCTGTGCACGTGGCAGAGGGTGATCTGCTGCCCCCTTACACCTCCGCAACAGAGCTGCTGCGCGACCTGCAACTCATCCGCGATTCGCTGCTCCGTAACCGCGGCGAACGTATAGCGCACAGCATTGTGGACCCTCTGCTTCTGGAGGTACGTACCTACGGCTTGCACCTGCAGACGCTGGACATTCGGCAGCACGCCAATGTTCATGCGGCTGCAGTCAAAGAGATCAGCGCCTGGTGCGACGATAGTTCACTTCCTTCACCACCTTCGGCCATGTCCGCGGAGGTGATCGATACGTTCCGAACCGTTGCCGCAGTCAAGCACTCGGGCGACCCGGAAAGCATCCGGCAGTACGTCATCTCCGGCGCTGCCGGCGCGGAGGACGTATTGCGCGTGCTTTGGCTGGCGCGGCTGGGCGGCGTCACACCGGAGCGCACAGAGCACGATGCTGGCCTGCTTGTTGCTCCGCTGTTCGAGTCCATCGAAGACTTGCAGAACGCACCGGACATCTGTCGCGAATTGTGGACCTCTGCCGCTTACCAACCGCTGCTGGAGAGCTGGAACCGTCAGCAGGAAGTGATGCTGGGCTACTCCGACTCCAACAAGGATGGCGGCATGATCGCCTCCACGTGGGAAGTGTGGAAGGCCCACCGCGCGCTGCACGCCGTGGCCGCGGAATGCAACGTGAAGCTGCGGCTGTTCCATGGCCGCGGCGGTGCTGTGGGCCGTGGCGGCGGACCAACGCACCGCGCCATCTACGCGCAGCCGCTGGATAGCTTCACCGGTGACCTGCGCATCACGGAGCAGGGCGAAGTACTCAACTTCAAGTACAGCGACGTGGTGCTTGCAGAGCGCAATCTGGAGTTGATGATTGCCGCTTCGCTCGACGCGATCGCGCGGCCCGATCTGCGCAACTCACCCGGCGGCAAGGGGACGCACCTGACGGGCGTGATCGAACCCGCATGGGAGCAGGCGATGGACCGGCTCGCAGAGTGGTCGATGGAACGCTACCGTGCGGACATCCATGACAACCCGGACGCGTTCGACTACTTTCAGCAGGCCACGCCGGTCGCGGAACTGGAGCACGCCCGCATCGGTTCGCGCCCGGCCAAGCGCAGCGGCAAGCGATCGCTCGGTGATCTGCGCGCGATCCCGTGGGTGTTCGGCTGGATGCAGTCGCGCCACACGGTTCCTGCCTGGTACGGCGCGGGCACGGCCATGCGGCGCTTTGTCGCGGAGCACGCTGACGGCCTGGCCGTATTGCAGGCCATGTTTCTGCATTTTCCGCTGTTCCTGGACATGGTGCGCAACATGGAATCCGCCCTGGCAAAGAGCGACTTCAGGATTGCAAAGATGTACGCTTCGCTGGTGCCGGACGAGGCGCTGCGCGACCGCGTGTACTGCATGCTGAAGGACGAGTTCGACCGCACACGCTCCCTTCTGCTGCAGGTGACGCAACAGCAGGAGCTGCTGGAGAAGGACCCGGTGCTGGCGCGTTCCATCCGGCTGCGCAATCCGTATGTGGACCCCATGAGCTGGATCCAGGTGGACCTGCTACGCCGCAAGCGCCAAGGCGCGGGCGAGTCTGAGACAGACGCCATCAACCGCGGCATCACCGCTACCATCAACGGCATTTCTGCCGGGCTGCGCAATACCGGCTGATCGCTGCCATGGCTTACTGCGGACGCCTGGCGCCCTCGCCCACCGGTCTGCTGCACCTGGGCCACGCCCGTACGTTTCTGATCGCTGCGGAACGCGCGGCGGCGGCCGGTGGCACGCTGCTGTTGCGTTTGGACGACCTGGACGCGCAGCGGTCGCGGCCGGAGTTCGTTGTTGCCGTGAAGGAAGATCTGGACTGGCTCGGCATTCGCTGGGCAGGGGACATGGTCGAGCAGAGCCGGCGGCTAGAACTTTACGGAGCCGCTTTCGAGCACTTACGTGCGAGTGGAGCAATATACCCGTGCGTCTGCTCGCGCCGCGATCTACAAACTGCGGCGCACGCGCCCCATGCCGAAGACGAAGACGAACCCATTTACCCGGGAACCTGCCGCAACCGGTCGCCGATCGCTGAGCAAGAAACTGCCTGGCGCTTTCGTGTGCCGGATGGCGAAGTGATTCGGTTCACAGACGCTCTGCTCGGGCCGCAGGACTTTATTGCCGGGCAGGACTTCGGCGACTTCATCGTGCTGCGCCGCGACGGCGTACCCAGCTACCAGTTGGCTACTGTGGTGGACGACGCTGCCATGCGAATCACAGAGGTAGTGCGTGGCCGCGATCTCCTGCGTTCCACGGCGCGGCAACTGCTGCTGCAGCGCGCGCTCGGCTATCCGGAGCCAGCGTATGCGCATTGCGACCTGGTGCTGAACGAGCGCGGCGAGCGGCTGGCCAAGCGCGACGCGGCGCGCAGCATTCGCGCTCTGCGCGAAGCCGGTCTCTCCGCGGTTGCGGTGTGTGCCATGGCCCTGGATGGATAGCTTCTGCAATGAGAAAGCGGCAGCCGAAGCCGCCGCTTTCTCGGATAGATGGTCGGGGAGAGAGGATTCGAACCTCCGACCCCCTGGTCCCGAACCAGGTGCTCTACCAGGCTGAGCCACTCCCCGAGGATGCCGGCAAACTGGGCCAGGGGAGCCTGATTCGCCCGGGCAAGCCAACGTTACGAGTGTAGCAGAGCAGGCTTACTCCACTGGCAGCGCGCCAGCCATTGCGGGCTCCTGTTCGGCGGTGTCGTAGCGGCCCGCTTCTGACAGCAGCGAGAGCTGTTCCGGCGAAAGCTGCAACTCTGCCGCAGCGAACAGATCGTCCAGTTGCTCCACGCTGGTGGCGCTGGCAATGGGTGCGAGAATGTTGGGGCGCGACAGCAGCCACGCCAGTGCGATGGATGCCTGCTTTGCGCCGGTCTGCTCGGCAACGGTGTTCAGTGCGGACAGAATGCGCAGCCCGCGGTCGTCAAAGAACTCCTTCACGCGGCTGCCGCGATCCTTGCCTTCGGTGTCGGCAAGGGACTTGTACTTGCCGGTGAGGAAGCCGCTGGCCAGTGAGAAGTAGGGCACCACGCCTAGGTTGAACTCGGCGACGACCGGTGCCAGGTCGCGCTCGTACTCTTCGCGCGTGTGCAGGTTGTAGTTGGGCTGCAGCGTCTGGTAGCGCTCCCATCCGGCGTTGCGGGCGACCTCTTCCGCGGCGCGGAGGCGGCGGCCGTCGTAGTTGCTTGCGCCCAGCACGCGCACCTTGCCTTCCTGCAGGAGGTCGTTGAAGGCGCGCAGCGTCTCTTCCAGATGCGTTTCCTTGTCGTCCGTGTGCGACTGGTACAGGTCAATATAGTCCGTCTGCAGGCGGCGCAGCGAAGCCTCTGCAGCCTGCTTGATGTAAGCGGCCCTCAGGCCCTTCTTGCCATCGCCCATATCCATGCCGACCTTGGTCGCCAGCACTACCTGTTCGCGCTTGCCACTGCGCTTGAACCACTTGCCCAGGATCGTCTCGCTCTCGCCGCCTTGGTTGCCGGGGATCCAGCGCGAGTACACGTCAGCGGTGTCGATGAAGTTGAAGCCGCGATCGGCAAAGCGGTCCAGGACGGCGAACGATGTCTGCTCATCGACGTTCCAGCCAAAGACATTGCCGCCCAGCATGATGGGAGAAACCGGAATGCCGAGCGTACCCAGCGTGCGCATGTTCATGAAAGACTCCTCGCAATCTCAGATGCGCGCAAGCACGGTCGGCATGCGGCTTCACCGCCGGGCTCCACGGGGACAGGTACGATGGCGGTATGTCGAATCAGAAGTCTGCCGTCGCCACCCCGGAAGCTCCCGCCGCCATCGGCCCTTACTCACAGGCAGTTCGCTCCGGCGACCTCCTGTTCTGCTCCGGCCAGGTAGGCTTTGATCCTGCAACCGGCAACGTGGTGGAAGGCGGCATTGACGCGCAAACGCGGCGTGTGCTGGCCAATGTGGAAGCCGTGCTGCATGCCGCCGGGCTCGGCTTTGCGGACGTAGTGAAGACCACCGTCTTCCTTAAGGACATGGGCGATTTTGCTGCGATGAATGCCATCTACGCGGAAAGCTTTGCGCCGGAAGGCGCTGTTCCGCCGGCGCGTTCGACCGTGGAAGTGGCACGCCTGCCGAAGGATGGCTTGGTCGAGATCGAGGTAATCGCGCGATTTCCAGTGAACGGCTGAACTGCCTGGAAGCATGGTTCGTGGCAGGCTTTTTCCGCGTCTAATTTCAAGGAGATAAGAGATGGCAACCACAGCAAAGGGAACCACCGCGGAAGCGCCGCGCCGCGTGCACAAAACCGACGCGGAGTGGCGTGAACTGCTGACGCCGGAGCAGTTCCACGTGATGCGCGAGAAGGGGACCGAGCGGGCTTTTACCGGCGCGCTGGTTGAGAACCACGCCGACGGTATGTACCACTGCGGTGCCTGCAACGCTCCGCTGTTTACCTCAGACACCAAGTTTGAGAGCGGCTCCGGCTGGCCCAGCTTCTACCAGCCCGTCAACGCAGATGCGATTGAAGCCATCGAGGACCGAACGTACGGCATGCGCCGCGTGGAGGTGGTTTGCAGCAACTGCGGCGCGCACCTGGGTCACGTCTTTCCAGACGGCCCAAACCCGACCGGCATGCGCTACTGCATCAACTCGGCTTCGTTGAACTTTGAAGAGAAAAGCGCGGATGGCGAGTAGGCTTTCCGCCTGCCGTCCGCTTCAATGTGCGCTAAGTTTGTCATCCTGAGCGAAGCGCAGCGTGCTCGAAGGACCTGCTTTCTTCCCGAGGCCGTATCGCTGCCACAGGCTAAGCAGGTCCTTCGACTGCGCACTACGTGCTTCGCTCAGGATGACAACTCGTAGCACAGCGCTGATTTGATGGTCAGTTCCCGCGGCGCGCCTTGCGCTTTGCCTCGATCGCATCGAACTCCGACTGCTTCATCTTTAGCTTGCTCGGGTTCGCTTTTACCCACGCAGCCAGCGCGTCATACTTCTTGCCGTTCCATCCACCTTCGAAGTTGCCGCCGTTGGTGCCCTGGCTGTTCAGGTAGAAATTGAAAGCGTCCTCCAAGTTAGTGAACTCAGCGTTCGCAATGGCATCTTCCGCCAGTGGAGCCGGGATGAACACGACACCATCTCTCTTGGCCAGCACCAAGTCACCCGGCAGTACCGTGGCGCGGCCGATACGGATCGGCGAGTTGATGCCGGTCAGCACCATGTCTTTCCAGGCAGAAGGATCATAGGCGCGGTAGAGGCCGTTGAAGTTCGGCAGCTCGCGGTTTTCCTCGGCGTCGCGGATGCCGGCGTCAAAGATGAAGCCAACGTGGGTGTGCGCCGCTATGCCGCTGCCCAGGTTTGACCCGATCAGCGTGCCTTCCACGATTTTGCCAAAGCCGTCCGCGATGTACACATCGCCAAGCTGCAGCTCGTTGATGGGCCAGCTGTTGTTGTTGCCGAAGACGATGCGGTTCTCCGCCTTGCCCTCCGCTGCAATGGCCTTGGCCATGTCTGGGCGTGAAGGCATGTACTGTGCCGTCAGCGCGCGCCCTGCGAAGGGCTTGTCCGGGTGCAGCGCCTGAAAGCCGGTGTCGAATTGGCAGTTGTAGCCCTGTCCGCGCAGGTACTCCCAGATGTCCTCGATGGAGACATCGAGCGCGCGGGTCAGCAGCGAGTCCGGCACCTTGGGACGGCCATCCGGAAAACGCTCACCCTTCCAATCGGACGTGTAGAACATCATCTGTTCGCGCGTCTGCTTTACTTGCGCGCAGAGTGGAACAGCAGTGGCGATGAGCGATGCGGCTAGAGCGAACTTCAAAAGTCTGGACATAATTCCTTCTCGGTATTCAGTACAGGAGCAGCGAGTTAGCTAAGGAGCGAGTCAGCAAGTTAGACATAGCAACTTAGCTGACTCGCTGTTTTGCTCACCCGCTAACTCTCTGCGTTTAGCTAAATAACTGGTCATCAAATGATTGCTTTTCATCCCACATGGGTGTGGGCTCAAAGTAGCCCACGCCGGGCGCAAGGTG
Organism: uncultured Terriglobus sp.; assembly: GCA_964242065.1. Lineage (GTDB taxonomy): Bacteria > Acidobacteriota > Terriglobia > Terriglobales > Acidobacteriaceae > Terriglobus. The sequence continues at coordinate 103,396 of CAXTBQ010000001.1, read as the reverse complement.
CTGCTTCATCACTTCATCGTTCAGCGTCACGCCTAGGCCTGGCAGGTCCGGTACAGGAATGTATCCCTGCTGGATGATGGGCTTCGGCACCTCGTTGACAAGGTCCTGCCACCACGGCACATCGAGCGAGTGATTCTCCAGCGCCAGGAAGTTGCGCGTGGCGGCGGCGCAGTGCACGTTGGCCATGCAGGCCACAGGCGTGCCGGCAAAATGCATGGCCATGGGCACGCCATACTTGTACGCCATGTCGCCGATTTTGTGGGTGCGCAGGATGCCGCCGCTGGTGGACAGGTCCGGGTGGATCTTATCCACGGCATGGTTGCTGCACAGCTTCTCGAAGTCGGCGATCTCGTAAATGTCCTCGCCCGTGCAGGTGGGCGTCTCGATGCTGTCCGTGATCTGCTTCAGTTGGTCGGTGTACCACCAGGGAATGACATCCTCCATCCACTCCAGGTTGTATTTCTCATACGCGCGGCCCAGCCGGATGATGCTGTTCACGCCCAGGTGGCCCAGGTGGTCGGTACACAGCGGCGTGTCCACTCCAATGGCTTCGCGGATGGCCGAGATGTACTCGCAGTAGACATCGATACCCTTGTCGGTCAGTTCATTCCCCGTGAACTGGTGCGGCAGGCGCTTGTCGTACTCCACGGAGCGTTGATCGGCGGGCTCCACGATGGTGCCCGGCTTACCATGCAGCACCTCCGGGCCAACGTCCGCCTTGATCCAGGTAAAGCCGCGGTCCTTGCGCTCTTTGACAATGCGGGCAAACTCCTGCGGATTGTCTGCCTCGGGAGTGTCGGCGTAGATGCGGATCTTGTCGCGCCACTTGCCACCCAGCATCTGGTAGACGGGCACGTTGTAGACCTTGCCCACGATGTCCCACAGTGCCATTTCAATGGCGACCACGCCGCCTGCCTGCCGTGAGACGCCGCCAAACTGCGCGAGCTTTTCGAATAGGAAATCGACGTTGAGCGGGTTTTCGCCCACGATGCGGCTCTTCAGCACCATGGCGTACTGGTAGTTGGCGACGTCGCGCACCTCGCCCAGGCCGTACACACCCTGGTTGGTGTCGATGCGGATGATGGGGCAGGGGCTTGGCCCCGGCTTCCTCACCACCGTGTATCGCAGGTCCGTAATTTTCAGCGTAGAGGGGCTTGAGTTCTTGTTAACGTTCTTAACCGAAGTTTGCGCCTCGGCCAGCGGCATGCCTTTGCCCAGAAGCCCGGCGGCAAACAGTGCCATGGTGGACTTCATCATGTCGCGGCGAGTGGTTGCAAAGCGGTTGAAGTTTGCCATCGACTGGTTTTCCTGTCCTTCTCAAAGAGAGTTGGTGGTGCGTTGCCGTTGGTTAGCCCCACCAGGTTTCGCCGGGAGCCAGGTGCGCCTTTGCCACGTCCGGATCGATCTCCACGCCGTAGCCGGGTTTGTCTTCAATGACGTAGTAACCCTTCGTCCAGAAGGGGCCTTCATGCGTGACCAGCGTGGGCCACCAGTCCACCCACTTGGCCAGCTCGTGAATGCGGAAGTTCCGCATAGCCGCGGCGGCATGAACCGATGCAATGGTCCCCAGCGGGCTGGCAGGGTTGTGCGCTGCTGTCCAGATGCCGTACTGGCTGGCGAAGTCGGAGATGCGCTTGGACTCGAACAGCCCGCCAGACTTGGGAATGTCGATATGCACGCCGGCGCAGGCCTGCTGCTCAATGAGCGGGCGAAAGCCGTGCAGGCCGTATAGGTTCTCACCCGTGCAGATGGGCGTACGCACCATGCGTGCCAGCTTGGCTGTGGCCTCAATCTCTTCCGGCGGCAGCGGGTCTTCCACCCACATGGGCCGGATGTGCTCGAGCGCTGTTAGCAGCTGAATAGAATCGCCCAGGTTGTATTTCCAATGGTTCTCGATGGCGAAATCCGCGTCCGGTCCTAGCACCTTGCGAACGCCTTCCATGCGCACCACGATGCGATCGATGTCACGCAGGGTCAGCTGATTCGTGTAGGGATCATGCCCTGGCTCGAAGAAGGTGGGATCAGCCGTCGTGGGGACGGCATCTCCTTGCACCTTCCATGCAGTAAATCCGTAGGGATTGTGGGCGAGTTCGTGTTCAAGTTGCGCGGGCCAGCTAGCCGCGTCGGCAGGATTATGATCCGGTGCCTGCAGCGTGCGGTAGAAGCGCACCTTGTCGCGGAAGCGCCCGCCCAGCAGGTTGCACACCGGCGTCTGCAGAATGCGCCCGGCCAGGTCCCACAGCGCGATCTCCACGCCAGATGCGGCGGTGATGGTCACGCCGCCCAGCGCACCGTAGCCGCCGCTGCGCATCAGCATCTTGGTATAGAGCCGGTCCACGTTGAGCGGGTCTTCACCGATAAGCAGGTCCTTGAACTGGCGCAGGATCATGTCCTTTACGCCGGGTCCCCAATAGGCTTCGCCGATGCCGTAAACGCCGGCATCCGTCTCCACCTTGATCAGGTTCCAGTCCCATGTGCCGCGGACGATCATCACCTTCACGTCGGTGATCTTGACCTTGCGATGCAGCGCCTGCGCCAGCGCGCGATACGGCGGGGTAACGCACATCCCTGTCGCGGCGAGCGAAGTCACGAACCGGCGTCGGCTGATGGCAGGAAGCATCGGGGGCAAAGGGTTTCGCAAGGCCACCTTGATACTCCCAGCGCAAAGGCGGTGTCAAGGACCGGAAGAGCCAGTTGCCAAACAGAATCACCTGCTTAACCGGGTAGGAACCTGCTCGGCAAGACCCTTGACACTTCTCCGGACAAGCGCGTACAAGCGACGGCAAAGATTTGCAAGGGTCGTCCGCGTTGCGGGCGACATGCCAGCGCACGACCGGCTGGGTTATCAGGAGAAGCGTCTTTGACACGGACCGGTCTGTTCCTCAAAAGCCTGTTGTTTGCCTTCCTTTTCATCATCGCCACCGCTGCACCGGCGCAGGTCACCACCGGCAGCATTCTCGGAACGGTACGCGACCAGACGGGTGCCGTGATCCCGAATGCTACGGTAACCGTGACGGACACCGGCAAGGGAACCTCCACCACGGTGAGGGCAAACTCTGACGGCGAGTACAACGTGCCGTTCCTGATTCCCGGCAACTACAGCGTCAGCGTGGAAAGCACGGGCTTCAAGAAGACCGTCTCGAACAACGTGGTACTCGACATCGACCAGAAGGCCCGCGTCGATCTGGCGCTCACGCCCGGCGGAGCGAACGAGACCATCGAAGTGAGTACGGCCACCGCTCTGATCAAGTCCGACACATCGGAGCTGGGCGACGTGGTGGGCAAGCGAGAGGTGCAGAACCTGCCGCTGAACGGCCGCAACTTTGTGCAGTTGACCTACCTTGTGCCCGGCGTGACGCCCGGCCAGCAGGGTGAGAACCTGTCCGGCTCCAGTTCCTTCAATCCGCGCGCGGCCTCGAACTTCAACGCGCTGGGCAGCCAGGCCAACACCAACGCCTACCTGGTCGATGGCATCGACGACAACGAGTACACCTTCAACACCGTCATGGTGCAGCCGTCCGTGCAGTCCATTGCCGAGTTCAAGGTGCTTACCGGCACGTACTCCGCGGAGTATGGCGGCGGCTCCGGTGTGCTGTCGGTCTCTACGCGCTCCGGCTCGAACGATCTGCATGGCGAACTATTTGTGTACCTGCGCAACAGCGCGCTGGACGCACGTAACTTCTTCGCGCGCCTTGGCCCCAAGCCTGCGTACCGCCGCGGGCAGTTCGGTGGTGCCGTTTCCGCGCCCGTCATCAAGAACAAGCTGTTTGTGTTTGCCGACTACTACGGTCAGCGTTCGCTGCAGGGCATTACCAACACCAATAGCGTGCCCACCGCTGCGGAGCGCATCGGCGACTTCAGCGGCTATACCGACTCAAATGGCAGCCTGATCAAGATCTACGACCCACTGACCACCACCCCAGTCACCGTCGTAACAACCGGGGGTCCCGTCACAAGACAGGTACGTCAGCAATTCATGGGTTGCAATGGAAACCAGCCCAACGTTATCTGCCCAAACCGGCTGAACCAGGTAGGCCTGAACGTGGCAAGCATCTATCCGCTGCCTCAGTTCGACACAAAGAACAGCCTGAATAACTACATCTCCACCGCCAACCGCATCATCAACGACAATGGCGGCAACGCCCGCGTGGATTACCATCCCACGGATCGCGACTCCGGCTTTGCACGGTACAGCTACGAGGACTTCGAGCAGACCGCACCCAACCCTCTGGTGGGTGGCTCTGGCACCTGTTGCCTCGCGACACCATCGTTCGCATCATCGCGCTTTGATCTGGGCCCACAGGTTGCGGGATTGCAGGTGACGTCGCTGTTCGCGCAGGGCTTGTCACTCAACGAAACGCACCTGTTTACGCCGCGACTGTTCAATGAATTCCGCACCGGCTACTCCCGTACGAATCCGTTCACGCGGCAGAGTGACTTCGGCCATAACTCGGCAACCTCGCTGGGCATCACCGGGCTGAACGTCAGCAGTTACGCCACGGGCCTGCCAAACTTTCAGTTCGGCTCCGGATGCGGCAATGAGTTCACCTGTCTGCAGGGTGGCACTGCCTTTCTGCCTGCAAACCCGCGCCAGACCAACATTCAGGTAGAAGACACGCTGTCGTTCACGCGCGGTAACAACACAACCAAGTTTGGCTTCCGCTATGTGCGCATCCTTGCTTCGCCGTTTACCAATACCACCACCCGCGGTCAGATCACGTTCAACGACAACACCACCAACTCGCAGTCGGCCAGCCCACAGGATTCAAACTCAGCAGGTGGCGGCAACGGCCTGGCGGGCCTCCTGCTCGGCTTCCCAACCTCAGCCTCGCGTAACTACCTGATCAAGCCGTTCTACATCACCAAGAACGTGTACTCCGGTTTTATCCAGGATGACTGGAAGGTAACGCCACGCCTCACCTTAAATCTCGGTGTACGCTATGACGTCTTTACACCGGATGTGGAGAAGGACAACCGGTTGGCAAACTTCGACCTCTCCAGCCTGCACTTCATCTACGCAGGGGTAAATGGCGTAGGCCGCACTGCTGGCGTTCAGACCCGCAAGAACAACCTGGCACCGCGCATCGGCTTTGCCTTTGACGCCACGGGCCAGGGCACCACCTTCATTCGAGGCGGCTTCGGCATCTCGTACTTCGAGGATCCGTTTTCCGCGTCAGACGAACTCGGCCAGAATCCACCCTTCACCGTCTCGCAGACGTTTTCGCAGGGCGTTACCTATCCCAACGCCGCAGCGCTCGGCAACGTCTGCACCACCACATCGGTAGGCGGCTGCCAGACGCAAATTCAAAACATCTTTCCGCAGGGAGCGGTCACGCTGGACTCCAACGCGCTGCAGACCACGGCCGGCGTCAACGCGCTCACGCCCGCGATTGTCTCGCACTCGCTGTCCAACAAGACGCCCAGCATGCAGACCTTCTCGCTCGGCATCGAGCGGCAGGTGGCGGGCGGCGTGGCGGAAATTACCTACGCAGGCAGCCACAGCCTCCATCTGACCTTTCTCTACAACCCGAACGAAACAGAGCCCGGCCCCAGCACCACCAGTGCAGCGTCTCGCCGTCTGTTGCAGCCGATTGCGAACGTCAGCACCTTTGTGCAGGAAGACCCGATCAACTACAGCAACTACAACTCCTTGCAGGTGAAGTACACCAAGCGCTACTCGCATGGGTTAACCGCGCTCATGAACTACACGTACTCCAAGAGCCTGGATGATGGCGGCTCGGCTGCATCCGGCGGCGGTGCGGCGGGCAATCCGCAAACCATCACCAATCTTCGCGCGGGCTATGGGGCTTCGGGCTTCGACCAGAAGCACCGGTTCGTCAGCAGCGTCACGTACGACCTGCCCTTTGGCGGCGGTCGAACCTTCTTTCACGACGGCATCCTGTCGCACGTGCTGGGCGGCTTTGAGTTCGATGCCATTACCACCTACGCCAGTGGACCGCCGTTCACGGTCTCACTCAACTCCGGCGTGACCAACGCATCGGCAAGCTGGCCGAACCGGCTGGGGGGCCGAGGCAAGATTGACCACGGAACCTTCCTGCACTTCTTCAACACATCGCTCTGCCCGGTAGGCGTCGATGACGGCCAGTGCGCGTTCCAGGTACCCAGCGGCAACAACTACGGAACGTCCGGACGCTCCGTCCTGTACGGCCCCTCCACCAAGAATTGGGACGTGGCTCTGCAGAGACACATCAAGCTGTACCAGGAGAAAAATCTCGCCCTCAAGCTGGACGCATTCAACGTGTTCAACACAAAGAACCTGCTCACGCCGAATACGTCCATCGGCTCTGCCAACGCGGGCGTGATCACCGGGACCAACCAGGACAACCGTGATCTCCAGGGATCGATCACGCTTTCGTTCTAGTGGTCTCGAGAAGGTTCTAGCGGTCTCGAGAAGAATGAAGCGGGCTGAAAGCCCGCGTTCTAATAGCCTGGGCGGCTGGCCCAGGTAGCCGTTGTCAAATGCCGTTGCGGGCTGAAGGCCCGCGTTATTCCAGGAGCTCGAATCGCTATGGAACAGCGTCGGAAGCGCAAAGATGAAGCGTTGTGCGGGCAGGGCCTCCTTCGGCGGCATAACGCGGGCCTACAGCCCGCAATCAACTGAGTTCCGTACCTGGGGCTGCGCCCCAGGCTATGACAACACGGGCCTTCAGCCCGCAAACTTTGCTTGCCACTAACGTAGGTGCCTTGCCCGACTTCTCTTACGTGGAGATGAATCATCACTTCGCATGCGCCACAACCACGTGTCTCATTCGTGCCTGACACGCCACATAGGGTCGGTTCGCGGTAAGTTGGATCAGCATGCGGTCTTCACCCCACCAGCCACACGATCGCAAGCTGCGCTGGCAAATCTTTACCGCGGCCTTCACGGTGCGTGTGCTGTACATCCTGCTGGCGCACACGTTCAGGGTCCGCCCGTCCGACGATCACTTTGAATTCGGCTGGGAGATGGGCCGCATCGGCCGGGCGCTGGCAACAGGGTACGGCTACAGCGATCCCTTCACCGGCCACACCGGGCCCACGGCCTGGGCGCCGCCCCTGTACACGCTATTGATCGGTGGCGTGTTCAAGCTGTTCGGCGTGTACTCGCGGCTCTCGGCGTTGGTACTGCTCACCGTCAACTCGCTGCTGTCTGCATGGACGGCGGTGCTGGTGTGGGAGATCGGTCTGCGCTGCTTCAACCGCCGCGTGGCGCTGTGGAGCGGCTGGCTATGGGCGCTGTACCCGGCGGCCATGCAGTACGCCGTCCGGTGGATCTGGGAGATGTCCGCAACCGCCGCGGTGTTCACGGCCATCCTCGTGCTGAGCCTGCGTATGCGGGGCGTGGGCGAACAGCAGCCGCAACGGCAGACGTGGCAGCAGTGGGCTGCGTTCGGTCTGATGTGGGGCGTGCTTGCGTTGCTCAATCCCACGCCGCTGCTCATGCTGCCGGTGCTCACGGTGTACATCCTGCGTGTGTCGGAAAGCGGCTTCGATCACGGGTTGACGTACACAAGAAAGGGCATGACGCACTTTCTGCCCTTCGCCGTACCCTCGCTTCCGCAGATACGCTGGATGGCGCTTGCGGGCGTGCTCTTCTTGCTGACGCTGGCACCCTGGACCGCGCGCAACTATGCCGTGTTCCACCGCTTCATCCCGCTGCGTGACAACTTTGGCGCGGAGAACTACCAGGGCAACTCGCCCTGGTCCACCGGCTTTCCCTGGGGGCGCACCGTGCCGCTGGAAAACCATCGCATCTTGGCAGAGTACGCCGCCATGGGCGAGCCGGCCTGGGTCGAGGACCGCGCGCGCAAGGCAAAGCAGTGGATCCATGAACATCCTGGACAGTTCGCAAAACTAACTGCCAAGCGCACGTGGATGTACTGGTTTGGTGTGCCCAAGTCCGTCGAAGAAGCCGGCGTGCTGGAGTACGCGCGGCTTGCTTCGTTCCAGTTCTCGTCACTTGCAGGTCTGTTTGGCGCTGTGCTGGCAGTGCGGCAGAAGGTGCCGGGGAGGTATGTTTTCGCAGCCGCTCTTCTGCTCTTACCGCTGCCGTACTACGCGGTCACGGTGCAGGCCCGGTTCCGGCACGTTCTGGAACCGCTCATCTGCGTGCTGGGTGTGTTCCTGTTCCAGTCTGCCCGAAGCGGCGGAACCGTTGGTGGTGGGTAGCGAGGAAACGCACTCTCTCCATGCAATCTGAGGACTGCGCTCCCGTTCGCTGAATGTCACAGACCGGGGAAGGGTGCCGTTCGCGCTTCAACACGGAGGTCGCGCCTGCACCTGGTACGTAAGGTAGACGGCCCCGGTCAGGGTGGCAACCTCCCATATGGGAGTTTTTTGTGGCGCACCCCGTGCCGAACGGGTAAGCTGCTCTGGCCAAGGCAACCTGCAGTCACCGGCGCTTGCACCTGAAGGAAAGGCAATGTCCCCAGCGGCTGGATCCATTGAAGCTTATCTCCCGGTCCTCTACCGTGCCGCCGGCGATACGGCAGCGTGGAACGCCGTGCTTGCCTTGCTCTGCGAGCGACTGCCCGCGGATGCGGCGGCGGTTTTGGCGATGGGCCCGGAACTGCAGACAATGCTGTTTGTGGAGCAGGGTCTGCACAACACAGCCAAAGATCGCTTTCTGGAGGCCTCCGCGTACGCCGCCGGCGAACCTGGCGACAGGTCAGCGTTCGGCCTCGGTGTGGCAACACAGGAGCAGGCTGGCGGCGCGCTGTATCCGCACTGGGCCGAGGCGAGGCCGGCCGCAACTGCCCTATACCCGCGAGTGACGCTCACCGTCTTTCGATCGCGCGGCGGGTCCGCGTTTTGTTTGCAGGAGCATGACCTGCTCCGGCAGCTTAGTCCGCACCTGACCACCGTGCTTCACCTGGGTCACCAGCTCCAGCAGGTACAACAAAGAAGCGCCTTGCTGCAGCACTTGAGCCACGGCTTCGATCTGGCGTACATGCTGCTGAACAGTGTGGGCAGGCCGCTGCTGATGAGCGACGCCGCCCGTGCCATCCTCCAGCGAAAGGACGGGCTGCATCTGCAGCATGGAGCGATTTGCATCGAGTCGCAGACCGAGCAGGCGGAGTTCTTGCGCCTGCTGCAGGCAGCGTGCGCCCCGGCGGGGAATCACGGCTTCTCAGACGCTGCTCTTCGTGTGTCCCGCTCCGCGGGCTTACCGGTTTACCTCTTGCTCCGCTCGCTGCCGGCAGCGGAAGGAACGCCGTGCGCCATGGTCATTCTGCACGATCCCGAGGAACGGCCGGCGCCGCGTACCGTCGCGCTGCGGCTGCTCTACCGGCTTCTACCGTCAGAGATACGGCTGGCTGACTCACTGGTGGCCGGACATGACGTAAAGCAGGCCGCCGCGCGCATGCGCATTACTGAAAACAGCGCGCGCACGCTGCTGAAGTCAGTCTTTCGCAAGACGGGCGTCAAGAGCCAGGCGGGTTTGCTGCGTACCATTCTTTCGCTGCCGGCGGACTGATCGGAGGCTCACTTCCATGCCGCCCCGAGCGCGTTTTTCGCGTGTTTGTGTCGCCTAAACGCACGTTTTTGATCCACGATTTTGCAGCGATTCTGTTGCATTCCGTCCAACCCCGTCCGGCAAAGCTATTTAGATTGCACTGAAATTGGTGCAACTCTGTCATTGCAGTAAACGAGAATTGTTGGTTCAACAATGAAGCGCGTTCCGGGCCGACGTCGCGTTTAGCGGAGCAGGCCTTCGTGAAGGCGGCGGAGGAAATCCCAGGAGTAGATGCCGCTCTCGTGGCCGTCCGCCCACTTGAACTTGAGGGCGTAGCGGCCAACCGGCAGCACTTCCAGCGGGCGTGCGGGCGGCGTGTACATGGGGAACACGGCGCGCGGCACGGGCCGGGGCTCACCGGGTCGGCGCCCGGCCTTCTCGCGCTCTTCGTGGCAGGTGGCGCACGGGCAGGCATCGCGCAGGGTGGGGAAGGCCCAGTGGGAGCGTGCGCCGTCTTTCCAGACGATCTCCAGGCCAGTGCCCTCGGTAAGCGCCACCCGAACCTTGGCCGGAGTCGTGGCCGTTGTCGGCAGCGACTGCTCCGCGCGAGCGGCTCGGCGGCTCTCCTCCCGGGAGATAAGACGAATGCCTTCGTGACTCATTCTGTTAAGTTTACGAGAACGTGGCTTGCGCTCTGAACTCCGGGGTGGCGGCGATCAGCGCCTGGGTGTACGGCATCTGCGGGCGGTCGCAAATGCTGAGCGCGTCACCGGTTTCCACGATCTGGCCGCGCTGCATGACCGCTACGCGGTCGCACAGGTATCGCACCAGCGGCATGCTATGGGAGATGAACAGGCACGTAAGGTTATGGCTCTGCTGCAACTGCCGTAGCAGGTTGATAACCTGTGCGCCCACTGATACGTCCAGCGCACTGACCGGCTCGTCCAGGACGAGGAACTCCGGTCGCAGAGCCAGCGCTCGAGCAATGTTGATGCGCTGCCGCTGCCCTCCGCTAAAGGCATGCGGATAGCGTCCCAGGGCCGACGCGTCCAGTCCTACCTCAGCAAGCATGGCCTGAAGCTTTGCCTCCAGCGGCTCACCCGCAAGCAGGTCCATGCCGTGGATGTGAAACGGCTCCGCCAGGATGTCGCGAACGCGCATGCGGGGGTTCAAAGCGCCGAAGGGATCCTGGAACACGACGCCCATGCGCCGCCGCAGCGCCTTCATCTCAGACCTGCGGGCGCGGAAGACGTCCATGCCGTCGAAGTACACATTGCCGGAAGTGGGTTCCACCAGCCGTAGCACCATGCGAGACACCGTGCTCTTGCCGCTGCCGCTTTCGCCTACCAGGCCAAGGATTTCACCGCGCTGGATGGTGAAACTGACCTCACGAACCACCTGGTGCGGGCCATAAGTCTTGGAAAGGCGTTCCGCGACAAGCAGGGGTAGCATAAGGCGGATGGTAGCACCACCTGCCGCTCGCGACGGGCAGCAATGGTTCGCGGTAGTCTCGCTGGTATGGCAATCCTGCGGTCGTTTCTAACGCTGCTGCTCGCGCAGTTTCTCGGCGAGGCTGTGCATCGCCTGCTGCACCTGCCGCTGCCGGGGCCGGTGCTTGGCATGGCCGGGCTGGCGGCAGTGCTGCTCTTTCGCGGCGGCGAACCGGATGCGTCGCTCGTGCAGACGTCTGACACGCTGCTGCGCTGGCTTGGGCTGTTGTTTGTGCCTGCGGGGGTAGGCGTGTTCGTCTATGCGGGCGTGCTGCGCGCGGCGCTGCTGCCGGTGGTTGTCGCGCTCGTGGTGTCTACGGTACTCACCTTTGCGGTCACCGGCTGGGTAATGCAACTGCTGGCGCGGCGCAGCGGGGTAGACGCATGACCGCAATGGCGCTGCGTGCGTCGCCGCTTTTCCTTGTCACCCTGACTGTCTCGGCCTACCTGCTGGGCATGGCGGCGAGCCGGAAGACGGCGTCTTCGCTGGCGAATCCCACGCTGATCGCCATCATGATCGTGGGACTTGTCCTGCGCATGATCGGAGTGCCTTTCTACGCGTACTACACCGGCACGCAGCCGGTGAACTTCCTGCTGGGTCCGGCAACGGTCGCTCTGGCTATCCCGCTGGTGCGATCATTGGAGCATTTGCGGCGTGGCCTGCTGCCGACGCTGGCAGCCCTGTTCGCCGGGTCGGTTACGGGCGCGGTGAGCGCGTATGGCATGGTGCGGCTGTTGGGTGGTGAGAGCGGACTTGCGTTGTCCATGCTGCCCAAGTCGCTGACCACGGCGATCGCGATAGATGTATCGAACGGCATTGGCGGCGTGCCGTCGCTTACGGCGGTCTTTGCCATTCTTGCCGGGGTCATGGTTGCCGTGCTGCTGCCATGGCTGATGCGGGCCTTACGCATACAGCATCCTGCCGCGGCCGGGCTGGCGGCGGGTACCGCGGGCAGCGGCATCGCCACGGCGCGGGTGGTGCCCATGGGAACACTACCGCTGGCGTTTGCAGGCGTGGCTATCGGCATGAACGGGCTGCTGACCGCGGCACTTGCGCCGGTGTTGGCCCGGTGCTTTCGGCACGTATGGCCCTGACCTGAAGAAGGTACTTGTTTCCACGGGCACCTGCGAAGCATCATCAAGGCACATGCCCCTACAGGAAAAGCCTCGCAACACACCTCGCCAGGTGCTTTTTGCCAGCCTGGTCGGCACCACAGTCGAGTTCTTCGACTTCTACATCTACGCCACTGCTGCCGTGCTGGTGTTTCCGGCTTTGTTCTTTCCGAAGAGCGATCCGCGCTCGGCCACGTTAGCGTCCTTGGCGACGTTTGCGATCGCATTCATCGCACGGCCCATTGGAGCGGCCCTGTTCGGGCACTTTGGCGACCGTGTCGGCCGCAAGACCACGCTGGTGCTGGCGCTTTCGACCATGGGCCTTTCAACCGTTGCGATTGGTGCACTGCCAACGTACAAGAGCGTGGGCGTCTTCGCGTCCATTCTGCTGGCGCTCTGCCGCTTTGGCCAGGGCATTGGGTTGGGTGGTGAGTGGGGCGGCGCGGTGTTGCTCGCCACGGAGAATGCTCCGCCGGAAAAGCGCGCCTGGTACGGTATGTTTCCGCAGCTTGGCGCGCCTGTGGGCTTCTTCTTCTCGAGCGGCGTGTTTCTGCTGCTGTCACGCTGGCTCTCCAACGACGAGTTCTTCCGCTGGGGCTGGCGGCTGCCGTTCCTTGCCAGCGGCGTGCTGGTGCTGGTGGGTTTGTATGTGCGGCTGACGATTACGGAGACGCCGGTCTTTAAGGGTGCGCTGGACCGCCGGGAACAGGTCGCCGTGCCGTTGCTGAGCACTGTGACGCAGCACGCACGCGCCGTATTCGCGGGCATCCTCGTCTGCCTGGCGACGTTTGTGCTGTTCTACCTGATGATCGTCTTTACGCTAAGCTGGGGCACAACGGCGCTGCACTATAGCCGAGGCACGTTCCTGCTGATGCAGCTTGCAGGTGTGGTCTTTTTTGCCGGCACGATCCCATTGGCGGCGGTGCTGGCAGAACGTGGACGCAAGCGCGTCATGATTGGCATCACGGTGCTGATCGGCATCTTCGGCCTATTCCTTGCGCCCATGTTTCAGGCCGGTCCACGCGGCGCACTGCTGATGCTGATCGTCGGACTTTCGTTGATGGGCCTGACCTACGGCCCGTTGGGCACGGTGCTGTCCGAGATGTTTCCAACGCCGGTGCGCTATACGGGCAGTTCGATGGCCTTCAGCATTGGGGGTATCGTGGGCGCGTCGTTAGCACCCTCCATTGCTACCTGGCTTGCGGGCAAGTACGGCCTGCAGTACGTGGGCTACTATCTAAGTCTCTCTGCGGTCCTGACGCTGGTCGGCCTGCTGATGATCCGAGAGACCAAAGACCGCGACATGGCTGCTGCGCCTGCGCCGTAGACGGGCGAATGGGTGTCGGGACCGTTTAGCATAACGGCACGCTTCTTTAGGAGAACAACATGGCAGCAGTCGGAACCGGTAAGCCTACCTTTGCATTTATCGCAGCATCGTGGACCGCACTGTTGCTGGGCGGTTGGCCTTTCTGGTCGGTCTGTGGCGATCCAGCATGCTGCTAAGCGAAAAGGGCTTCTACTTCACGCTGTTCATGTATGGTCTCTTCGCGGCGGTGTCCGTGCAAAAGAGCGTGCGCGATCGCCTGGAAGGAGTTCCCGTCACTGCTATCTACTACGGCCTTAGCTGGTTTTCTGTCTTGCTGACCATAACGCTGCTGGCCGTTGGGCTCTGGAACGCTACTCTTTCGCCGAGCGAGAAAGGTTTCTATGCAATGGCCTACCTGCTTAGCTTGTTCGCGGCCATCGCGGTACAGAAGAACACACGCGACACAGCCAGTACGACCGGCGAAGGATACGCGACGTAGAGCCGATATCGCGGAATGCATGAATCATAGCGCAGCGAACGCCGCTGCGTGACGCCACGCAAGCGCCCAAACGGCAGCGACGCTCTTACGCAAGCGCCGGATGCGCCGTGTGGAAGCCGGTCTTCTCCTGGTAGAGCTTGGCGAAGGCGAGTAGACGTGCATCGTCGTATAGCTGACCAAGGAAAGTAATGCTGACCGGCGTGCCCGGTCCGCCGACGTTGCCGCGCGCGCCTTCTGCTGTGTCCTGCACGGGCGGAGCGTCTTTGCCGCGCAGGCCGTTGGGCACGATGACCGCGGGGTGTCCGCTCAGGTTGGTCGCGGTTAGCTGCGCGCCGCCGCTTGGCGTGACGATGACGTCAACGGTGCGGAACAGCTCGGCCATCTTCTCAATAACAACGGAGCGGGCGCGCATGGCCTGCACATAGTCCACGCCGCTGTACAGGCGCGCGATGCGGAAGGTGTTGGGCCAGTCAAACGGCTCTTGCGCGGTGAGCAGTTTGTCGCGGCCGCTGCGGGTCAACTCGTCGAAAGCGGCTGCGGCCTCCACGCTCAGCACCTTGCTAATAGAACTGAACGGCAGGTTTGGCAGCTTGACCGGAACGAGGTTCACGCCCAAGCCGCGCAGCACGTCCAGCGTGGCGCGGTCGTAACGATTGTCGTAGCGCTGCCGCTCAAAGGTGCGCTGCCGCTGCTCGGCAGACTGTCTGCGCTGCGCGTCAGTCTCGGGTTTCTCGGCGGAGGCATCTGGCGTGCGCAGCACCGGCTCAGCGAAGGCAGACTCGATGTAGCCGATGCGCAGGGTCTTCACGTCGGCCGATTGTTCCCAATCGAACGCCGCTTCACGCACTGTGGCGTCCCTGCCATCGGGACCGTGGATTGCTGCCATCACCAACCCGGCGTCTTGCACGCTGCGCGTGATGGGACCCAGCTTGTCCATGGACCAGCTCAACGCCATGGCTCCCGTGCGCGGCACAAAGCCGAACGTGGGCCGCAGCCCGGTGACGCCGCAGCGCGTGCACGGCGACGAGATGGAGCCCAGCGTCTCTGACCCGATGGCGAAGCCGACACATCCCGCGCTGACCGCCGAAGCCGGTCCGGCGGACGAGCCGCTGGAGCCCTGCGACGGGTTCCACGGATTGCGCGTCCTGCCGCCGAACCACACATCGCCCTGCGCCAGCGCGCCCAGCGTCAGCTTGGCCACCAGCACCGCGCCCGCCGCATCCAGCCGCTGCACGACGGTGGCGTCCTCGTCGAACTGCTGGTGCTCCATGCCGCCCGCGCCCCACGTGGTCGGGTAGCCCTTCACGCTGAGCAGATCCTTCGCGCCCCAGGGAATGCCGTGCAGCGGTCCTCGGTACTTGCCTGCGGCAATCTCGCGGTCCGCCTGCGCTGCCTGTGCCAGCGCGCGCTCCTCGGTCAAATTGATGACGAACTTGAGTTGCGGGTCATACCGCTTCAGACGACCGAGGTAGAACTTGGTCAAGTCAGTAGATGTGAGGACACGCGCATGCAACATCAGTCCCAGATCCTTGACCGTGCTGAACGCAAGCCGATCATCCAGGGGCGCCTTCCTGAAGCCGAAATCCGCAGCCATCCCTGGCCCGTATGCTGTAACACGCAGTGGCATCGTGTATCCGGAGGGTATCGGGTCGAACACCATGGCAGGCGCAACCGCATTTGCCAGGTGCAGGTCGCGGATAGCCTGCAGCCCATTGCGTTGTTCGCGCACACCGTCCAGCATGATCGTTCGCTGCTCGGCCGTTAGGGCGATACCCGCGACAGCGAGCGCTCCGTCCAGCATCTCCGGCGTGATGGGCGGAAACACCCCCAGGTTCGGCGTTCCGGGCAGCTTATCTGCAGTGGCCGTGCCGGCTGCGTTCTGCGCCCCTGCCGATTGCATTGCAAGCGTTGCCAGCGCACCGGGCAGCAACGTGTCACCCAAGCCCGCGGCGGCGCAGCGCTGAAGAAATCCTCGTCTGTCGATCATGGCTTTCACTGTACCGCGAACGGCACAGCGTGGTTACAGTGACGGTAAGCGGCTTGCGTCATGCGATTGCCACGGGCCGTCTAACCCGGTAACGCATGAAAGTTTTTCGGCTTCTTTCCTCGGCTTTTCTGCTCTTTTCCTCTGCCTGCGTAATCGCTCAGGCGACTGACCACACGGCGGCGTCCCGCGCGAAGGTGGCTGCCCTGCCCATGCAGGTGGTCGGCTATTTTCCTCAGTGGGGCATTTATAACCGGCGCTATGTGCCGCTGGACCTGATTAAAAGCGGTGCCATGCAGACCCTGACGCAGATCGACTATGCGCAAGGCAACATCAAGGACAACGCCTGCATTGTCGCGGACCCGCAGGCAGATCTCAACATCCCGTTCCAGGCAAAGGACTCCATTGACGGTACGGCAGACGCGCCCGACTCGCTGCTGCGCGGGAACTTTCACCAGCTTCAGCTCCTGCGCAAACGCTACCCGAACGTCCGCATCCTGATCTCGTTGGAAGGGAAGCGGCAGCTGTTTGAGGAGGCCGCAAAGCCGGAGAACCGGGTGGCTTTCGTGCATTCGTGCGTGGCTCGCTTTCTGCAGGGCCACATCGCGCCCGGTGTGGAGACGCCGCGCCTCTTCGATGGCATTGACGTGGACTGGGAGTACCCCGACAAGGACCACGCCGATGACTTCTACGCGCTGATGGAGGAGTTCCGCCGCCAGATGGACGCGCCGGAATCCGTCGCGAGCGGGTCGCCCGCGCAACGCCGCGGCGCGCAACGCTACACCTTGTCCATCGCGTCAGGCGCGTCGCACAAGAACATCGATCCCATCGACTGGGCGCGCGTGGCACGCAGCGTGGACCAGATCGGTGTGATGACCTACGACTTTCAGGGACCGTGGAGCCACGACACCGGTTTTGTCGCACCGCTGCGCTCGGACGATCCGCAGGCAGAGACCGTAGCGTCTGTCATCGACGCCTATCTTGCGGCGGGCGTACCGGCGCGCCAGCTGCTGTTGGGCCTGCCCTTCTATGCCTACCAGTGGCACAACGTGGGCGCGGGGCGGCACAACGGCCTGTACAGCAAAGGCGACCCGGTGCGTGGCAACCTGAACCAGTCCACTGCCGTGGCTCTGCTGGCGGGAACGCCTGACGCAAAGCTGTACCGCGATCCTGTATCGCAAGCCCCATGGATCTACGATGGCGACAACTTCCTCACGTTTGAGGACGCCGCCTCACTGCAGGCGAAACGCGCCTTCGCGCTCCAGCGCAAACTTGGCGGCATGATGATCTGGGAGCTGAGCGGTGATACCACCGATTCGCAACTGCTGGGAGCACTGCACGGTTCCGCTCCTGAGAAAGCTCCATAACTGCGCAAACGGGGCTGCGCCTTCGGTGCAGCCCCTTGCATTGCCATCTGCGGATGTGGACTACACGGCTCGGCTTTGACGGCGGAGCACGGTCACGGCTGTTCCCAACAGTCCTGTTCCGAGCAGAGCAAGCGAACTCGGCTCTGGCGTCGTGGCAATGTACCCCGCTACCGTAGCGGTCTGACTGTCCTGGAAGCTCAAGTTGCCCATGGCGAAGTTCGTCGCACTGGTCTGGATGATCAGAACGTCCGATGTGTTACCGGGCATGATCATGTTGCTCCAGATGCCGTTCATCGTGAATTTGAAGGCGATGGCGCCGCTAGAGGAGTCGGTGACCTGGAGAGGGGCGTTTACACCAGTGGCCGCCGCATACCCGACGTTGTATGTGAACAGGCTGCTGAACGGGCCGGTGGTGACAGTCTCGATGCCGTCGGTACTGCCGGAGCTGTTGCTCACCTGTATCGCAAAGCTTAAGCAGCTGCCAAGAGAGCCGCAAAGCGTATTGGCACTGTCTTTGTATACGGCGGTGGAGTAGGTGCCGGAGATGGTGGGCGAAAGGCCTGCGGGCGCCTGCGAGACAAACGGCGCGTTGTTGATGAACGCGAGATATTGCGTCGGAGTGGTGATAACAGGGGCAGCCGCGACACTGCCTCCAACAGCAAGGGGTGTCGCGTGGGCGACCGAACCAATGGTCAGCAGAGAAAAAGCAGCAGCAGAGAGCCTTGAAGCAAAGTTCACGTCACAACTCCGGTCGAAAAGTCAGTCCAACTCATCACCACTGCGGTGAGAAGAACTTCCGTGATGCTAGCCGGAAGGCACTCGAAGAAGGTTGCTTACACTCTGAAGCGCAATATCAAAGGCCGGAGCCGTTCCCTTTGAGAGAACTGGCTCCGGCCCTGATATTACGTTTTGCGGGGGTAACTGCTCTGAACGCTAACGAAAACTGCTTACGCGATCAGCTTGCGGCGGCGCAGCACCGTGGTTGCGGCACCGATGAAGCCCGTGCCCAGCAGGACGAGCGAGCTCGGCTCCGGCGTGACTGCAACCGAAGGGATGAATCCGGCCACAGTCGCGGTCTGGTTATCCTGGAAGCTCAGGTTGCCCGGGGCGAAGCTGGTAGCGCTGGTCTGGATGATCAGGTATGACGAAGACATACCCGGCATCAGCGAGGTTGCGAGATTGCCCTGGCTGGTAAAGTTGAACGCCATGGTTCCGGTCGTCGAGTCGGTGATATACAAAGGTGCCCGTCCACCCGCAGGGTTGGTACCGGCCGGAGTCGCATTGTTGTAACCCACATTGTAGGTGAACAGGCTGCTGAACGGACCGGTCGTCACAGTCTCGATGCCATCGGTGCTGCTCGAGCTGTTGTTCACCTGGATGATGAAGGTGAGGCAGTTGCCACCGGTGCCGCAAAGCGTGTTGCCTGTGTCGCGGAAGACATTCTCAACATAGGTGCCGCTAAAGGTGGATGCCAGGCCCGGCGCGGCCTGTGACGTGAACGCGACGGGGGTGCCGGTTCCACCGACAAACGTCAGCGAACCGGGGGTAACCATGGAGGCAGTGACGCTGCCACCGGCGGCGATCGGCGTCGCGCTGGCGACGCCGCAGGCTGCAAGAACGAGGGCGGAGGTAGCAAACAGACGGGAGAAACGGTTCATGGGTGAAAACTCCTGGGGATTCGTTCCACCGCTGACGATTGTGATATCGCGGGGGATACCAAATCATCATAGCCATACTGCGCCAAAACTTTAGAAAAATCTTCGGGGTCTTTCTTGGCAGGAAGGTAAAAGATTTCCGCTGGACGAACAAAGTTCCGAAAGGAGCCCGCGCCGCCTAGAAATCCTTCAGCAAAGCACCTTTTGAGCAACCCCTGGCCCACAGGGCGACAGAGCGGGCGACGTGGATGGCCTGCCCCCTCCTCCTATATGTCGAGATTCTTGACGTCCAGCGCGTTTTCCTCGATAAACCGGCGGCGGCTTTCCACGTCTTCGCCCATCAAGGTGGTGAAGATTTCCTCTGTTGCCGCGATATCCTCGAGCCGGACCTGCAGCAGCGTGCGACGTTCCGGGTCCATGGTCGTTTCCCAGAGCTGCTCGGCGGTCATTTCGCCCAGGCCCTTGTAGCGCTGCACCTGGTATTCCTTCTTGCCCTGCTCAATCACGTACTCGAAAAGGTCGCGGGGTGTCTCCTTTTCGACCGGATCTTGCGCTGCCTTGGCTGGTTTACGTGCAGGACCTTTGGCTTCCGTCGCCGTACCGGGAGCGGCGGCGATGACATCTACGACGCCCTCGGTTTCGCTTACCTCTTCGGCTTCGTCTTCTGCGGCAATGGCAGCCTTGCTGTCTTTGGTCTTGACGGCGTACTCGACAAAGAAAGGCGGCTTCAAATACTCGCGGATCTGAGCGTACTTGCCCAGCATCTGCCGCATCTCCGGGCTGTTGACGCTGGTGAAATCAATTAGACGGTGTGCTCCCTGAGCGTCCACATATTCCAGCGACCAGGTGCCGTGCTCTTCATCGCGCACCGGTCCGCCGACTGACTTGAACTGCCAATCCTTGGCGATGCTCTTGAGGAATTCCGCAAGCTGCGACAGCTTGTCTGTGGATTCGAAGTCGACGCGCCTCGCAGGCTCTTTGCCCTCGTTCGCGAACAGCTCGGCGACTTTAGCCGTGACGAGCTCGTTGCGAAAACGCTTGTCCGCCTTGTCAAAGAAGCCCAAGTATTCGTTCAGGCCGCCCATAAACTTGGTCAGTTCTGAGCCTTCGACGGTCTGCCCTTTCTCGCGACCACCCTCCCCGTAGTGGACGACCATGCCGTCCGCGGCGCGCTTGACCATCACCTTGACAAAGTCGCGGTCGTCTTTGATGTACTGCTCGAACTTGCCCTTCTTGATCTTGTAGAGCGGTGGCTGTGCGATGTAGACGTGGCCGCGCAGGATCAGCTGCGTCATGTGCCGGAAGAAGAAGGTGAGCAAGAGCGTGCGGATGTGCGAGCCGTCCACGTCGGCGTCCGTCATCAGGATCAGCTTGCCGTAGCGCAGCTTCTCGAGTGAAAAGTCATCCTTGCCGATGCCCGTGCCCAGCGCCGTGATCATGGCACGAATTTCCTCGTGGCCCAGCATCTTGTCGTAACGGGCCTTTTCCACGTTGAGGATCTTGCCCTTGAGCGGCAGGATGGCCTGGAAGCGGCGGTCGCGGCCTTGCTTGGCGGTGCCGCCTGCGGATTCACCCTCGACTAGATAGAGTTCGCAACGGTCGGGTTGGCGCTCGGAGCAATCGGCCAGCTTGCCGGGCAGGCCGCCGCCGTCCAGTGCACCCTTGCGGCGGGTCAGGTCGCGTGCCTTGCGTGCGGCTTCGCGGGCGCGGGCGGCTTCAATAGCCTTATTGATAATCTTCTTGGCGACCTGCGGATTCTGCTCAAAAAAGACACCCAGCCGCTCATTGACGAACGATTGCACCTGGCCCGAGATGTCGGAGTTGAGCTTGCCCTTGGTCTGGCCCTCGAACTGGGGCTGTGGCAGCTTGACGCTTACCACGGCCACCAGGCCCTCGCGCACGTCGTCGCCCGAGAGCGACTCCTTCAGGTCCTTGAACAGGCCCAGTGACTGACCTGCCGTGTTAATGGTGCGGGTCAGGGAAGTGCGGAAGCCTGAAAGGTGCGTGCCGCCATCGACCGTGTTGATGTTGTTGGCGAAGCTGAACACCGTCTCGGAGTACGCATCGTTGTACTGCAGCGCGATCTCCATCACCAGTTGGCCGCGTTCCGCCTCCATATAGATGGGCTTTTCGTGCAGGACGGCCTTTCCCTTGTTCAGGTGGCGGATGAACTCCTCGATGCCACCTTTGTACTTGAACTCGGCAGACTTGTACTCGCCGGACTTGGCGTCGGTGGTGCGCTGATCGGTCAGGGTAATCGCGATGCCCTTGTTCAAGAAGGCTAGCTGCCGCAGACGTCCGGCCAGAATGTCGTAGTTGTACTCGTGGACGCTGAAGATGGTCTTGTCCGGCAGGAAGTGAACCTTGGTGCCGCGCTTCTGCGTGACACCCACCTGGCGCACATCGCTGATGGGGTCGCCCTTGCTGTAGTCCTGCTGCCAGGTGTGGCCGTCACGCCAGATCTCCACGTCGAACTCTTCGCTCAGCGCATTGACGCAGCTGACGCCCACGCCGTGGAGGCCGCCGGAGACTTTGTAGCTGCTGGCGTCGAACTTGCCACCTGCGTGCAGCTTGGTCAGCACCACCTGGACTGCAGGCATCTGTTCGCCATTGCCCAGGTCCTTCATGTCCACGGGTATGCCGCGGCCGTCGTCTGTGACGGTAATGGAGTTGTCGACGTGGATGGTGCAGTCGATGCGCGTGGCATGACCGGCCAACGCTTCGTCCACGGAGTTGTCGACAACCTCATAAACCAGGTGGTGCAGGCCTTGCTCGCCGGTGGAGCCGATGTACATGGCCGGACGCAGACGGACGGCCTCCAGGCCTTCCAGGATCTTGATGTTGGCGCTGGTATACGACGGCTTGCCGGTTTCAGAGGTGACGGGCTCGGCCGTGTTCGTCGAATCAGTCTGTTGCAGGTCAAGCAGGGGCGTTTCGGTAGCCATTCGTCTCCTGAAGTTCGGCGAGCGCAAACCGCTGAAAAACGCAGAAGATGCGGGGTTTTCCGGAGGGCTCTATACCTTTTCAGTCTACCATCTGGAGCGCCACGCCCTGCCAGCTTCAGGTCTGGCCTCAGACGCGTCTGTTCGTTGTCTGTGGAGGCACTCGGAGCCGACCAGACGTTTGGGTTATACTCCGTAAGTTGCCCGTTCCATGGGCGGCTTACACCGGCGGGTCTGCTCGCGCGGTGATACTTGACAGGAACACCACAATGCCCAAGCTCAAGACCCACTCAGGGGCTGCAAAGCGCTTTTCAAAGACTGGCACCGGCAAAATTAAGCGCGGCCAGACCAAGAAGCGCCACATCCTGACCTCGAAATCGACGAAGGTGAAGCGCAAGCTCACATCGCAGGCTTACGTGTCCGACGGCGATCACGCCAAGGTCAGCCGGATGATCCCCTACGCCTGAGGCCATTTGGCCGCAGGTACCTAAATTTTCTGTCCAGCCGCGTGAGTGGTTTCACGCAACGGTCCGAAGCAAAGCGTTCCCGGGCCCTCGATCCAGCGGATCGATTACGAGGCGGAAAGCAGCAAGCGTGTGAAGAGGCTTTGATCGAGAGATCATCCTTACCTCCAGCCGCTGACCAACGAAGTTCGCAAAAGGAGCAACACCCATGCCCCGCGTAAAACGTGGCACAAAGCGCCGAGATCGTCGCAAGAAGATTCTTGGGCGCGCATCCGGTTACTTCCTCACAAAATCAAAGCTTTACCAGGCAGCGCAGGAAGCCGTCGAGCGCGGCCTGAAGTTTGCCTACATCGGCCGTAAGCAGAAGAAGCGGCAGTTCCGCTCGCTTTGGATCGTGCGCATCGGCGCGGGCGCTCGCCTGAACGGCATGAGCTACTCGACATTCGTGAGCGGGCTGAAGAAGGCCGGCGTCGAGCTCGACCGCAAGGTGCTCAGCGACATTGCCACGAACGACGCAGCAGGCTTCGCCGCGCTGGCCACTACCGCCAAGACAGCGAACGACAAGGCTCGCAGCGAGCGCGCCGCGGCGTAGCACGCATTTTCAGGGGAACACGGGCGAGTCCGGTTGTTGCCGGGCTCGCTCTTTCCGCGTCTGGCTTGCGCATGAGTGCAGCAATTAGTCTGTGGCCATGCGTTCCGCTTGCCTCGTCTGGCTTCTCGCGCTTCCCTTATTCGGTGCTGCTCAGCAGAGTGCCGACCCGTTGCCCGCGCGTCCTACTGTACCGGCGGTGCCAGCGCGCGAGGCGCTCTCGCCAGAGGGTGAGCGTCTGCTGGGCGAGTACGGTCCCTATCGCGCCAACAACGATCTGCTGCATTACACGCTCACGGTGCGCGCGGATCCAGCCACGGGCACGCTGCGCGGTGACAACCAGGTACGCTTTCGCATGCTGGAGGATGGCTCCCGCATCCAGCTGGACCTGGCGCGCGAACTCGACATTGACAAAGTCCATATCCACGGCAAGCCGGTCACCGTCAGCCGGCAGGAGGAATCGTTTTTTGTCGACGTGGCAGAAACGCTGCGCAAGGGACAGATCTACACCGTGGACGTGTTTTACAGCGGGAAACCGCGGACGGCGGGCCGCTTTGGCGGCATCTCTTTCGAGAAGGATGCCGCTGGAAAGCCATGGATCTTCACCGCTTGCGAGGGCAACGGTGCACGGGTCTGGTGGCCGAATAAGGATCAGTGGCAAGACGAGCCACAGGAAGGCGTGGACCTGCACGTGGAGGCACCCGCCGGGTTGATGGACGTGTCGAACGGCCGGCTGATTGGACACAAGGACCTACACGACGGTTTTACCGAGTGGGACTGGCGGGTGACCTACCCCATCAACAACTACGACGTTGCGCTGAACATCGCAGACTACATGCATTGGTCGGACCGGCCGCTGGGCAAGCTGTCCATCGACTTCTACGCCAAGCCCGAAGACCTCGCGCGGGCGAAGCAGCAGTTTGCACAGGCGCGGCCCATGCTGAAGATTTTCGATCAGAAAGTGGGTGAGTACCCGTTCCTCCGCGATGGCTACAAGCTGGTGCAGGTACCGTATGCGGGCATGGAACACCAGAGTGCCGTCGCGTATGGCAATGGATTTCAGAACGGCTACGGCAGACCCGGCCACCGCGACTGGACTGGGGTTGGTATCAGCCCGAAGTTCGACTTCATCATCGTTCACGAGAGCGGGCATGAGTGGTTCGGCAACGCCGTAACCGCCGCAGACCCTGCCGACATGTGGATCCATGAGGGCTTTACGACCTACATGGAAGACGTGTACGTGGAGGGCAGGTGGGGAAAAGCGGAGGCCATCCGGTACGTCAACGGTTACAAGAGAAAGGTAAAGAACCTGCGTCCCATCGTCGGGCTTCGCGGCACCGGTAACGAGCCGACAGACGAGGATCAATACTTCAAGGGCACCCTGTTCCTGAACACGCTACGCTCGATTGTGGACGACGACGCGAAGTGGTGGGCCACGCTTCACGGCTTCTACGAGCAGTTCAAGTACAAGACAGTCCTTACAGAAGATGTCATCCGGTACTGGAATGACAAGCTTGGTCATGATTACACTGCCGTGTTTATGGAGTACCTGCGACACGCCCCCCTGCCGGAGCTACAGCTTAAATTCGACAAAGCAGCCGGTACGGTGAGCTATCGCTGGCAGGCGTCTGAACCGGGCTTTGACATGCCCATCCGCGCCGGTGATCCGCAACACCCTATCCTGCTGCACCCCACAGCCGAATGGAAATCCATGCCGGCCAAGGCCGAGACCTTTCAGGTGCCGCTGGACGCGTACTACATCCAGTTAGAGCGCGACGGAGAAAAGGTGCCGCTCTACCCGGTACCTGCAGCGCCATCTGTACCGCAGCAGCCCTCCTAAAACGCACTGTGTCTGCCATCGCGCTCCATTGCAGGGCCGCCGCGGAAAGTGTCCGGTATCCTACTGTGGATGGCCAATTTTGCTGATTCCGTTGCGCGGGAGACAGACAACGCTCCCGCCGGCCCGCACCCCGCCCAGGGTGAGCCCGGCTTCCAGGGTAAAGCGCCCTTCAGTTCCTGGGGGCGCTACCCGAACTACGACGCGAAGCTCGTGCCGCTCAGCTGGCAAAGCGATTACCCGGCGGTGCTGACAAGGTTCAACGGCATGCCGGACGGTGCGCTGCCCGTTGGCATGGGTCGCAGTTATGGCGACAGTTGCCTGCTAAAAGACGGTCACCTGCTCGTGGCGACCGGCATGAACCGCCTGCTGGCTTTTGACGCGGAGCAAGGCCTGCTTACAGCCGAGGCCGGCCTGACGCTGGCGCAGTTGCTGGATTTCGCGGTGCCGCGCGGCTGGTTCCTGCCGGTCTCTCCGGGCACCAAGTACGTCACCCTGGGTGGCGCTGTGGCGAATGACATCCATGGCAAGAACCACCACATCAACGGCACCTTTGGCGCGCATGTGACGCAGTTTGAGTTGGTACGCAGCGACGGCACGCGCATGCGCTGTTCGCCCACGGAGAACCCCGACTGGTACGCGGCCACGATCGGCGGTCTGGGGCTCACCGGTGTCATCACCTGGCTGCAGCTGCGGCTCAAACCCATCGTGTCGCGCCTGATCGACTATGAGGGCATCCAGTTCCACGGTGTGGACGAGTTTTTGCAGCTCACCGACCAGTACAAGAATGTGGAATACACGGTGAGTTGGGTGGACTGCACCAGCACCGGCAAGAACTTCGCCCGTGGCATCTTTATGCTGGGCGATCATTCCAAGATCCCGGATAAACTCACCGCCTCGCCCGATCCGAAGCTTGTGTTCCCGTTCGACGCGCCGTCCTTTGCGCTGAATGGTACAACGGTTGCTGCCTTCAATACCGTGTTCTTCCATAAGCAGGTGAAGACGCGCGTTCACGCCTTGCAGGATTACGAGCCGTTTTTCTATCCGCTGGACAAGGTGCTGCGCTGGAATCGGCTGTACGGCAAGAGCGGCCTCTTGCAGTTTCAATACGCCATTCCCTGGGAGAGCGCGCGCGAGGGCACCATCGCCATCCTGAATGAGGTGGCAAAGAGCGGACTGGCGAGCTTTCTCGCCGTGCTCAAGGCGTTTGGTGACAAGCCTTCGCCGGGTCTAATGAGCTTCCCACAGCCCGGCATCACGCTGGCGCTGGACTTCCCCATCAAGCCGGACAAGAGCTTCCCGCTGTTCGACCGCTTGGCCAGCATGACGCTTGACTTTGGCGGCAAGCTGTACCCGGCCAAGGATGCTCGGATGACCGCCGCGCAGTTCCAGACGGCCTACCCCCAGTGGCAGCAGTTTGCTCGCTACAAAGACCCTCTATTGACGTCTGGCTTCTGGGAGCGGGTGACCCACCAGCCGTAGTAGCTGCGCATCCAGCGGCGGTTGTGGCGATGCTGAAATGTCTTGGGTTGCGTGTCGATTCTCCACAGCCCGTTGGCCAAACTTCACGGAACATTGTTTGTTCCGGTGGCTGTCCTGTGTAGATTCGAGACATGCTCCGACTTCAGGGTTCCCGTCTCCGCAGGCGCTGTGTTGCGCTTGCGCTGCTTCTTGTCTCGCTCTGCGCTGCCGTGGAGGCACGGGCAGCGTCATCGACGGTCGTGATTAGCCAGGTGTACACGGCTGGCGGTAACTCCGGCGCGACCTACAACGCAGACTACGTCGAGCTGTTCAACCTGTCCGGTGCCGCCGTGAACATTACCGGTTGGGCGCTGCAGTACTTCTCGGCGACGGCATCCGCCACGTCCACGCCTGTGATCAGCCCCGTGCAGGGCAGCGTGATCCTGCAGCCGGGTCAGCGATACCTCATCCAGGCCACGCCCGGCACAGTAGGTGCTGCGCTGCCCTCCACTGCCGACCAGACCAGCTCCAACCTTGCAATGGGTGCGGCAGCGGGACGTATCTACGTCACCAACAGCACCGCAGCGCTCTCGAATGCATCAGGCTGCCCGACCAGTTACGTCGACTTTGTAGGCTACGGCAGCACCGCCAACTGCTACGAAACGGCTCGCGCCACCGCGCCGACGGTATCGCAGGCCATCGCGCGCACCAACGCCTGCGTGGACGCGGACAACAACGCGACCGAATTTGCGCTGACGTCAGCCGCCGCGCGCAACTCGTCCGCCACGCCCACGCCCTGCGGTGCAACGGTGATTTCCGCGGCGTTTGTCACACCTGCCAGCGTGAACGCTGGCCAATCCACCCTGCTGACCGCGACCGGCACCCAAGGCCTGACTGTAACAGCGGACCTGAGCAGCCTGGGCGGTTCCACCACGCAGCCGCTTTACGACGACGGCAGCCACGGCGATGTAACCGCCAACGACGGAACGTACAGCGATACGGTCCCTGTGCCGTCTTCGACTGCACCTGCCTCGTACACCTTTACGGTGACCGGCACCAACTCCGGCTCGCAATCCAGCAAGGCCACTACGGTTCTTACGGTGACCGCGCCGGTGGCCTTTGTGCCCATTCACAGCATCCAGGGCAATACGCCCGGCACTTCGCCCTACGTGGGCCAAGTGGTCATGACGCACGGCATTGTCACCAGCGTTGTGGGCAATGGCTACTACCTCCAGGCGCGTGACAGCGAGGCAGACGGCGACCCGCAGACCTCTGAGGGGCTGGTGGTGTTCACCGGTTCCGGTCAGGTGCCCGCAGGGGCAACGGTCGGCACGGAGGTTCAGGTGTCGGGCACGGTAGCCCTGTATCCCGCTGCTACCACAACAGCGCTGCCGGGCCTGGAACTGACCAAGCCCACCGGTTTCAGCGTTCTCACCACCAACAACACCCTGCCCACGCCCATCACGTTGACAACCAGCAATCCCAGCCCGAGCGGCGGCATCCAGCAGTTGCTGTACCTGCAGGGGATGCGCGTCACCGTGCCCAGCCTGACGGTGACACAGCCGACGGACGGCACGCTGAGCGAAGCCAACGAGACGTACACCTCCAACGGCCAGTTCTGGGGTGAGGTGACCGGTCTGCCGCGTCCAACGCGCGAGCCTGGCCTGGAAGTGCGCGATCCGTTTACAGCATCACAGTCTTCTTCCATCCCGCGCTTTGACGATGATCCGGAAACCTTTCTGGTCGATTCCTTCGCGACCGGCGGCACGGCACTCAACCTGATCACCGGTGCAGTGCTCAACAACGTGACCGGCGTCGTGGATTCGACCAATTACGCGGGCGAACCTGCCGTGGTGCTTGATGCGGCAAACCGTCCCACCATTGCCTCCAACGGCATCACGGCATCCATGCTGCCCGCTGCGGGTGCGGGCCAGATCACCATCGGCGACCAGAACATGGAGCGCTTCTACAACAACGTCGCCGATACGCCCGGTGCGGTGACGCTGACCGCGGCCGCGTACCAGTTGCGGTTGAGCAAGGCCTCACTGGGTATCCGTAACGTGCTCAACCTGCCGGACATTCTGGCGCTGGAAGAGATGGAGAACCTGCAGACACTGACCGACCTGAGCAACAAGATCAGCGCGGATGCAGTAGCTGCCGGCCAGACGGATCCCCAGTACCAGCCTTACCTCCAGCAGGGGAACGATCCGAGCGCCATCAATGTGGCGTTCCTGGTGAAGCCCTCGAAGGTTGATGTGGTGAGCGTGGACCAGTTCGGCAAGACGGCAACCTACAGCGCACCCGGCGGCGCGGCGACGCTGCTCAACGACCGTCCGCCGCTGGTGCTGCACGCCGGCATCAAGCGTCCGAACGGCGCTGCAGACTACCCGCTGACCGTTATCGTGAACCACCTGCGGTCGCTCAACAGCATTACCGACTCGTCCACCGGCGCCACCGTTCGCGCTAAGCGTGAGGCTCAGGCGGAGTACCTGGCAAACCTCGTCCAGGGCTACCAGAGCAACGGCGAGCACGTCATCGTCGTTGGCGACTTCAACGCCTTCGACATGAACGACGGCCTGGTGGACTCCATCGGCGTCATCCGCGGTAACCCGGCTCCCGCATCACAGGACGTGGTACCCGGCGCTGCCGGCCTGGTGAACCCGGTGCTGGTGGATGCAGCACCCACCAACGTGCCAGCCGGAGCCTACTCGTACGTGTTCGACGGCTACGCGCAGAGCATCGATCACTTCCTAGTCACGCAGGACATCGCGGGCATCATCTCCACGCAGGCCGCTCACTGGAATGCCGACTTCCCGGTCGTCTTCCGTAACGATGCCACGCGTCCGGAAGTCTCCACCGACCACGACGGGATCGTCGGCTACCTGAACGTGCCCGCTGCGGCTGCCGGTCAGGCGCAGGTGTCAGCCAGCGTTACGCTCAGCAAGCTCGCGGACGGCTCCTACCAGGCGACCGTGACGGTGAACAACTCAGGCACGGCAACCGCGCAGGCAGTGCAGGTAACGTCTGCGTTATTGGGCGGCACAGCGACTACGACGGCGCTGCCGCTGCAGATTGGTGACGTCGGGGTTGGTGGCTCTGCCTCACGAACGCTCAGCTTCCCCGCAAACGCAGGAAGCTCGGGTTCGCGCAGCTCGGTGCAGATCGGCGGAAAATACTCGACCGGAAGCTTCAGCCTGGGCCAGCGTGTGGTTTTGCCGTAACGGGCTGTATGCGTCAAGCGCTGCGCGTAACTTCAACCCACGGCGGGAGCAAGTCTCCCGCCACAACCCTTCGGAGTCATCAAACCATGCGTCTTCGTCTTGCAGCTCTTGCCGTTTCTTTCTTCTCCCTCGTCGCGGCGCACGCCGACAGCGTAACCTTCACGTTAACGAATCCTTCGCAAAGCGTTACCGCGTCAGGGGGCACGCTGTCTTACAACGCGACGGTCTCCGCGCCCTCCACCAACACCGGCTTTGAGGACCTCAACACCCTGACCTTCGCCATCAACCCGACGAACAGCTTTACCATCGATCAGAGCGGCTTTCTCAATACCTTTCCGCTGTCGCTGGCACCAGGTCAGAGCTACACCGGTCTGCTGTTCACACTGACGGTTCCAGCAGCCAGCCCAAGCAATAGCTACATCGGTTCGGTGAAGCTCTACGGTGGCCCCTCCAACACGGTGTTGGGCACGCAGCCTTTTGGCGTCTACGTCGCACCAGCCGCCGTGGCGGTGACGCCGGAGCCGTCTTCTCTGTTGTTGTTAGGAACCGGGATGGCCGGTGCTGTCGCGGTGTTCCGCCGTCGCGTGGCCTAGGCTGCGCAGGTGTTCTTGAGCGGGTGCGAGATTCTACGCACCCGCTTTTGTCTACTTCGTCCGTGTCGATGGCCAACGGTGTATTTTACGGCTTTGCAGCAACCGTGCCAGTGTAGTACCCGTTGCGCGCCTGCAGCACCAGCTTCTTACCTTTTGGCACGTCCACCTCCACGCGGTGAAAGCCCTCGTCCGTGTTCGCCGGACTAAAGCCGAGCCGGTACTGGCTGCGCAACTCCTCTGCGATCTCCTTGTAAATATCGCTCAGCGGCATCTTCTTGGTGACCTCGTAGACGCGGCCGCCCGTCTCGCCGGCCATGCGCTCCAGGATCTTCTTGCCATCCACACGCTCTCCCCCACGGCCACCGCCGCCTGGATAGCCACCACCGGGGAACCCACCACCGCGTCCTCCGGGGAACCCACCGCCGCCGCCGCGTCCACCTGGATATCCGCCACCGCCAAAGCCGTGGGACTCCTCGCCGCGGTAGTAGATGGCGTATAGCGTTGCGTCTGTGCGCTGCGCGGCCTCAATGGCTTCCGTAAGCGATTCCTTGCTGCCGCGATCGTCTCCGTCCGTGAGCAGGACGATCGCCTTGCGTGTCTGCCCGCCCTTACTCGGTACCTTCTTCAGGACCTCGTCGGACGAAAGATATACCGCGTCGTACAGCACGGTGCCGCCTCCGGCAGAACTGCCACCACGTCCGCCGGCCCTTCTGCCGGATCCGCCGCGTCCACCGCTGTTGTTTCCCTGATCGCCACTGCCGCTGTCCTGTGACGTGTCCTGTGGATCGCCGCTGCGAAAGCTGGGTCGGTCCGCGTCTGCGTCGATCTTCTGCAGTCCGGCCTGCAGCTTCGGCAACGACGGCGTGATGTCGGCCAGCAGGTCGGCCGAGTGACCGAACTGAACGACAAACGCCTGGTCGCGACCGGGCTTCAGCATTCCATCCAGAAAGGCCGCACTCGCGGTGCGCTCCGCATCCAGGACGGTGCGCTGGCTGCCGCTTACGTCGACCAGCAGGCCCACCGTCAGCGGCAGGTCATCCTCCCGGTCAAAGTAGCGAATGGCCTGCGGCTTGCCGTCCACTGTGAGCGTGAAGTCCTCGCGTTTCAGCGTCGGCACCAGCTTCTCCTTGGTGTCGCGCACGGTCACCGGCACGACCACCAGGTTGGCGGTCACGTTCAGCGTCGTCGGCGTTGGCGTCTGAGCCACCAGTTGCGAGAGGGACGGAGAGAGCAGAAGACAGGCAGTGGCAAGGGTGTGGCAGGGGCGCATGCCTGTTTGACGGTGCCTGCGGCTCCGCGGCGACACCTGCGCAGCTATGCTGGTGGTGTGCAGGGCGTCGACGCAACCACGGAGCGGGTCAATCGCAGCGCATACCTGCGTCGCTCCGTGACGGACCATGCGCGTGGGTTCGGCGAGGAAAGTCTCCGCTTTACCGACAAGGTGCGCCTAGCCTACTGGAACGCCTTTCAGCACGATTGCCTGACCACAGCCAAGGCGACGGCCTACTCGGCGGTCTTCGCCGTCTTTCCGATGCTCGGCCTGATGGCGGCCCTGGTCACGATGTTGCCGTACAGCGCGCCGTTGCGCTATCAACTAGCCATCTTCATGAACCGCGTGCTGCCGGCTGCTGTGGCTCCGCTGTTTGAGAAGTACTTCATCACGGCCCACAGTTCGCCGCAGAGTGCAACGGTGCTGCTGGGCGCGGCGCTGGTCAGCGTGTACGGTGCGGGCGGCGTGCTGGGCACGCTCATGGAAGGCTTCCGGCGCGCCTACGGCCTGAGCGAGGAGTGCTGGGGACCGGGTTGGCGTGGTGCCGTTCGCAAGCAGGTGCAGTCGTACCTGCTGGTGCCCATCGCACTGGTTCCGTTGGCCGCTGCCAGCGTGCTCATCATCTTTGGGCATTTTCTGCTCACGGCTCTCATGCACTACTCGCCGCACGGCATGGAAGCGGGCCTGTACTGGACTGGCAACGCCATTCGGTGGATCTCTTCGTTGTGCGCCACAGCCGCGGTGCTGGCTTTTATTTATCGGTTCGCGATCCCGGTGCGTCCGCTCTGGAGGCGTGTGCTGCCGGGTGCGGCGTTCGCCACGGCAACGTGGTTCCTCACCACGCTTGGCTTCGGCTTCTACGTTACGCGCTACGCAGACTACTCCCGCGTGTACGGCTCACTGGGTACGGGCATTGTGCTGCTCATCTGGCTGTTCCTTACCTCGCTTACGGTGTTGTGTGGCGCGGAGTTGAACGCGGAGTTGGGCAGGGATGCAAAGCAGACGTTGCACTCGCTCGGTGCAAAACTGTAGTGTCCAATTCGCTAGACATTTGAGTATAAGGACTGAATCACGCCATGAGACTCTGCCTGCGCTTCTTGTTAGTTACCCTTCTGGCTTGCTCATTTACCTTGCCGGCGCAGGCGCCTGTCAGTGCGGAGGAACTGCCGGAACTCAGCTTGATACTTGAACCTGGACCGTTGCACGACGGTCTGCCGCAGGTCTTCACATTCCATTTGCTCAACGTCGGCCAAAAAATGCTACGCATACCGAATCCGACGCTGGATTGTGGCGGTGCATCCGTTAGTGGAAGCCTTATCTTGAGCCAGGCATGGCAACCACCTGCAGGCACAGGCCTGGGCACGGGGAACGGCAGTTGTGATGGCGGAGGCATGGTGCCTTCTACGCCCCCGCCATCGATTACTAAGACTGCTCAGACGTGGCAGCTGTTGAAGCCCGGGGAGTCGCTCTACATCAGCACGCACGTGCATCATTACTTCACGTCACCCGGAACGCACACCTTCTCAGGGACCTACTTGGCTCCGCACTTTGGCGAAACGCAGGCCAAGGCGCTAAGCGACGCAGGCATTATGGTGCCGAAGCTGAACACGACAAGCGGCAGCCTCACCTACAAGACCGACTTCAACAAGGCAGAACAGCATTAGTCCGTCCGTATTTACGTCCACTGTGATGCGCGCAACGTAGAATCCAAAGGGGGCACGTGAGCACCATGCTCTTCTGCCGCGGAGAACGATGACAGACAGTAACACCATGCCCGGCCTGGGCCGCAGCGCAAAGATCGTGGGCACCCTTGGACCGGCCTGTTCGACACCAGAGGTCTTTCGCCAACTCGTGCGCGCGGGCCTGGACGTGGCGCGCCTGAACTTTTCCCATGGCACGCATGAGCAAAAGGCCGACCTCATCAAGATGGTCCGCGCTGTCAGCGAGAGCGAAGGGAAGCCCATCTGCATCCTGGCCGACCTGCAGGGTCCCAAGATCCGCACGTGCAAGCTGGTGGAAGGCAAGCCCGTTCTGCTGGAAGCAGGCAAGCGCCTGACCATCACGCCGCGCGAGATGAAGGGCACTGCCGAGAAGGTGAGCACGGTGTTCCCCACGCTGGCGGAAAACCTGGGACCGGGTGACGCCATCCTCCTGTCCGACGGACTGATTGAGCTGCGCGTGGCGGAGATTGTGGGCGAGGACGTGGTCTGCGACATCATCAACGGCGGCATGCTGGGTGAGAACAAGGGCATCAACCTGCCCGGCATCCCGGTGAAGGTGCCCGCGCTGACCGAGAAGGACGAGATCGACCTCGAGTTCATCGCCACGCAGAACGTCCATGCCATCGCCCTGTCGTTCGTGCGCACGGCAGAGGACATTCGCTACACGCGCCGCCGCATGAAGGAACTGAACTGCGATGCGTGGATCGTGGCCAAGCTGGAAAAGCCGCAGGCCATCGAAAATCTCGAAGAAATCCTGGAGGAAACCGACGGCCTGATGGTGGCGCGTGGCGACCTGGGCGTGGAGGTGCCGCCGGAGAAGGTGCCTGCCATCCAGAAGCACATCATCCGCCGCGCCCTGGCCTACCGCAAGCCAGTCATCACCGCCACACAGATGCTGGAAAGCATGATTGACAATCCGCGCCCAACGCGTGCGGAAGTCAGCGACGTGGCCAACGCCATCTATGACGGCACGGATGCCGTCATGCTGTCCGCCGAGTCTGCCGCGGGCAAGTACCCGGTGCATGCCGTGGCCATGATGGCGAAGATCATTGTTGAAAGCGAGGCGCAGATGGCTCTGGAGCGTTCGTCCACGCCGTTGCCATCGCGCAACCAACGATCGTTCAAGCTCAGCGTGGCGGAGACCATTTGCGAGAGCATGGCGCTGGCCGCGGAAGACCTGGACCTGTCTGCCATTGCCATTTTTACTGAGACCGGCACATCGGCGCGGCTGATGTCGAAATACCGGCCGGGAACGCGCATCTTTTCGCTCTCCACGGAAGAAAATGTCATCGGTAAGACGATGATGCTGTGGGGCGTCTATCCGGTAAAGGTGGACCGCTTTGGCGGGGGCGACCTCCAGGTGGAAATGGCCGAGGAAACACTCACAAAATTGGGCCATGTGCGCCCTCGTGAGGTGCTCGGCATCGTGGGCGGCACCGCCAGCCGTATCGGCGGCACCAACTTCCTCAAGCTGCACGAAGTCCGCGACGTGGAGTAATCAGGTTCCACGACCTGTTTTCGCTCAGGATGACGATCTAGAAGGCTTCAAGAGGTGCCGGTGATCTACCGGCCCTGGTGCAGTCGCTTTGCCAGGCGCTCCGGCAGCCCTGCCAGCAGGATGCGGCCGCCCGCCACGTCGATATCGTAGGCCTCGCGATGGAACGTGATCGTATGTGCGCTGCTGTCCAGGATGGCGTAAGCGGCGCGCGAGTCGCCGTCACGCGGCTGTCCGACAGAGCCCGGGTTCAGCAGGTAGCGCTTGCTGGCGTCCAGCGGCAGCGTCCAGCGGGAGCGCCCGGCGTCCGGCCGCCCCTGCAGCGGCTTTACCTCAAACCACCGGCCATTCTCCCAGCCAAAGCCGCCCTGCACATGGGTATGGCCGAAGAAGGTGCATCGCACCGCCATCTGCTGCAGTGGAGCCCAAGCATCGCGGATGTTCAGGATGTAGATGTCCTCGTGCAGCGGCGAACCGTGCGACAGGGCCACTGTGTCGCCGTCGCACAGCACGGGTCCACCCGGCTGCGCCTGCAGCCACTCGCGCGACTCCGGCGAAAGCTCCCGCTCGGTCCACAGCGCCGCGTCTCGCGCCACCGGGTTGAACTGCAGCGCAGAGGCAAGGCCCGCGCACACCTTGTCATGGTTGCCGCGAACACCCAGCGTTTGGATGGCTCGCATACACGCCACCACCTGGTTGGGGCTGGCACCGTAGCCCACCACGTCGCCCAGGTTCCACACTTGGTCGCAGGGGCCGGCTGCGGCCAGCACCGCCTGCAGCGCTTCCAAGTTGCCGTGAATGTCCGAGATGACGAGCGCGCGCATAAGTTGTTGCTGCCCGCGCAGTTGCGCGAACTCACCCATGCTATCTGAACGGGCCGGAGGCAGCCGGCTACAGCGTTGCCAGCGGCCGCGCGCGATCCGTTCGCATGGTGGGCACGGCGGCTAGTAGCGATCGCGTGTAAGGGTGCTGCGGACGGCCGAACAGGTCGGCGGCAATCCCTGTCTCCACCACGCGGCCGCGCTGCATCACCGCCACGCGATCCGCTGTCTGCGCGGTCACGGCAAGGTCGTGCGAGATGAACAGCATGCTGAGCCCGTGCTCCTCACGCAGATTCCGCAGCAGCCGCAGAATCTGCGCCTGCACGGTCACGTCCAACGCGGTGGTCGGCTCATCCGCAATCAGCAACCGCGGTTGGTTCACCACGGCCATGGCGATCAGGATCCGTTGGCGCTGTCCGCCGGAAAACTGGTGTGGGTAATCGCGGTGGCGCCGCGTTGGGTCAGGCAGCGCCACCTGCTCAAACGCCTGCAGCACGCGGTCGCGCACCTCTCCTCGCGGAAGTTTTGGGTGGTGGGCGCGCACTGCCTCCGCCACCTGCTCACCTACCGGCATGGAGGGGTTCAGCGCGGTCATGGGCTCCTGAAAGATCATGCTCACAGTGCTGCCGCGCAAGGCGCGCATCCGGCGCTCCGGCAGGCGGAGTAGGTCGTCCGCCGCCAGTCGAATGTCACCGGTCACCTCCGCGGAGGGCGGCAGCAACCGCAGGATCGCCAGCGAAGTAAGCGATTTGCCGGATCCCGACTCGCCCACCAATCCAAGCACTTCGCCCTGTGTGATGTCGAGGGAAATGCCGTCCACTGCGGGCCGCTCCGCACCTGAGAAACGAATCGTGAGATGGTCGATGCTGAGCAGCGGCGGCACTGTTCTATCTTGCCATCGGCGCGGTGTCGCAAAATTCTCTCAATCCTTCGCTCCCGCGCAGGATGACGAGACGTGCGTTCATGCCTGCGGCTGCAGCAGTTCCAGCGTCTTCTTCAGGCTTGCAGCGTCTTCCACGTTGGCCGCCTTCAGCCCGCGGTCAATCTGCCGCAGCAGGCCGCTCAGCACACGCCCCGGCCCCACCTCAATAAACACCGTCGCACCGGACGACGTGCGCAGCAGGTCCATGCACTCCGTCCAACGCACCGCGCCGGTCACCTGGCGAATAAGTGCGTCGCGCGCTTCCGACCGCCGGGTGAGCAGGCGTGCGTCCACGTTGCTGGCGACAGGGAACGCGGGGTCGTTGAACACCACACCTTCCAACTGGCTTGCCAGGCGCTCCGCCGCGGGTGCCATCAGGTTGCAATGGAAAGGTGCGGACACAGGCAGCGGTACCACGCGCTTGGCACCCGCCTCCTTACAAAGATCGCCTGCGCGGGCCACGGCAGCGGCATCGCCCGATATCACTGTCTGCTCCGGTGCGTTCATGTTTGCCGGAGCCACGGTGCAGTTGTGCTCGTCTGAAGCCAGTTGGCACAGGTCGCTGATGCGCGCGGCGTCAAGCCCCAGGACGGCGGACATGGCGCCTTTTCCCTCCGGCACGGCTTCCTGCATAAACTGGCCGCGCGCGCGTACGGTGCGCACGGCGTCGACAAAGGAGAACGTGCCCGCCACCACGTGCGCGCTGTACTCGCCCAGGGAATGCCCGGCGGCAACCGCGGGTGTTACGCCGTGCTCAGCCAGCACCCGTGCGGCGGCAACGGACACGGTCAGGATCGCCGGCTGGGTAAACTCCGTCTGCTTCAGCTGCTCTTCCGGGCCGGCAAAGCACAGCTTCGACAGGGAGTAGCCAAGGGCTTGGTCGGCCTCGTCAAACACCGCTTTTGCAACGGGGAACTGCTCGGAAAGTTCGCGGCCCATGCCAACCGCCTGCGAACCCTGCCCAGGAAAGAGAAATGCAACTGTCTCGCTCATCGCACTTCCCACTCTACCGAAAGAAAGGCCACGGAGAGATGAGAGCCGCGTGGGAACTAGATGCCGACGCTGTAGTCCAACCCGGAGGAGCGGTCGCCGGAATGCGCGTAGTAGTCATACGGCGTGCGGCGCTTTACCTTGTAGCGGCCGCGCAACTCGCGGCCTGCGAGGAGACCCAGGGTAATCACGCCGAGCCCGCCCACGACCCACGCCGCCGCCACCAGCAAGCGGTGCGCGCTGCTGCCGGTCTCCTGCAGCGCGTCCTTCACGGCATCCGGCAGGTTCTCAAGCCGCTGCTCAAGTTCCTGGAGAAAGTCGACGGGTTGGCCGGGCAGCTGCATGCGCATCATCATAGCCTAATGGACGCAGCAGAGTACCCCCCGGTGATACCACGGGGTAGACCGGAGCAGGTCAAAGTGGGATCGCATGAAAA
This sequence comes from uncultured Terriglobus sp., assembly GCA_964242065.1. Taxonomy (GTDB): domain Bacteria; phylum Acidobacteriota; class Terriglobia; order Terriglobales; family Acidobacteriaceae; genus Terriglobus. The sequence goes on along the minus strand of CAXTBQ010000001.1, from coordinate 65,763 downwards.
TGCTTTCTTCGGGTGCTACCTCTGCGCGGAAAACGTGTCCAACACAGTATGACTACCGCCGGACCCAAGCGCAGCCGTGTTCGTTTCGCCGCAACCATCCTTGCCGGTGTGCTGACCGGCGGCGCGCTCTACGCGCAAATGCTGGGGGAACCCGCCGTGGGCAACGGTGCTCCGCCACCACCTTCCGGCTATCCGGCCCCGCCGCCGTCCAGCTATCCCGCGCCGCCGTCGGCGGGCGCGCTGAACTTTGACGCGGTGATGAGCAGCGCCTACTCGCAGTCAGCATTTACGTTTGACCGGACCATGCTACAGGCTGCGGACGGCTTCTTTTCGGGCGGGGATCCGGCTACCCGACGGGTGCTGGCCGGGCTCAACTCCGTCACCGTCCGCAACTACCGCGCGCATGACTTTGCCCGCTACGACCCCGGCGCGCTCGCCTTTCTTGACGGGCAGTTGCGCGGCGCGGGTTGGAAGCACTTGGTCAACGCCAACGCGCACAACGGTGCGGCAGCAACCGACCTGTGGCTCCACTTCAGTGGCGGAAACATCAACAATGTGACGGTACTGTCGCGCGGCGACCGCAGCATGTCCGTGATCGCGGTAGATTGCACGCTGCGGCCGCTCGATCTATTGCACCTCAGCGGCCACTTCGGCATTCCCAAGGTCGATGAGAACGCTGTCATGGTGCCGGCGCACTAGCCGAATCGCTTCAACTCACCTTTGTGACTCGGAGCGAAGCATGCAAACGTAGCCGAAAAAATGCGCTTTCCTCCTGTCCCGCATCGCTTCTTCGGGCAGAAAACACGTCCTTTCGGCTTCGCCGCCTTTGCCAGGATGTCGGACGCAGGACTCCTTTACGACCGGTTCAGGTCATGCAGCGTGTCGCCTACGGCACCTGCTACCTTGCCTGCCGCATCCTTGACGCTGCCCACCACCTGGTCGCCAACACCTTCGGCCTGCAGATCTTCATCGCCGGTTGCGCGCCCAAAGCCCTCTTTCGCCTTGCCCAGTAGGCTGCCCCCAGTGCCCTTGATGCGCTGCTTGCCGCCCCACACGTTGCTCTTGGTTGCCGCGTCTTCCACGTCCGGATCGGCGTATCCCGGCTCCGGCAGGTTGGCAATGTAGTAGGCGGCCGCGCCGAACGCGACACCGGCAATGATCCAGGGAAGTGCTTTCATCGTGAAATCTCCTGCGCACTCAGATGCAGAACGCTCCTTCGCAGAAGCCGCGGCGATTGGTTAGGGAACGCCTTTTCTAGCCAACCGCTAGGCCGTGAGCGGGATGGCTCCCCACTCGAAAGGATCTGCAGCAGGGTTGCCTCGCACTCCAGGGCATGAAGAACAGCCGGCGGCCCCAGCTACACTCGGAATCTGACATGTCCCTCTCGCCGCCCACAACCGTCTGCTCCTTCGCCAAGATCAACCTGGGGCTGCGGATCGGTCCGCCGCGGCCGGACGGCTTTCACCACTTGCATACCCTGTACCAGACAATCGCACTGCACGACCAGGTAACCGTCAGCGCCCGCCGTGCATCCGCCACCTCGATCGCGCTCACATGCAGCAACCCGCGCGTGCCCACCGACGGACGTAACACCGTGTACCGCATGACCGCGGCAGCGTTAGCAGAGATGGAGCTGGATGCCGAAGTCCACATCCACCTGCAGAAAAACCTGGCGGTGCAGGGCGGCCTCGGTGCCGGCTCGGCAAACGCAGCGGCAGCGCTGTTGGGCCTTGAGCGGGAGTTGGGCACATCCTTGTCCGGGCCGCGGCGTTTCGCGCTGGCCGAGCGCATCGGGTCTGACGTGCCGCTGTTTCTGGTGGGAGGAACCGTGTACGGACACAACCGGGGCGAACTTGTGCTGCCGTATCCTGACCTGCCAGCCATGCCGTGCGTCGTGGTGGCCCCGGGCGTCGGGTCTTCCACGCCGCTGGCGTTTCGCGCGTGGGACGAGCGCGTGTCTGCATTGACCCCGGAAGCGGCAGCGGGTAGACTTAGCGAGTTGAGCCGAATCTACGCAGCTGCTTTCACTCCGGTGGGCAACGGCGAAGTCGGCGCCTCCGGTGCTTCTGGGGCCCGTGACTCGATAGAGTCAGCCGCTGGAAGCCTGGCCGGGAATCCTCTTCCTGCGCTTGTCCGTACCGGGATGGAAAACGACTTTGAAGAAGTCGTATTTTCGCAGCATCCCTTTCTGCGCGACATCAAGCGCGCCCTTCAGGGCGACGAGGACGCACCCACGGACCAGCAGGCCATCGTGGCTGCACTGTCAGGCTCCGGGTCTTCGCTCTTTGGCCTTTACCATACGCAGGCAGCGGCAGGTAAGGCGAAGGCGCGCGCACAGGCGCTCGGCGGCAGGGCCTTTCTCACAGAAACCCTGTCCCGCCAAGCGTACTGGCAAAGGCTCTTTCGCTGACAGGCAGCAACGGCAGTGCGTAAGAGAGGCGTGCCGCGCGCCACCGTAACCGGTACACTGGGAACGGTAGAGCTTCAGCCCGCCGGGTGTACGGCCCGGAGGACGGGAGTTGGGCGATCGACTAATGGTAGGTCCAGTGCCTTTGAAGCACTTTGTCTAGGTTCGAATCCTAGTCGCCCAGCCAGCAGCGTCGATGACCCCCTCGCGGTACGCGGCAGATGTGCAGCGCGTAGCGAATCCGGCAGCAATGCCGGGGAGGGGAGCAGAGGCAGACATATCGGCAGAACCAACCAACGCTAACCGGCTTGGAGGCTCCTCACCGCATGACCGCCCCTTTAAACGCCCAAAACAGCATGGCACCCGCCCTCTCCAACCCTGATACCGAACACGCAGACCGCGCCACGCTGATTGCCGCCGCAGCCGGCAGGCAGCCTGCGGCCACGCCGGAGCGAAAGCGCTCCAGCCGCCTGGCCGATGACCGCCGTTTCAAAATCTTTTGCGGCTCCGCCAATCGCGCCCTGTGCGAAGAGGTTTGCAGCTTTCTCGGCGTGCCCATGGGTCAGACCAAGATGGTCTGCTTCTCTGACGGCGAGATTCATTTCCAGCTACTCGAGAATGTGCGCGGCGCGGACGTTTTCCTTGTGCAACCCACCTGCTACCCGGTGGAAACGCACATCATGGAACTCCTCATCATGATCGACGCGCTCAAGCGCGCATCCGCCGGACGCATCACAGTCGTAATTCCGTACTACGGCTATGCCCGGCAGGACCGCAAGGATCGCCCGCGCGTGGCCATCACATCCAAGCTGGTGGCAGATCTGCTTGAAAAGGCCGGGGCCAACCGTGCCCTGCTGGTGGACCTCCATGCAGCGCAGATTCAGGGCTTCTTCAACATTCCGGTCGATCACCTGTTTGCGTCGCCGGTCCTCGTTGGCTACTTTCGCGACCTGAACCTGCCCAAGCTGACGGTGGTGTCACCGGACGCGGGTGGCGTGGAGCGTGCACGCTTTTTCGCGCAGAAGCTTGGTGTTCCGCTGGCCATCGTGGACAAGCGCCGTACGGACATCAATGTGACCGAAGTGATGAATGTCATCGGCGACGTCAACGGACGCACCTGCATCATCCTGGACGACATTGTGGACACAGCCGGCACCCTGACCAAGACAGTGGATGCCCTGCTGGCGAATGGTGCGACCGAAGTTTATGCCTGCGCTTCGCACGCGGTGCTGAGCGGTCCTGCGGTGGAACGGCTGGCCGGCAGCCGATTGAAGGAACTAGTGGTTACCAACACCATTCCGCTGCGGCCTGACGCCGAGGCGCTCAGCAAGATCAAAGTGCTTTCAGTTGCGGGCCTCTTGGGCCGCGCGATCGAAAGCATTCACATGGAGACGAGCGTCAGTTCGCTCTTCTCCTAACTCAACCAGCGGCGGATGCCGCAAAGGGAGCGAGGCAGCCCCTCGTGCCCGAAAGGAAAGAACATGGCAACAGCAGAAGCAGTCAAGGCAACACTTCGCACCGGCAAGTTCAACAAGAATGCGGCACGCCGCGTCCGCGTCTCCGGTCTCATTCCGGCCGTTGTGTACGGTGCCGGTCAGGAATCGCAGTCCATCGCCATCGATCCCAAGTCTATCCTCAAGATCCTGCACTCAGAGAGCGGCCATAACACCATCTTCGACCTGGACATCGAGAGCGGTGCGGGCACCAAGGCCATGATTGTGGATTGGCAGTACGAGCCCATCAAGGGCAAGCTCTTGCACATCGACCTGAAGCGCATCGCCATGGACAAGGCCATGCGCGTCTCCGTGCCGATTACGCTCAGCGGTACGCCGGCCGGCGTCAAGACGCAGGGCGGCGTCTTGGACCAGATCCTGCGCGAGATCGAAGTGGAGTGCCTGCCCACGGACATTCCATCGCACATCGATGTCGATGTTTCCGGCCTGGAACTCTACGGCGCAATCCACGTGTCAGACCTGCCGCACACCGGTTCCGTCAAGTTCCTTGCCGGGGAAGATACGCTGGTGGCGCACGTGACCAACATCAAGGAAGACGCTGCGCTGACTGCGGAAGCTGTACCCGCGGCGGCTGAACCGGAAGTGACCAAGGGCAAGGGCAAGCCGGAAGCACAGGCCGCCGCTCCTGCGCCGAACAAGAACCCGGGTAAGAAGTAATGTTGTTAGTTGTTCGTTGTTTGCCGGGACAACCTTGAACTAACGAAGAACAACCATCAACCTGAGGAACGCGGAACGTGAAGTTAGTCGTGGGTCTCGGCAACCCCGGCCCGGAGTACACCTTTACGCCGCACAACGCAGGATTCCTTGCCGTCGATCGCATCGCGCAACAGGGCGGTGCGGTGATGGCAAATCGGCGGGGCAGGGCGCTGACCGGCAAGGCGGTGATTGGGGGTGAAGAATGCCTCCTGGCCAAGCCGGAAACCTTCATGAATCTGAGCGGACTTTCCGTCTCGGCGCTCTTGAAGGAACTGGACCTGGACGCTGCGAAGGACCTGATCGTGCTGTACGACGAACTGGCCTTTCCGCTGGGCGAGCTTCGGCTGCGGCCCGGCGGCAGCAGCAACGGGCACAACGGTGTAAAGTCCATCACCGCGGTGCTCGGCACGGAGGAGTGGATGCGCATCCGGATCGGCGTGGGCAAGCCCGCGCTGCCGGATGGGCGAGAGATCAAGTCCGGCGGCAAGGACTACCTGCTAACCCCGATGCGTAAGACGGAGTTGGAAGTGCTGGACGGGGTGCTCGACCGGGCAGCAAAGGCAGTGGAAGCGATCATCCGGCACGGTATGGGTGACGCCATGAACGAATTCAATAAGAGGACTTAGTTGTAAGGGGTAAGGAGTCTTGGCAAGCTGTTCGTTACAGGCTGGGGTTCTACTTACAACGAACAACATAGAACGTGTAGCACCAATATCTTCCATACCCCTCCGCAGCTGAGGGGTGCGAGTTTAGAAGCTCGCAGAAAGCAGATAGCAATGGCAATGGATCGTACGTACGAAGTGATGTACATCGTCCGCCCGGACGTGGAAGAGGCTGATCTGGACAAGCTGATCGAAGGCTTCAGCCAGGTCGTCACCAATGGTGGCGGCGAGGTCACCAACGTCGAGAAGTGGGGCCGTCGTCGCCTCGCATATCTCGTCCGCAAGTTTCAGGACGGCATCTACATCCTCATGTTCATCACGGCCGACGGCCCGTTGGTGGCCGAGCTGGAGCGCCGCCTCCGCGTGACCGAGCCGGTGATCAAGTTCATCACGGTCCGCACCGACCTGGAGAACAAGCGCGTGGCCAAGATCAAGGCCATCCGAGCCACCAAGGTCAAAGTATCCGCACAGCAGCCCGCCGTCACAGAGACCGCACCCGCTGAAGCGCCCGCAGCACCCGCGGAAGCAACGGCCTAACGCCACCACCCGCGGCATATGCCTGCTCCCCTGTTCATGGGGTCCCATGCGGCCCCGGGCAGGCAGCCGCCGAACACGACAGAAAGGATCAGCACCATGGCAGACGAGACCAGCAGCAGCGCTCCCTCTACCCCCAACCAGGGCGGAGGCGGATACCAGGGCAACAATAGCGGCGGACCGCGTCCTCCCCGGCCTTCGGGTGGCGCAGGCGGGCGCAAGTTCTTCCGCCGCAAGAAGGTTTGCAAGTTTTCCGCGGAGAAGATCGATCACATCTCCTACCGCGATGTGCGCCTTCTGCAGCAGTTCATCGCGGAGCGCGGCAAGATCACGCCCCGCCGCCTGACCGGCACGCGCACGGAATACCAGCGTCAACTGGCCCGCGCCATCAAGCAGGCACGCAACATCGCCCTGCTGCCCTTTGCCGCGAAGTACTAACCCACAAAGGTTGGAGAAGGCTGCCGCACCGTGCGGTCAGCCCGCCCTCCGGGAGATTGTTATGGAAGTAATTTTGAGACAGGACGTCGAAAGCCTGGGACACCAGGGCGACGTAGTTAAGGTGGCGAACGGTTATGGCCGCAACTACCTTTTGCCGCAGCGGCTGGCGATTGAAGCCACCAGTTCCAACAAGGCCGTCATCCTGCAGATGAAGGAATCGGCCATTCGCAAGGCTGCCAAGGACAAGTCGGCCGCGCAGGCTCAGGCTGAAAAGCTCAACAGCGTGGAACTCACGTTTGAGCGCAAGGTCGGCGCAAACGATGCGCTGTTCGGCTCGGTTACATCGGCAGATATCGCGGCGGCGCTCGAGAAGCAAGGCTACGAGATCGATCGCCGCAAGATCGCATTGGACGAGCCGCTGAAGCAGCTGGGCGAGTTTCACGTGCCCGTGAAGCTGTTCCGTGAAGTGTCGGCACACGTGAAGGTCACCGTGAAGAGCGACGATCCAAACTACGTTCCAGGCGGCAACGCCGGGGCGGAAGAGGAAGAAGCCACGGCATAGCCCGTGTCAAATGGACACTTTTCAGCCACAGGGAGCGCCAAACTACCGGCGCTCCTTTTACATTTCATTAACTTTGCTCCTATGATGTGCAACGTTATGACTAGTCACCGTTCTGCTGATCGACTTTCTCTGCCCTTGATCGTGTTGTTCGTTCTCTCACTGCTTGCGTTTCTGCCGCTTGCCATTCCGGGCAAGCGGTCTGCGCCGCACCCTGTGCAAAGCTACTCCACGCCGGGCATCCACGACGCGTTACCAAGACCGGCAGGGCCTCGCTAGCTTGCGTGGGAACACCGTCGCTGTCCCGCTTGCAGCATGATCGCTCCGCGCGTCCGCAGTCGTGCGGGCAAGGCACCGGTGCATCCTTTTGACGCGCTTCACGGCACCCGGACCGGTTCGCTCATACCGGGCGATCAACTCAGTACAGGGCACCGGCACGACCGCCACACCACGGCATACCATGGTGTGGCTCCTTCACTGTTCAGAAAGCTAATTAATCGCTGGCAGCCACTTGCGCTGCACCCGCCGCAGCGAATTGCCTTCATCGATATCGGAGCGGGCAAGGGCCGCGGTATGCTGCTGGCTGCGGAATTGCCGTTCCGTCGTATTCTGGGCGTAGAACTGCACCCGGCGCTGGCGGCAACCGCACGAGAGAACATGGCGCGGTGGCAAACGGCGCACAGCGGTCCAGCCATGCGGCTGCAAGAGAGCGACGCCCTGCAACTGCGCATGCCGTCCGGCCCGTGCCTGCTGTTCCTGTTCAACCCATTCGACGCCATTTTGATGGACCGCCTGCTAACCCGGCTGCGACACCAGTTTCGCAACCGCCCCGGGCAGCTTGACCTGCTCTACGTGAATGACGAGCAGCGCCGCCTGTTGCAAGACGAGCACCGCCAATTCCGCGAACTATGGCGCGGACGCATCCACCTTTCGCATGAGGATCGCGACGCCGACAAGGCCATCATTACGCACGATGCCGACGGCCTCTACGTGACGACGGGCTATGAGGATTGCGGCATCTGGCGATTCGCGCCGTAAGCCTTTGACAAAAGGTTGTCGTCCTGAGCGTAGCAAAGCATTCCCGGCAGCTGTAACAGCGAAGCAGCGTTCGGCTTTCTGGCGAGAAGCCCGAAGCACTCATGCAGTGCAAAGTGCCTCGGGATCCTTCGCTTCGCTCAGGATGACGAGCAAGAAGAACGGCTCCCGGAAAAGGGGGCCGTTGGTGGAGGCCGTAACCAGTCTTATGCGGCGTGCAGCTTCTCGATGCCCGTCTCGCGGAACGGGTCGATCACGATCTTGGTGACGCGATCCTTTTTGTCTCTCCAGATCTTGTACATGTCAGGTACATCCTCCATGCCGATACGGTGCGAGATCATAAAGCTGGGATCGATCTGACCCCGCTCGATGCTCTCCAGCAATGGTCGAAGGTACTTGTGCATGTGGGTCTGGCCCATCTTCATGGTGATGCCCTTGCCGAAGGCCGCGCCGAAGTTCAGCTTGTTCAGCGCGCCACCGTAAACGCCCGGCAGGCTTACTGTTCCGCCTTTCCGTACACTCTGCAGGATCTGCCGCAGTGCCGTGGGGCGGTCGGTCTCCATCATCAGCGCCTGCTCCACCTTGTCATACAGCGCGGTCACGTCGTTACCGTGCGCCTCCATGCCCACGGAGTCAATGCAGCTATCCGGGCCGATGCCGCCGGTCAGGTCGCGCAAAGCTTCAATGACGCTGCCGTCTTCAGCGTAGTTGATGGTGGTGGCACCGCAGTAGTCCTTCGCAAGGGCAAGCCGCTCCGGAAAACGATCGATGACGAACACCCGGCCCGCACCCAGCATGTAGGCGCTGGCGGCGGCAAACAGGCCCACCGGCCCCGCTCCCCAGACGGCCACGTTGTCACCCGGCTGGATTTGCGCGTTCTCGGCACCCTGGTAGCCGGTGGGATAGATGTCGGACAGAAAGAGGACCTTCTCGTCCTCAATGCCGCTCTCAACCTTGATCGGTCCCACGTCGGCGAAGGGCACGCGCACGTACTGCGCCTGGCCGCCCGCGTAGCCGCCGTAAATGTGTGAGTAACCAAACAGCGCAGATCCGCTGTAGCCATAGAACTTTTCGCATACGGCCGCGTTCGGATTGGTGTTGTCGCAAAGCGACCACAGATCCTTGCTGCAGAAGAAGCAGTTACCACAGGCAATGGTGAAAGGCACCACCACCTTGTCGCCTTTCTTCAGCTTCTTGACCTCGCTGCCAACCTCTTCCACCACGCCCATGAACTCGTGGCCCAGGATGTCGCCGGACTCCATGGTCGGGATGTAGCCGTCGTACAGGTGAAGATCGCTGCCGCAGATGGCTGTGCGCGTGATGCGCAGGATGGCATCGCCTGGATTGATGATCTCCGGGTCCTTCACGGTCTGCACTTCCACCTTGCCCGTACCCATCCAACAAACTGCTTTCATGTGCTGACTCCTGGCGCGTTGCGCCGAGCTTCTGTGTTCCAAGGGGTGAATCAATTACCGCAGCTTGCGCACACCGTACCACGCAGCCAACCCAACCACGGCTGCCACTGTGCCCAGCAGCATCGGTGTGTTGTTGAACAGGGGCGTGTTGTTCTCTGCCAGGTCCTGCGGGCGCGCCCTGTCCGACGTGCCGGGAGGCGCGGGCAGGTTCTCGCCCAGCAGCAATTCTTTCCATTTGCCGATGATGCCGCGCGGTCCGGCCGGCTGGCCTTCTACGCTTGGGATCTCGCGGCTCTCCACGAGTTCTTTCAGGTGGCGCAGGTTCTCGATGGTTAGTTGCTCCGGGCTGCGCGTGAACAGTTTGCCCAGCGTGTTCGCCACGATGCCGCCAGGTACCTTGTAGTCGCTCACCATGGTCACACGTGTGCCTCGACCTGTAGGGGCTTCCTCGAACAGCACAGTGTCTGTGGTGCTTTCAAACGGGCCATTGCTTATGCGCGAGACATGCTTCCTGCCGGGAACGAACTCCAGCACTTCAGCGTCAAATTCAACCTGCTTGCCCGTGCCGGGATCCTGCACGACCCAGTGCAGCGTGTTCTCGCCCGTAGCTGTTACAGACACTACGCCCTCCTGCCATGCGGGCAGCAATTCCGGCCGGCTGTAGATGTCAAACACCTGATCGGGCGTGGCCCGGATGGTCTGCACCGCGTGTGAAAGCACACGACCATTCGTATTGCCTCTTGGCAAGGGCGCGTAGCTGCTTCCGGCCTTTGGAAATGTGGGCCTCTTCTGCTCCTGTGTTGCCATCCCTTCCATGCACACCTCATCAACCCTGTAAGGGCGTGATGAGATAAGACGACTCTTTGCCGGAATGTGCCGCCCGCCATCTCGGGCCAGCACGCGTGTGACTTGGACCACGCGTGCTGACCGGGATGTACGTGCCGCCGGGTACCCGCAGCCGCTTAGTGCGACTGCACAAAGCCGATCAGCTCCCGCAGGCCAAACTTGCCACCCGCGCCGACTCCGACCGAAGGCTTCCAGCCTGGGGTCACGTTCAGATACGAGCTTTTATCGCCGTGCAGGATACCCAGGAAGGTTTCCGCCACAATCGTGCCGCCAACCTTGCCGAGCTGCCGCGTAGCGATCGTCTTGACGCCGTCCAGGGTCGTTACCTGCATCGGGACCTCAATGGTCTCCGCGAGCACATAGGTCCACAGAGGGCAGTTGCCTTTGAAGACCGGTCCCCCGACAGCCGGGTCCGTGATAATGCCCTTGATGTCGGCCTTGTCCCCCGTAAACTGGCCGATTTTGATGTCCGCATCTGCCAGCGGTGCAAAACCCATGGCCGTGGCGACCTGCTGCCCGCAGGGCAGTCCCAGACGCATGCCGCGGAGAAGATTGCGGCTCGCCAAAGACGCCGGTGGCGCATCCGGCGCAACCGAGTGCGGCAGCAGCGCAAGAGGATTGACCAGCGAGGTGTCGATTTTGTACGCCAACTGCAAGCGGCTGGTGTTGTTTGGGTCGATGATCGTCGCGCTGGGCGGTACCGAACCGTAGTGCATCGGTTCACAATCGATGAAGCGCCTCCAGTCCAGTGCCCAGGTACTCGGCATCGGGCGGAAACCGCGCATATCCAGCGGCCCGTTATCCGCTGCAAAAATCGGCAGCGGACCATTGCTGTCGTTCAGGCGATAACCCGGCCGGACCTGGAATGGCCGAAGCGATAGGCTGCGCCGGAGAACTCCACAGGCATGTAGAGGTGCTTCACCGGCTTGTAAAAGCGAAGGTTGAGCTTTGTCCAGTCTGGAGTACCTCCGCTAGAACCGGGCAACACGGCATCCAGCACGGCCGCATTGATAATTTTCGGCAGAAAGTCGTGCAGCACAATCCACTGGTAGTGGAAGCGCACCTCCTGCTGTATATCCTCGAATGCCTTGCCTTTATTTGAGGGTGCGTCAGCGACCAGGTTGTGGAAGCGCAGCCACAATCCCTGCAATTGAGAGACGATGACGTTTTCATCGTTCCGCGGGTCGCCCAGCAGCGCGCGGTTGGGCGCGTACTGGCTGCGCGGCAGATCTTTGGCATGGGCATTCTTGGCGGCCCCCATGAGGTCGGCGCCCAGCTGAAGGTGCACACCGTCAGCCTGATACATGTAGGGCTGGTCCGACGGTCCGCGGCCATACACGTTATCCAGGTCGAAGCGCGGCGTGCGGAAGTCGACCAGGGCATTCACATCGATCTGCTTTTCCAAACTGCTGGAGGGATCGAAGGTCAGATCATGATCGATGAACTGACCAAAGTAGGTGTACGCCGCGGGAATGCCGCTTTCCTCTGGATCAGGCCCATCGAAGGGCGCGTCGGGCTGGGCCGACATGGCCGCACCCAGCTTTGCCAGATTGGCGCTAGCCTCCTTATCTGAGGCACCGAACTTTGCGGCGGGCAGGTGGAACATCTGCGCGAAAAGACCGTCGTTCAGGTTCGCAGCCGGCGCAAACAAACCCCGGAGTGGAATGCCGTGTGGACGGACGGGTATGGGGATGTCAATGTGAACAGGAATCATTCTGTCCACGATGGGTGTCGAACCGGCTAACGTCGCGTCACCCGCCAGCGACGCTTCGGTGGCCGCAGTCCCATGCAGAAGGGAGACCGTGCCGGAAGTTGCGGTGGTTAGGGCGGTGGTGGTGGACGCAAGCGGCGTCACCTCAGTGAGTGAAGGAATCTTCATAACGGGCACCTTTTCTGGAAGACTTTGGCTACGGTCGCATGCGCGAGTCCCACCACCAGTTGGCGGTGAACATCGGTCTCGCCGTGCTGAACGACGAAGATCCAGGCAGACACGACAAACAGAACTGCGAAGCGACGTCGGCCTTTGTATGGCCGTCCAGCCGCTGCGTCAATACTTCTTTTTGCAAAATCGCGCTATTTACTAACAGTCACTTACAGGAGCTCTGACCCTCTGCACTTTGAGCTGTACTGGTGCTGATGCACCCTGCGCGGCGAGTAAAAAGGCCATGCCGGTGCCCCATGTCTTTGCGAGACATGGCGCACCTTCTACTTCGCTGTCTCTGCCGCGCCCAGTTCGTGCAGGAAGAAGGCGTAAATGTCCGCCTCCACACCCAGCCGCTTGCTCAGCGGCATGCCACCGCCGTGGCCCGCCCGCGTCTCAATGCGGATCAGCACGGGTGCCGGTCCGGCCTGGTCCCCCTGCATCTGCGCGGCGAACTTGAATGAGTGTGCCGGGAAAACACGGTCATCGTGGTCGGCCGTGAAGATCAGCGTGGGCGGGTAACGCGTGCCGGCTTTTAGATTGTGCAATGGCGAGTACTTGTAGATTGCGTGGAACTCGTCTGCGTTGTCGGACGGGCCGCCATAGTCGGCCTTCCAGCCCCAACCCACGGTGAACTTGTCAAAGCGCAGCATGTCCATCACACCCACGCCCGCCGCCACTGCACCGAACAGGTCAGGCCGCTGGGTGAGCATGGCACCCATGAGCAGGCCGCCGTTCGATTCGCCGCGGATCGCCAGCTTCGGCGTCGACGTGTACTTCTGCGCGATGAGCCACTCCGCGCATGCAACAAAGTCGTCGAAGACGTTCTGCTTGTGCAGCTTCATGCCGGCCTCGTGCCATGCCTCGCCGTACTCGCCGCCGCCGCGCAGGCTGGCCTGGGCGTAGATGCCGCCACGCTCCAGCCAGGGGATGCGCGTGGCTGCGAAGGCAGGCGTCAGCGACACGTTGAAGCCACCATACGCATACAGCAGCGTGGGGTTCTGACCGTCGAGCTTCAGGCCCTTCTTATGGGTCAGGAACACGGGGACCCTAGTGCCGTCCTTGGAAGGAACGAAGACTTCCTTTGTCTCGTACGCCGTACGATCAAAGCTGGTCTTCGGCTCGCGATACACCTCGGACTTGAACGTCTTCATGTCTAGTCGATAGATCACGCCCGGCGTGGTGAAGTTGGTAAAGGTGTAAAAAGTCTCGCTCTCGTCACGCCGGCCTTCAAAGCCGCCCACGCTGCCGATGGCAGGCAGGGCAAGCGCCTGCAGCCGTTTGCCCTCTTCTGAGAAGAGTTCCACGTTGCTGTGAGCGTCGGTCAGGTACTGCGCGATGAGCGTGTTATGTACCAGCGAGACCGAATCCAGCTTGCTCTTGCTCTCTGGTATGACCATGGCCCAGTGCTCGCGTTCGGGCTGCTTTAGGTCAAAGCTCATCACCTTGCCGTTGCTGGCGTTCAGAGTTGTGTATACCCAAAAACGCGAACCGTCATTGCCAAACGGTGCGTACGTCGCGTCTGCTGTCGTGATGACGTGCTGCACCTGTGCGCCGGGAGTCCGCAGGTCCAGCACGGCAAGCTCGTTATTGGGGCTGGTGCCCTGTGCCTGGCTGATGACGAGGTAGTGGCCGTCGTCCGTCACGCCCGCAAACAGGAACAGCTCCTTGTTGTCTGGACGTGCAAACACAACAGGATCGTTCTTCTGGTCGGTCCCTAGCTTGTGGAAGAAGATCTTCATGCCGAAGTTAGCGGCCTTCAGCGCGTCCCCCTCTGGCGGAGCGTCATAGCCGCTGTAGTAGAAACCGGTGCCATCGTGCAGCCAACTGGCGCGGCCGAACTTGGTCCAGCGGATCACATCCGGCAGGTCCTTGCCGGTGGCGACGTCACGGACGGTGATCTTCTGCCAGTCACTGCCCGCTTCTGCCAATGCCAGCGCGGCCAGCTTGCCATCGTGCGTGACGGAAACGGAGTTCAGCGCAATGGTTCCGTCCGCGGCGTAGGTGTTGGGGTCCAGCAAGACATGCGGCTCGCCGTGCAGTCCTTCCGTCCAGTAAAGGACAGCCTGGTTTTGCAGGCCCCCGTTGCGCGAGTAGAAGTAGCGCCCGCCGTGCTGCTCCGGCGCGGAGAAGCGTTCGTAGTCGGCCAGCTTCAGCAGCCGCTCGTGCAGTGCCGCGCGAAAGTTCAGCGGCTTAAAGTAATCCGCTGTGATCGTGTTCTCTGCATCCACCCAGGCCTTTGTGTCCGTGGAGTCCAGGTCTTCCATCCAGCGGTAAGGGTCGGCCACGTTGGTGCCAAAGTAGTTGTCAGTCTGTGAAACGGTGTGCGGCTTGGGATAGCTGATGATGGCTCGGCTCCTCGGAATTTGTGCTGCCATGCAGATGGTGGCCAGCAACAGGATGGCGGCGGGAAAAGCCTTGTTCACGGGAAGACCTCAAGAATGCTGTTCACTCGCCCATCGAGTGTACGACGCAGCCACCGCACAGAGGGTGCCCATGTCTCGCCGAGAGATGGGTTCTCGGCAGCCACTGTAAGAAAACCCATGTCTCAAGAGCGAGACGTGAGGCACCCTTGGGCTCTTGTCGCACAGCGTTGGTATAGCCTGAGGTGAGTTTGCGTCCATGTTGATTCACCTCCTAAGATTCGTCCTTCCTCTCCTGATCGTCAGTGGCTGCACGGGTCAGACGCTGACATCTGCGGCGTCAGACGAGCAGCCCTACACGCTCCGTACGGGCACGCAGATTGTGCTGGTGCCCAGCACCGTCAGCATCAAGGGCCAAATCCTCTACGGCCTGAAGGCGGACCAGTTCCGCATCACCGACAACGGTGTGCCGCAGCCTGTCACGCTGGACGAAAGCGCCGACGGGCTCGGCCTGTCGCTGGTGGTGGCCGTGCAGTGCTCACGCATGGCCGTGATGGAGTACGAAAAGCTGCGCGGCCTGCCTGACCTGGTAGAAAGCATTGTCGGCGGCGCACCGCATGAGATCGCGCTGGTCCGCTATGGCAGCCACCCGGAGCTTGTGCAGCCTTTCACCCGCTCGCTGGAGAAGATAGCCAACGCCATGGCGCACATGGGTCCCTGCGAAGATGACGCAGCCGCCACACGCGACGCCGTGAGTTACGCGAACTCCATCCTGGAGAACCGCGACAGCAAGAACCGCCATGCTGTGCTGCTCATCGGCGAGGCGCGCGACCACGGCTCCAGCGTAAAGGAGAAAGATTTGATCGCGCAGCTTGGCCGCTCGAACACCGTGGTCGATTCCGTGGCGTACTCACCCGGTGCCGAAGAGAGCATGGATGTACTGAAACACTTCTCCGGCGGCAACCCGATCAGCCTGTTAATGGCGGCGGTTCAGGGCATGCGGAAGAACACGGCCAAGTCGCTCGCCGTGCTATCTGGTGGTGACTCGTTCAGCTTCCACAATCGCAACGGCTTCGATGAAAGCCTGGAGAAGCTCACCAACCGCGTGCACAACTACTATCTGCTCAGCTTCCCGGTGCCTCGCGGAGCAGAGGGCGGGATGCACGACTTGCGTGTGACCGTGCCGCAACACCCTGAGGCCGACATCCGCGCTCGAAGAAGCTACTACGCCGGCAATGACGTTCCGCCGGCATTAATGGAGTAAGTAGAAACATTCTTCAGTGAGCACGTGCGGTGCTAGGCTCGTGCTCATGCGACCAGCCATACCGTGCGTTGTTCTGACTGCCTTGCTGTGTGCGGCATCCGTACGTGGGCAGGCTCTGCCAGCCGCAACGCGTGACGCACTGCGGGCAGAGGTACAGCGCATCCTCCTTGCGGACGATGTCCCATCCATCTCCATAGCGGTTGTCCAGGATGGCAAGATCGTCTTTGCCGAAGCCTTCGGCAAGGCATCGCTCCAAACATCCGTTGCTGCAACCCCTGCGACGCGCTACCAGCTCGCATCCGTGTCAAAGACGTTCGCGGCACAGGCCATCCTGCAACTGGAAGCGCAGGGCAAGCTGAGCCTCAGCGATACGGTAAGCCGCTGGTACCCGGATGTCACCGGTGCCAACCGCATCACGCTGCGTATGCTGCTGAGCCACACAGGCGGACTCGGCAATTTCTACCCGACGCACTACCCCGCAGGCCCGCGTGGAGCAGCCATTGCACCAGACAGCATCATTGCACAGTGGGGCAGCCACGCTTTGCTCTCGCTACCTGGGGCTGAGTTCCACTACAGCAACCTTGGCTACCAGATGGCCGCACGTATCGTGGAGAAGGTCAGCGGTGAGCCATACTTCGACTACCTCCAGCAGCATGTCCTACGACCCGCCGGTATGACAGCGGCGCTGAACTTGGACACACTGCCGGACAGGAGCCCGCTGTTGGCTACGGGGTACGTGCGTGAGGCGCTCGGCCCGCTGCAGCCTGCTGAGTACGAGGGACCAGGGTGGTCGTTCGGTGCCGGGCAGGTAGTCACCACGGCGACCGATCTGGCGAAGTGGGACATCGCCTTCCTTGGAGGCCATTTGTTGCCATCAGCGCAGGCGAGGGAAGAAGTGGCACCGGCGCCGCTGGCCAGCGGCAGGAACGCACCCACCGCACTTGGACTCTTTGTGGACATAGACAATCGCCATCGCCGCCGTTACCACAGCGGCCAGGGTCTGGGTTTTCTAGCCCTTAATATGATCTACCCGCTGGTGAATACCAGCGAGGGATCGCCCACGCTGCACGTAGCGAACGCGATCACCTACCTGCTCCTGAAGCCCACCGCAAACGAAGCCTTTGCACGAGGCCTCTTCGCCTCCCTGCAGCAGGGAACCGTGGACCAAGCATTGCTTGCGCCCGATATGCAGAAGGAGTGGACGCCGCAACGCTCGGCAACCTTCCAAAACACACTTAGTCGGCTTGGCCCTCCGACAGCCTTCGTGCCACATATGCCGTCTGTCCTGGATGGGCAGGAGACGCGTGACTACGACGTCGTCGCGGGAGGCCACGCCCTTAAGTTGCACCTGCTGTTTGAACCAGATGGCAAGCTGGAAGACGTGGCCGTAGAGCCTGCTTCACAGCACTAGCTGCGAACCGGGATTGTGATCTGTGATCCAACCTTGATCGCGTTGGGACTGGCAAGGTTGTTGGCCTGTGCAATGGGCTCGTACAGGTTGCCGTCACCGTAGAAGTGCTGTGCGATTTTGCTCAGCATGTCGCCGGCTTTCACCGTGTACTGCTGTTCCTGTCCACCGGTGTTGATCAGCTCGTGGTGCAGGTCGGCGAAGGTTGGGTCCACCTTCTTGATTTGATCCCAAACAAAGTTCAGTGCTACCTGGCTGGGCAAGGTCGCCTTCACGTAAAGCTTGTCGCCATCCAGCGCGACATTCTGCAGAGCAGCGCCTTCCGGGGTGAAACGGTCGATCGCCTTCAGGACGGGTTCATACTTCTGCTGCAGTGTTGCAAGGTCTGCCATAATTCTCTCCTTCAAGTGCTTACGGCGGCTTAGAGCACCTCTGATGCCACCTGGGATGCCAGGCCGCCCACCTTTGGCGATTGTGGCCTGCCTCCCGGTGCCACCTGCTGAATGGTGCGCGGCAGCAGACTTGCCAGCTCATCCGCGGCCACGCGTACGGAGACGCCCGCACGGCTGGCGATATTGCTCAGGATGGTCTGCCCAAGGCCCTGCCCGACGTCATCCGACGAAATGCTCTGCGGATTGCCCTCGGCCCATTGGTTCAGGTGTCCACCCAGACCATTGTTGCGAAGCTGATCCAAGAGTCCGCTGAAGCCAAACGGATGATCGTCTGCCTCCTGCAGGAAGGCGTGCAGGATGTTTGACCGGTCCGCGGCCGTCCCCTGGTCCGCAGGGTTGCCAGGCGCGGCAAGCGGTGTTGGATCAAGGATGTGACCCGTCGTGGGGTGCAGTGCAGAGTTGCCGACAGACATGCTTGTTCCACCTCAGCCCCGTTGGAGGGGGCAATAGAGGTGGAATATGGAGCCGAGTCGCAAATTAGCGGAGCTTTAGCAGAACGTGGCGGGTTAGTTCATCCACTTGCGATCTTTCGGGTTGCGCTGTTCTTCTTCCGGCGCAATGTAGCGGCCGTCCTTATCGAACTTCACCACGCGGTCCTGCTTCCGCATGTAGACCTCAAATTTGCGGGCGGCGCGGCGACGCTTCCAGCGGTAATAGCCGTTGCGTGCACCGTAGTACCGCTCTGTAAGCACAGATGCCATGCCGCTGCGATGCGCCAGCCGCACGTACAGGAATCCCGACAGCCCGCAAGAGAGCGCCAGCAGGGCAGAGAAGCTGTCACGCGCACGCAGGAGCGTGGCCACGTATAGCA
This sequence comes from uncultured Terriglobus sp., assembly GCA_964242065.1. GTDB lineage: Bacteria > Acidobacteriota > Terriglobia > Terriglobales > Acidobacteriaceae > Terriglobus. The sequence goes on along the minus strand of CAXTBQ010000001.1, from coordinate 47,438 downwards.
GCGCGCCCAGGACCACCATGTACTTCGCCTTGATGCGCAGAAGGAAAAACAGGAGAAACTCCACATCGCCGAACAGGACGGCAAACGCTACCAGCACGCCAAACAGCGGCGCGGAGATACCACCGAGGGGCAACACCGACCGGATGCCCAGAAAGCTGACTCGTCCCCCGGTAAACAGCGGCAGGGCAACCAGCAGGGTCGCAAGCAGTGCGCCACCGGCAGCAGACGTGTAGAACAGCTCCAGGAACCAGCGCGGACCGCGGCTTTCTTCCAGCATGCTGCCGATAAACCACAGCGTAAGCAGGGCAAAAGCGGTGCTCAGGATCCCGAAATTCAGAAAAGCGTAGCTGATCAGTTGCCACACGAAGAAGTGGCGCACCACGGCCACGGGGTTTAGCAGCAATGCAGAACGCAGGAAACCGCCCGCCGGCTCTGAGATGAAGTCCAGCAGCGCGATGCCGAAGTACAGTGCAACTAGCACCAGGATTAGCTGGCGCACTGCGCCCCGAAACGCGGGCAACGAAAGCGTGATGGGGCCACGGGGCGGCACGCCCTTCATTTCAACACAAGCAGGCGGCGGCGGCGAACAGGCAGCGGTGAGCAGAAGCTTTAGGCCACGCCCTTTTGACGACAGCGCCATTTCCACTACAAACGGCAAACAACCTGCGTGCAGGAAGCCGCGTCTTCACACAAAATGCGCGCGGAAGTGCTGCAAGGCGCGGCCCGCCTGGGCATTCAGTGTTCCCGGTGGCGGGAACGGGCCACATAGGCAGTACATCACAAGCAACCAGGAGAGTTTTATGGCGACCCTTTGCCCAGAGTGCGAGAACCCACTCGACATTGACGAAGATGATGTGGAAGAAGGCGAAACCATCACCTGCGACGAGTGCGGGGAGGAGCTTGAAGTGGTCTCCACAGATCCCCTGCAGATTGCTCCCGTTGATGGGGAAGGCTACGACGACGAGGACGACAGCTACAAATCGCATGGATCGGACGACGAAGAAGAAGAGTAGCCGGCGCATGTTCGCGACTCCGTCCACGGCCATGTGTTCATACAATGGGAATTGGACCAGCGGGTTCAAGTTCCAGGAGTAGACCTATGAAGTATTTCCGAGGTATCTCGCTCGCGGCAGCGATTACTCTGCCGCTCCTGCCTGCCTTGCCGTTGATTACGGTTCCAGCCTTTTCGCAGGCAGCCACCGTGCGCAACCTGTCCGGTGAAGTGACCGATAAAGCAGGCAACAAGATAAAAGGCGCTGTGGTGCACCTGAAAGACACCAAGTCCCTGTCGCAGCGCAGCTACATCACGGCAGAAGACGGCACTTTTCGCTTCGCCCAGCTTTCTACCGCCACGGATTATGAGGTGTGGGCCGATCTCAATGGTAAGAAGTCGCCCAGCAAGACCGTAAGCTCGTTTGACACGAAGAAGGCAGTAGACGTGTCACTCAAGCTGTCGGACTAGCAGGATGAAAGCGTGGTTCTGAAGTGATCAAGCAGGCAGAAAAGCCCCGCTGGCGCGGGGCTTTCTCTTGGAACGAGGAAAGAAATTACGTCACCGGGTCGATGGCGACAAAGCGGCCATGATTGCCACGGTCCAGGAACTGCACGCGACCGCCGATCTTGGCGAACAGGGTGTCGTCCTTGCCGCGGCCCACATTCAGGCCAGGCTTCAGCGGTGTGCCGCGCTGCCGGACGATGATGGATCCGCCGCTCACCAGCTCACCAGCGAAGCGCTTAACGCCCAAGCGCTGCGCGTTGGAGTCGCGGCCGTTTGAGGATGATCCGCCGCCTTTTTTATGTGCCATGCTCTTGCCTCATCGCGGCCGGCCTTTAGGGTCGCGCCCGCGTCTCTGAAAGTGTGGGCATCCTGCCCAGGAATTTACTTGGCTTCCGCCTTGAAGCTCTTGCCGTTCACCAGGATCTCTTTGATCTTGACTTCAACAAAGTTCTGCCGGTGGCCCTGCATCTTCTTGTACTGCTTCTTACGCTTGAAGTGGAACACCAGGATCTTGTCGCCGCGGCCTTCTCCTACCACTTCGGCCAGCACTTTGGCTCCGCCGAGCTCCTGCTCAAACTTGCCTTCTTCGCCGCTCACGGCCAGCACATCGGCGAACTCAATAGCGCCATCCGTGTGCGCGGTGGACTCAATCTTCAGCGTGTCTCCGGGGGCGACGAGGTACTGCTTTCCACCGGTGCGAATCACTGCGTACATTACCACCTCCACGCCCGGCTGCCGGCCGGTGCGCCTATCCCTGATCTCGACTGTGAAAGGCGGCGGCGGGGAACTGCACCCTGCTTGCGCGCTCCGGCCGGACAGGTCCACAGCCAAGCAGCTTACTACGCCAAACCTGACAAGAATACCGGCTCCGCCGCTGCGGGTCAAGCTGTTCAACAGCCCATGCACTCAGTGGACGCCCTTCAGCGCGCGACCCAGCGCTTCCAGATCGCGTTCCGCGTGGGACTGCCGCAGGAACAGGTCCAGCTCGGCGTAGCGACGGGCAATGTCGGCGTGTTTCGCCAGCGGTGCCGGACCCATGCAGCGGGCAAAGCGGCGCAGCGTGTCGGTGCAGGCCTGTTCCACAAGGTGGCGAATGGTCAGCGCGGTCACCATTGCATTGCCCTGCGGATCTCCATCGAACTCAGCGGCCGCAGTGTTCAGCAGGCTTCGTGTCTCCCACACGTTGCTGTGGATGGCAGCGCGATGCGCGGCGGTGTGGGGATCGTCGCGAGTACTCTTCATGACCAAGTCCAGCAGTCCGGCTGCTCCGCCGGCCCACGCCGCCGCGGGTCCACATGCACCCTGCCAGAAGCCGGCCCGTTCCACATACCAGTTGCGCTCCCCCAGCACGGCTGCAACAGGGTAGCGGTCGAACCGAATGGCAGAGGTCTCCGTTGCGCGAAATGCATTCACCGCCCACCCACTGCCGTCGACGGCAAGCCGCTTCGGAGCAGCCTGCAAATCGATCTCGATCAGCGTCGCTCCACCCGCTCCGGCGGTGACTAACGCGCGGTTTACCAGGCCGGCACCGCTGCAGAAGTCCTTGGTCCCGCTGATGGAAGTGTCATCCATCTGCAGTTCGCGGCCCGGGATCTCCGACGCCCAAACGGCATAGCGGGCACCCGGTTCCGGCTGTCGTCCCGCTTCGCGCAGGATGGCGACTGCGTCCCAGTGTGCTTCCGCCAGCTTGGCCAGGCTCAGGTCTTCGTGCCCGGCAGCAAAGATGCGCTGATGCCGCTCAGCCGTGCGGCCCGAACCGGGGGAAGGCAGGTCTTCGCGGCACAGGTCGGCCAGGCGGCGATGAAGTGCGTCCGCTGTCATGCAGCAGATTCTTCCACGACCGGCTCATTGTGCTTCAGGAGCGCTCCTGCAAAGCCCTGGGGAGCGCGGCCCGTGCGCCGTCCACTGGTGATCACCCGCAGCCGCGCGTCTGACACGCAGGTGGAAGCCACGGCACGCAAACGGCGCCATAGATCGTGGTCCTCCGCCGTAGGCAGCGGATACCATCCACCGGCAAGCAGATAAGCATCCGCACGCACTCCCAGGTTTGCCCCGTGCACGTGCGGATGCGTGCCGTCCTCATGGAGCAGGTAGCTCGTGCGAAAGCGCGACTCCACCACCGGCAGGTGTTCCGCAAAGCAGTCCACATCCACAATGCCCGCAACGGCGGCGCATCCTGCCTGCGCCAGGACCAGCTGATCGGTGAGCCAGGTTAGCGGCACTTCGCAGTCGGCGTCGGTATTCGCCAGCCAGCAGGGTATGCTGTCGTGCTGAATAGCCTGTAGAGCTTCCCTTGCAGCCAGAGCGCGCGCCGCGCCCACGTTTGCATCGGTGCTGCACAGTACACGTCCATAGCCGCGCAGCATGGTGCGAGCAATTTGCGCAGTGCTATCTGTACACGCGTCCGCTACCACCAGCAGTTCGCAGGTGACGTTTGCGGGAAGATGTTGCGCCGCCGACAGCACGGAGCGCAGGCAGCGCGGCAGCAGAGCTTCCTCATTCCGCGCGGGGATCAGCACCGCGACATGCTCGATTGCAGGTTGATTTGAAGGGCCGCTCACGCCACCCGCTTCCAACGGTCCAGTCGAAACCCGCCGCGCACGGCATCGGGGTGGCGATTGCTTCTCTCCAGCACTAAATGCGGATGCTTCATCATGTCGTGTACCTCGTCGCCGCTCATTCTGTGGTCCGGTGATGTGCCGAGCCAGTGCGCTGCCAGCAGCGTCGCCCCTGGTTGCATGCCCGAGACGATGCTCTGCACCAGAGCGCTCCACCTTTCCGAAGAGAAGTAGTAGCCAAGCTCGCTCAACAGCAGCAGGTCGTACGCGCCGTAGTCGATCGGGTCCGTCACAGCGGCGCAGCGGACGCTCACGCCCGGCAGGTGCCTGCAGCGCTTCTGGGCGGCTCCCGCTGCGGACGGCGAAAAGTCACTCGCATCCACCCGGTCTGCAAGAGCCGCCAGCTTTTCCGTCAAGGCACCCACGGAGCATCCCGGCTCCCACGCCCTGCGGTACCCGCCTGGCGCAAGCGCCTGCACGATCGTGCGGTACCGGTGCTGTTCGTACTCGTCCGCTGCGAAGTTCCAGGGGTCGTCCTTGCCGTGGAACATGCGCTCAAAGAACTCTGGCGAAGTGTCAGGCACAGTCATGCCGGCAGAAACACCTCAAAGGGCCAGTGCGCCGGGCCCAGCAGATACTCCGGCAGAATGGCTTCTCCACCTGCGCGCTCCAGTTGCGAGCGGTGACACCGCAGCGCAGCGAGCTTCTGCTGCAACGCAGCATCGTCCGGGACGAAGCGGGTCACGGGCAGCCCGCTCAGCAGCGCGGGCGTGCCGCGATGCCAGGTCCAGAAGAAGTAGAAGCTGAGGGGTAGACCTTTTTCTTTCGCTACGCTCATCGCGGCGCGGGCGCATGCCTCATGGTCCGGATGGAAGTCACCGCTCCAGGGAGCCAGCAGGTGCGTGCCCGGTCGGGCATGTTGGCGGATGCCGTCAGCCAGTTCCCGCTCAAGCAGGTGGAGACCGCTGTCCTGCAGTCGCAGCCTGTGCACGTTCTTCGCGGAGACGCCGAGCGTCTCCGTCGCCGTGTTCTGCTCCCGCTCACGAATACGGCGCATCTCGGCGCGCTCGGCCACAGAAGTGTCGTAGCAATTTTCTCCGTCCGTCGCGGCCACCACGGTGACTCGAACGCCCTCCATCCGTAGGGTTGCGATCAGAGCACCGCAGCCCAGCGTTTCGTCATCCGGGTGCGGCGCAACAACCAGGGTGTGCTGCTTTGGCGGATGCCGCCGCGGCATTTCCAGGAGTGCGGCAAGCCAATGGGCGTTCTCGGTAAGTGGCCGGATCAAAGCACCAGATACGATGCCACACCCCGTGACGGAGCCTGACGTGCTGCGGCGCAGCTTGACGCGCCGATTTCCGCCACAGCTAGTGATTTCCATAGGGTGAAAGAATGAGCCCAAACGTGTAGCAAAGACGGCACATACTACGATCTCTGGGCGATGGAGTGTCCACGGAGCCTTCGACGACTCTCGCTTCTCACGGGCCGAAGAGACTCTCGCCTGTGGTTCAACGTGGAGACGTACGTTTGCAGCGGTGCTGCACGGTTCGCCTACTCGAGCGCGAGCGCCGCGTCCTCAAACTGCCCCATGGCGCGCTCATCCCAGCTGTGGTCGGCACTTCGCCAACCATTGCGGCCATCGTCCATAAAGTTCGGGAAATTGCTTCGGCAATGGCTCACCCGGTTCTCAAAATCGATGAGTACCTGGGGCACGCCGTCCAGCCGCAGCGCGGATCGTTGGCCGTCACGTGACCACTCTATGGTGAGCAGCCGCTCTCGACTGCCGTCTTCTTCAGCTTGCATCGCATCCACGTTGTAGACGAGCATGGCATCCATCACGGTCACATCGAAGTCGTCTTCCAGGGTGGCGCGATCGCCGTCGCAGGCGTAGCAGTAACCGGCTGCACCTTCGTCCTCGAAGACAACGCGCCAGGATAGGGTCCGTACCGGACTGTAGCTGGTCAGGCGCGCTTGGCCGACGCGTATGGGCAGTGAATCCATGCTTCCACGATAAACCGCGCTGCCGCGCAGCACCGCGAACGGTACACTTGAGGCTGCAGTTCTGACCTCATGAGTTTCCACTTTCATTTTGGACGGCCCCAGCGTTTTGCCGCCCTGATCCTGCTCTTCTTTTTCGCAGGAACCGTGTTTCTCGCCGGGCGCGCGCCGCTTTCCGAGTCCGACTACCGCTATGCGCTGTGCGGCCGGCAGATGTGGGAAAAGCCCGCTCCAGTGCCCGGCTACTTCACCACCTGCGGCAACATGCAGGGCGATGGCTCACTGGCTTATCGCGCCGCCGGCCTGCCGCTGACGCTTTACATCGCCGGGCTGCGCGTCAGCAACCGGGTATCGGCCCAAGGTAAAAACGGCGAACCGCAGGCACCGCTCGAAGGCTCGGTGTACGACCTGCGCCACCAGATTGTGGGCACCCGGTACCTCCTGCGTTTGCCGTTTGCCTTTGCGGCAGTCGCGCTGGGCTCGGGACTTTGGTGGGTCAGCCGTCGACTGTTCGGCAATACCGCGGGCGCGTTCGCGCTGGGTCTCTACTGCGTCTCGCCCACGGTGCTGCGCGCCGCGACCACGCCCAACAACGAGATACTGGCCGCATGGGGTCTGTTCGCGGTGGTGTACCTTGCCATCGGTATCGGGCATGCCATGTACGGCCCGGTTCGCAAGTGGCGACCGCGGATCGTCCTGTTCACCGTGGCGCTGGGCTTTACAGCATGCGCGCACATCCTGGCCGGCGTGCTCGGCCTGCTGTTCGCGGGCGCGTTTCTCCTGTGGGTTGCGGAGCGGCGGCGCACGGCCGTATTGCCGCTGCTGATTGTGGCCGGCTTTGGTGCGATGCTCATGATCCTTGCGTCGTACACGTTTCGCCTGGGCATCTTCACGTATGTGTTCACCGGCGGTGCGGCCCGCTTCACGCTGTCAGCTGAAGCCGCGCGGCAGTTTGTCGCAGCGCTGCCGCACCTGGCAGAGACCGGTATCTACGGCACCGCCTTGCTCCTGTACGTGTCGGTGCGCCGTTCCCGCTACTTCGGCAACACCGCGCCGCTCCTGGTCGCGCTTTCGCTGCTGTTCCTGGTGACGACTCAGGTCAGGACCGAGCCTGAGCTGTGGGCTGTGCCGTTCCTGCTCACGTTCGCGTCGGGTGTGTTCGCCGACGCCATCGAAACACAGTATCGCAAGCTGTTCCTGGCCCTGATGATCACGGCCTGGCTGGCACAAGCCGTGCTTTGTGCGTCGTCCTTGTTGCGCTCAGCCTGACTTGTTGCTCCTTCGTCGTCCGGAGCGAAGCCCGGCGGAGTCGAAGGACCCACTTTCCCTGGCGGCAGCACTGCCGCTGCGGAGAAGCAGCAGGTCCTTCGGCTTCGCACTGCATACTGCGCTCAGGAGGACGATGAAGGGATGTCCTCAGGGGCAAACGATCGGGCGGCGATGTCCTGAACCCGCGCAGAGACCCATCGCTCGCAGCAGTTCCAGCATCCAAGCCAGAAATACGATGCACACTTTGCCCAAGTCCCTCCTGGTCTTTGCACTTTCCTCCTCAATTGCTCTCCTTGGCTGCAGAAAAGCGCACGAGATCGCGCGCGAAGTTACTCGCAGTGGTGGACCGGACCTGACACCACAATTGCAGGCGGAAATCACAAGCGGCCACGAGCAGGCTCTCAAGGACCCCGACTTTACCGACCTGCAGTCGCAGGTGGCCAACTTTTACAACACGCGCCAGTTCGAGCTGGCTTGGGTGAAGGACGGCAAGCCGACTGCACAGGCAAACGGCATGCTCGAGGAGTTTTCCAACGCCGGCAAGCGCGGCCTCCGCCCGGGAGACTACGACGCGGACCGTTGGCAGGCCCTGGTGAGCAACCTCAGCTCGCCCGAGACTGCCGCAAAATTTGACGTAGCGCTCACCGTGGACACCATGCGCTTCCTGAACGACCTCCATGCGGGCCGCACAGTTCCGGCGCACTTCGCCTTTGGCATCAAGGGGTACGAAGGCAAACGCCTGGACGACGCCGCGGTGCTGAACCAGCAGATCGTCGACGCAGGCGACCTCTCCAAGGCAGTCGACGCTCTTGAACCGCAGGCAGAGCAGTACAAGGCACTGAAGCAAGCGCTCGTGCAGTACCAGCAGTTAGCACAGCAGGATGGGATCCAGCCGCTACCCGCAGTGGCTGACAAGTCCAAGCCAGTACAGCTCACCGCCGGCTACGCGGGCCTGCAGCTGCTGCAGCAGCGGCTGGTACAGGTGGGGGATCTTTCCAGCGGAAGCGACAATGCGACACCCAGCGTTTCTGACCTGACAGCCGCACTCACCCGTTTCCAGCATCGCCACGGCCTTACTGAAACCGGCAAGCTCTCGCATGACACCGTGGAAGCGCTGAACACACCCATGAGCGTGCGTGTCTCAGAGATTGAGGACAGCATGGAGCGTTGGCGCTGGCTGAATGACGAATACCAGAGCGCAGCCATCCTGGTGAACCTGCCCGAGTTCATTCTGCGTGCCTACGAAGGCACAGGCACGGACCACCACGAGGTGTTTCGCATGAACGTGGTCGATGGCAAGTCCGACGACGAAACCCATCACACGCCCGTGATTGCCGACCAGATGAAGTACCTTGTGTTCCGGCCCTTTTGGAATGTGCCGCCGTCGATTGCGAAAAAAGAGATCATCCCGCACATGGAGAAGACCTCCGGCTATCTTTCCGCAAAGAACTACGAAACGGTCGACCTGAAGGGCAATCCCGCGAGCCCGGACATTGCACGCATTGCCAAGGGTACGGTGATGGTGCGGCAGAAGTCCGGCACGTCAAACTCATTGGGCCTGGTCAAGTTTATGTTCCCGAACCCCTTCAACGTGTATCTGCACGACACCAACGAAAAGGCGCTGTTCGCGCGCACCCGCCGCGATGCGTCGCACGGCTGCGTCCGTGTGCAGGACCCGCCCAAGCTGGCGAATTGGGTTCTGCGCGACAGCCCCAAGTGGGATGCGGATTCCATCGCCGAAGCCATGAACACCGGTGACGATAACAAGAGCGTCGTCCTGCCCAAGCCAATTCCGGTCGTGATCTTCTACGGGACCGCATGGTCGGACAACGGCGAGATGCACTTCTTCAAGGACATGTACGGCTATGACGACGACCTGAACAAGACCCTCGACGCGGGCCGCCCCTATCCCACGAAACCGGATAAGGCTGTGACGGAGAAAGACGTGTAGATGGCGGCGCACGACGGGACGAGAAGTGGATCCCCACGTGTCGCTTCTGAGACGTGGGACCCGAAGCGTTCAAGTCTCACATCCCATGTCTCCTAGAGACATGGGCACCCGCCCTGAAACGTTTTCTTCAGCCGCGGCTGCAAGCTGTATGCTCAGTGCACACCCATGAAGCGGTCCCGAAGTCGATGGCTTGTCTGCTCTGCCGTTCTTGCGCTCTGCGCCGGAGCTGCACTTCCGCGTGCGCACGCGCAGGCTTCGCCGACTCCCACCAACGAACCGGAAGTGCTACAGACACCCGCCGGCACTACGGAAGTGGGTGTGCTGGGCCGCGCGGAGTACCGCATTGACGTTCCGGCCAATTGGAATCGCGGCCTGGTCGTCTTCTACCACGGCTACTCGGAGTCGCCCTTCCGCTTCCGTCTGGATGGCAGCATCGGCGCGCAGCCCGACCAGATGTTTCGCCGGGGATATGCCGTAATCCAGAGCGGCTACTCGGAATCTGGGTGGGCACTGCGGGCGGGTTACGAGGACACGGAAGCGCTGCGCAGATACTTCCTGAAGAAGTATGGCACTCCGCGCGAAACCTTCGCCGCAGGCGGCAGCATGGGCGGTGCACTCACCATGATCACCATGGAGCTGAACAACAGGGTCTACACCGCTGGCCTTGACCTGTGCGGTGCCGTAGGTCCGAGCTACGTGCACCTGAACCGCCGCTTCGCCGTCCGCGCAGCCTTCGACTATTACTTCCCGGGTTTGATGGGTCCGCTCGATCCGGTTCCTGTGACCTTTGAGGAGAGCGAGCCGTTGCGCCAGCGGGTGCTGGCCGCTCTGCGTAGCAAGCCAGACGCCGCGCTGGCCATGCGCGAGCTGACCCTGCTGCACTCTGACGTGGAAGTGGCGCGCGTCATCGGCTACTACACCACGGTGATCGGCGACCTGCAGCGCAAGGCTGGCGGCAACCCCTTCGACAACCGCAACTACCTGTACACCGGCACCAGCGTGAACACGCCCACGGACTACGCGCTGAACGATGGCGTGCGCCGCTACGCACCGGACCCGCGCGCCCGCGACTACCTGATGGCGCACTACTGGCCCAGCGGCCGGCTGACCCGGCCCATGCTCGCGCTGCACACCATCTACGACCCGCTCATCCCTGCCACCACGCTCTCGCTCTATGCCAGTGAGGTGGCGCATGCGGGCTTTGCGGACAACCTGGTGCAGCAGTACGTACACCGTGAAGGCCACTGCGCCTTTTCGCCGGAAGAAGTGGGTCGTGCCTTCGACGAACTAGTCGTTTGGGCCCACACCGGAAAGGCACCGCAGGCAGGTCTGCTGCGATAAAACGCGGCCCGCTCAAGCGCAGGGCAGCCGAATCTTGAAGATGGAACCGGAGCGCCCCGGCCGCACCGTGGAACGAACCAGCAACTTGCCACCGTGGTCTTCGACGATTCTTTTTGTCAGGGAAAGACCGAGGCCGTTGCCACCCTTCTCTTTGGTTGTGAAAAACGGCTGAAACAGGCGTTCCAGTACATCCGGCTGCATCCCGTGGCCGCTATCGGCTACCAGCAGCTCCACATGGCCGTTGCGCTTTTTTGCGCGGATGGTGAGCTGACCCTTCGCGGGCATCGCATCCAGAGCGTTGGCGATCAGATTCGACAGGACCTGAAGCATACGCGGACCATCCACCTTTGCCACGGCGAGGCCTGAAGATTTCCGAACCAGGTGAATGTGTTTGTCTTCCATTGCACGCTGGTGGATGCGCAGGGCAGACTCTGTGAGCGCCACCAGGTCTACAAGGCCGCGACTCTCTGGAAGCTTGGCATAGCTCAGCGTGCGATTGGTGATCCGGCTCAGAGTTCGGATCTGTTCCTCAATCAGGCGCATGTAGGTGCGCACCTGCTCGGGACTTTCCGCCTCCTGATCGGCCAGGTAGCTCAGGTGGCCGATGACCTCCAACGGGTTTCTGATTTCGTGCATGATCTCAAGCGCCAGATGACCCGCGCTGACACGCTGCTCTGTCTGTGCCGACGTCGCTTCATCGGGAGCTTGTTGCGGGTCCGGTATGGGCATGCTGCTCATCGCGAATCTCAGAATGGTCGTGAGATGCGCCGAGGTCCGGCTAGGGATTTCCCCGGGAAAGCAATCCACCAGAGGTAACCGGTTGCTATGACGAATATGCAGTTCGCCTAGTTATGTCATGTTGCGCGTTCCATTACGATGTGGGCAAAGAGGATGAACATGCAAATCTCTACCCTGCACGTAGCGGCCAACCTCCATCATGGGTTTCCCATCGTGGATGCACAAGGCTCGCACGATGAACGGTGGAAGGAAGGAGCGGGTGAACATGAATTCTCCCGCGTTCCCCCACCCGCTCCGCGCGCTTTGCAAGCCTTTCACGAACGCCCACAACTCCTTCAGGTGAGTCATGAAAGTGCGCTGGCTGACTCGCGCAAAGCGCTTCTTCAACGCGTCGGCTTTCAGGTTGAAACCAAGTCCAGTGTGAACGGAGAACTCAGCCGCGGCGCAGCGAACTTCGCCGTCCTCCTGATTTGCCAATCGGTTTCCCTGGAGCAGGCGTTTGCCGCCATCAATCGCTTCAGCCAGATGGACGTGCCGCCTGCAACCGTACGGGTTACGCGCGATCCGGGGCTGTGCGCAGGTTCCTTCGATCTTGTGCTGCAATCCCCTGTCATGCCGCAGATCTTTGTCAACGAAATGCGGAACCTGTATGCGCTCACCCAACTGAAGCAGCGGGGATCGATTCGTCAGCATTGAGTTCAGATCCGTGCTGACAGATCAAGCGTGGCCGCCAGCCCTTTCAGACGTTGACAATGCCCTGGGCCACCGCATAGCGCGTGAGTTCCGCGGTGGAGTGCAGGTGCAGCACGCGCATGATGCTCTCGCGGTGAAACTCGACCGTTTTTGGAGAGATGAACAAGTGCTCCGCGATGGCCTTGTTGGAGTTCCCTTCGGCAACCAACTGCAGAACTTCGCGCTGGCGAGGTGTAAGCGGGTCTGCCGCTTCACTGCGCATCTTGCGCTCGGGATCACGTGCGGCAAGCGCTTCTTCCAACAGAGGTGTGATGAAGCGCCCACCCCTGAGAACCTTTTCCATTGCGACCAGCAATTCGCTGCTCGCCGACTGCTTGGCCACAAAGCCGTTCGCTCCTGCTTTCAGCGCGGCTTCCAGGTAGCGGATGTCCACCTGCTGCGTGACAAAGATAAGCTTCACGTGCGGTTGCAGTTTGCGAACCTGCCGCGCAGCCTCCAGGCCGTTCAGCCCTGGCATCCCGATGTCCAGCATGATCAGGTCGGGCCGCAAACGCTCCGCGTCCGAGACCATTTTTCGCCCATCGGGAGAGGTTCCGACAACCTCGTAGCTTAGCCGAAGCAGAGCGGCGAGGCCCTCGGCAAGAAGTGCGTGGTCGTCTGCGATCAGAACTCGTGCTTTGCTACCATTCATCGCGTCCACCTCCGACATTTCGCGCCACTTTGCTGGAGGACTTCGCTGCTGCGAGTAAAGCGTAGCATTTGGTAGGAACTCGGATCAGAAAACCATGAACAACAATTCAGAGTCCACGGAACACAACAGCACGCCGGAAGAAACAGCGATCGAATCTGGTTCCGCTTCTTTTGATGCAAGTACGGCTGATTCCGTCTTCGTGACAAACGACGGCGAATCGGAAGCGGGTGGAACGCACGCGCTGCCGTTCCCTGTGGTCGGCATCGGCGGTTCCGCGGGGTCGCTGGAGCCGTTTATGGAAATCTTCCAAAAGCTCTATCCAAAAACCGGGATGGCTTTTGTGGTGGTGCTGCATCTGTTGCCCAATCAGGAGAGCCGCCTGCCGGAAATCCTGAGCCGCCAGACGGCCATGACTGTCGTGCCTATAGAAGACGGTGTGACGCCGCAGCCGGACACCGTATACGTTCTGCCGCCGAATGTGTCTGCCGTGCTGGAAGGCACCTGCTTCCGTCTGCAGCCGCGAACTACCGCTCCAGGTCCGTTCCTGCCGGTAAACATCCTGCTCCAGTCCTTGGCAAAGGCACAGAAGAACCTGTCCATTGGCGTTGTGCTTTCCGGCATGGACGGTGACGGCGCGCAGGGCATGCGCGCCATCAAGGGCGAAGGCGGCTTTTCGATTGTGCAGTCGCCGGAGTCTGCGCGCCACGCCAGCATGCCAAACAGCAGCATCTACAACGACCACGTTGACATGGTCCTGCTACCGGACGAAATCGCTCTCCATCTCACCAGCCTGGGCAGGCGATTCAGTGACCCGCAGTGGGCGCGCTTCGAACAGGGGGAAGACACAGCCGACGAGACCAGGGAATTTGCACATGTACTCCGGTTACTCAAAGGGGTGTCAGGCGTTGACTTCCGCCTCTACAAACCCGCTACAATCCGCCGGCGCATTGCGCGCCGCATGGTCATGCACAAGGTGGAAACTCTCTCTGACTACCGTGCCAGACTGCAAACGGACCTGGCGGAACTTCGCTCACTGCAGGAAGACGTTCTGATCAACGTCACACGTTTCTTCCGTGATCCAGAGGTCTTTGAGGCGCTCAAGTCCAACGTCA
>CAXTBQ010000001.1:11582-33579 GCA_964242065.1 uncultured Terriglobus sp. | reverse complement strand
ATCTTTGCAGACAGCGAGCCGGACCGTCCGGTGCGTGTCTGGGTGGCCGGCTGCTCCAGTGGGGAGGAGGTTTACTCCCTGGCCATGTGCCTGCTGGAACACCTGACCGGTAGCTCCCGCGAGCCTTCTGTTCAGATCTTCGGCACAGACGCGAGCGATGACAACGTAAACCGCGCAAGGCTGGGCGTGTACGCCGAGAGCATAAAGAATGAGGTGTCGGCGGAACGGCTGCGCCGCTTTTTCACTAAGGTGCAGCATGGCTACCAGGTCAACAAGCGGGTGCGCGATCTGTGCACTTTTGCGCGCCAGAACCTCTGTTCCGATCCGCCGTTCTCCCGCCTTGACCTGGTGAGCTGCCGGAACGTGCTGATTTATTTCGGGGCGGAACTGCAGCGCAGGGTCATCTCTGTATTTCACTACGCGCTGCAACGTGACGGGATCCTGCTGCTCGGCAGTTCTGAAAGTATTCGCGAGTACACGTCGCTCTTCTCATCCACCGACCGCGCGCACAAGCTGTTCACCCGTGTCGAAAATGCGGGGCAGCGAACAGCTATCCCGTCGTTTGCGCCCATGCTCTTTCTTGAGGATGGTCCGGATTGGCAGACCTGGTCGGGTGGCGAACTGCGCAGAGAGGTCAACATCAACCGGATGACCGATCGCACGATCCTGGCTCGTTACGGCCCGCCAGGAGTCGTCATCAATAGCCAGATGGATGTGCTGCAGGTTCGCGGCAGGACCACACCCTACATTGAGATGGCACCTGGTGCGGCGTCGCTGAAGCTATCACGTCTGCTGCATGACTCCATCACGCAGGAGGTTTCTGCCGCGGTGGCGCGCGCCATGGAGTCGGGCGTGCCTGTGCAGGTGGATGGCCTGCGCTTCATCAACGGGGAAGAGACCGTGGAGTTCCACCTGGAAGTGTTGCCGATGCCTTCCGGTGAACCCGGAACCGAGGCCGGCCACTTCCTGGTTACGTTCCTGCCGACAGCAGCCCTGTTCAACTCCACGGATTCTTTTGCTTTGCAGGGCGGTCATGCAGTGGGGGTGATGGATGCGCCCGCAGCACAGTTGCGGCAAGACCTGGCCTCGACCAGGATCTATCTGAACTCGCTGCTGGACGAGCGTGAGGCCACCAACCAGGAATTGATTTCCGCCAACGAAGAGATCCAGTCTTCCAACGAAGAACTGCAGAGCACCAACGAAGAGTTGGAGACCACAAAAGAGGAGCTGCAAAGCTCGAACGAGGAACTGCAGACCGTCAACGATGAGCTGGAGGATCGAAATTCCGTCCTGACGCAGACAACGGACGACCTGAGCAACCTGCTGAACAGCGTGAACATGCCCGTTCTCATGCTCACGCGAGAGCTCACCATCCGGCACTTTACCCCGCAGAGCCAGCGGCTGCTCAACGTGCGGCCGCAGGACGTTGGGCGACCGTTCGGCGAAATCCGGCTCAACCTGATGGTGGATGACCTGGAGAGCCGCCTGCTGGAAGTGCTGGACACTCTGACGCCCCAGGAGCATGAGGTGCAGGACCGCGAAGGACGCTGGTATTTCCTGCGCATCCGGACCTATCGCACCACGGAAAACAAGATTGACGGCCTGGTGCTGGTGCTTGTGGATATCGACCAGTCCCGCCGGAACCAGGTGGAGCTGCGCAATGCGCGCGACTTCGCCGCATCCGTTATCACCAGTACGCCACTGCCGCTGGTGGTCATCAACGCGGAGCACAAGGTGGTCTACATGAATGACGCCTTCTGCGAACTGTCAAGCCTGCCCCGCCAAGCCATCGAGGGCCGCGTGGTTACCGAGCTAACGTCTGGGCTGTGGAACATGGGCGACCCGCTGCAGAAGCTGCTGGAAGACGTGCAGGGGCGACGCTCAGAGGGCGGCAACTTCGAGTGTGAGTACAAAGTGCGCAATGACCAGCAGCGTACCCTGCTGGTCCAGGCCAAGGCTCTTCAGCCGGATGGCGAACGGTTCGCACTGGTCACATTTCAGGACATCAGCGCGCACAAAGCCATTGAAACTTTGCTGAAGGGAGAGGGGGAGCGCCTGGCCGTGCAGGTGGCGCACACGACGCGTGAACTGGATCGCAGCCGTGAGGAACTGCGGGCGCTCACCGACAACCTTCTAACTTCTCAGGAAGACGAACGGCGGCGACTGGCCCGGGAACTGCACGACGACGTGAGCCAGCGTCTGGCTCTGCTCGATATCGAAAGCCAGCACGTCCTTGAGAAGCTGCAGGGGGATCCCGCGGACGGGCGTGGTGATCTGCTAAAACTCCGTTCGCAACTTGCCCAGCTTTCCACTGACGTTCGCACGCTGTCGCACCGGCTGCACCCCTCCGTTCTGGAGCATCTCGGCGTAGGGGCTGCGCTCGAGTCTCTGCTGGAGGAATTTGCAAAGCGAGACGGCATCATCACGAACTTTTTCTCGGATGAGTCGATCGATGATCTGCCGATCGAGTTGTCCACTGGCCTTTACCGCATCACACAGGAAGCTTTGCGGAACGTGGTGAAACACGCAGGCAAGGCGCATGTGAAGGTCTCGCTGATGCGTGTGCAGGATCACCTGGTTTTGGAGATCACCGACTCCGGCAAGGGCTTCGACACCGGCCATCAGGGCACCGGCCTGGGCCTCATCAGCATGAAGGAGCGTGCCCGCCTGCTCGGTGCTTCTATCCACATCCAATCGACGCCCCGTCGCGGCACCACCATTGCAGTGCACGCACCACTGCCCGGTCCTGCGAAGGCCTAGCGCACCAGCTTATTGCTCTCATCAGGACCTGCGCGATAGGGCAAGGTACAGGCTCGCGGTCGAGCGTTCGCGGGTGTTGATGATAGGCGGGCTTGTGGCTTAGCTCGCGGCTTCTTCAGCTGTGACGAGGGCTTCGTACTGCTCAATCTGCTTGAGCGACAGGGCGCGCATGTCGTGACCCTGCTCCCACCCGCGGTACCACTGCACCAGCAGGTCCAGTGCCGTATTCAGCCGCAGGAGTGGCACCCATCCCAGGTCAGCGCGGGCGCGGCTTGCATCCAGCTTCAGGTAGCCGGCCTCGTGCGCCTTTTCGCCACCCTCCAACTGCCACGCAGCACCGTCGCTCCATGTCCGCGCCATGCGGTCTGCAATCCAGCGCACCGGCCGCGCGTCCGCCTCTGCCGGGCCGAAGTTATACGATGTGGCGAACTTGGCGTCACCTGACAGCAGGTGTTCCGCCAGCAACAGATAGCCGTGCAGCGGCTCCAAAACGTGCTGCCACGGCCGGATCGCGTCGGGATAGCGAATGGGCACCGGCTCGCCCGACAGGAAGCCGCGTACCAGGTCTGGAATCAAGCGATCTGTGGACCAGTCGCCGCCGCCGATCACATTGCCCGCGCGCGCGGTTGCAAGCGCCACGTGGTGCGACCGGCCCAGGTGCGCGACCGGGAAATACGACTGCCGGTAGGCTGCGCTGACAATTTCCGCGCACGCCTTGCTGCTGGAGTAAGGATCGTAGCCACCCAGCGGGTCGGTTTCACGATACGGCCAGATCCACTCCTTGTTTTCGTAGCACTTGTCCGTGGTCACAGAAACAACGGCCCGCACGCTCCGTGTGTGCCGGATGCTTTCCAGCACGTTGACCGTGCCGAGCACGTTGGTTTTGTAGGTTCCTACCGGGTCGCTGTACGACGCGCGCACCAGCGGCTGCGCCGCCAGGTGGAAGACCACCTCGGGCGCAAAGGTCCTCATGGCCTCCTGCAGATGCACGGCATCGCCAATGTCGCCACGCACATCCTGCAGGGCAGAACGGACCCCGGCCACCTCAAACAGGTTCGGCGCGGTGCCAGGATCCAAAGCGTATCCGCACACCTCCGCGCCCAGGCGCTGCAGCCAAAGCGAAAGCCAACCGCCTTTGAAACCAGTGTGCCCGGTGAGAAACACACGACGGCCCTGCCAGAACGCAGGGTTTGAGCTTCTTGTCTCCAACTGTGTTTACCAGACCTTCCAGGGCGCTTTGCCGGAATTCCAGAGGCCTTCCAGGTAGTGCTTGTCGCGAAGGGTGTCCATGGGCTGCCAGAAGCCCTCGTGCTGGTAGGCATGCACCTCGCGTGAGGCCACCAGAGTCTCCATCGGCTCCCGCTCAAACATCTGGCTGTCGTCCGTCACGGCGTCCAGCACCTTGGGCGACAGCACGAAGAACCCGCCGTTTACCCAACCGCCTTCTTCCGGTGGCTTTTCCTGGAAGTTCTGAATCTCCGTACCCTTCAGCACCAGGCCCCCAAAGCGTGCGACGGGCTGCACGCTGGTCAGCGTCGCCAGTTTGCCGTGCGCGCGGTGAAACTCGATCAGCGCAGTGATGTTCACATCCGAAACGCCGTCGCCATAGGTCATGCAGAAAGCTTCTTCCTCCTGCACATAGCGCGCGATGCGGCGCAGGCGTCCGCCCGTACCCGTGTCATCGCCGGTATTCACCAGCGTCACCGTCCATGGCTCGGCGACGGAATCGTGCACCGTCATCTTGTTGTGCCGCATGTCAAACGTGACGTCGGAGGTGTGCAGGAAGTAGTTGGCGAAATACTCCTTGATGATGTAGCCCTTGTATCCGCAGCAGATCACAAAGTCGGTCACACCGTGCGCCGAGTAGGTCTTCAGGATGTGCCAAAGGATCGGCAAACCGCCAATCTCAACCATGGGCTTGGGTCTTGTGGACGTTTCCTCGCTGATGCGCGTGCCAAGACCACCAGCAAGTATGACTGCCTTCACGTGTCACTCTCTCCCTGCGGAATTCCGTTCATCATACCGTGTGCGTATGCGCTTTTGGGGCGCTTGTCGCTTCCGGGCGAACAGGTCAGGGCACGGCGCCCGCGCCGCCTGGAAGATGGTAGCGCCAGTGTATCCTCAGAGGTGTAATGACCTCCAAAGCAGAAGCACTCCGGGCACAGATCCTGGACCTCGTCACGCAGTATCACGCGGAAGCGTTTCCCTCAAAGTCCTTCGTACCCGGCGAATCTTTCGTCCCTGTATCAGGCAAGGTGATCGGGCCCGACGACCTGCGTGCTGCGGCTGACTCCGTCCTGGATGCGTGGTTTACCACGGGGCGTTTTGCGAAGGACTTCGAGCGCAAGCTGGCCCGCTTTGTGGGCGTCCGCTCGGCCTCGCTGGTCAACTCCGGATCGTCTGCGAACCTGGTCGCCCTGTCGGCGTTGACGTCACCCACTCTGGGTCATCGCCAGTTGAAGCCCGGCGATGAAGTCATCACCGTGGCCGCGGGCTTCCCGACCACGGTGAACCCCATCATCCAGAACCGGCTGTTTCCCGTCTTTCTTGACGTGACGCTGCCGACCTATGAGATCGACGTCACGCGCCTGGAGGAGGCATACAGCCCCCGCACGAAAGCCGTAATGATTGCGCACACCCTTGGGAACGTCTTCAACCTGGATGCAATCACCGCCTTCTGCAAGAAGTACAACCTGTGGCTGGTGGAAGACTGTTGCGACGCGCTGGGATCCACGTATCGCGGGCAGAAGGTGGGCACGTTCGGCGACATTGCGACGCTCAGCTTTTACCCTGCGCACCACATCACCATGGGCGAGGGCGGCGCTGTACTGACCGACCAGCCAAAGCTCAAGGTGCTGATCGAGTCGTTCCGTGACTGGGGCCGCGACTGCTGGTGCGAGCCCGGCGTCGACAACACCTGCGGCAAGCGATTTGACTGGCAACTCGGCACGCTGCCCTGCGGGTACGACCACAAGTACACCTACTCGCACGTGGGCTACAACCTGAAGGCGACGGACATGCAGGCCGCGCTGGGCGTTTCGCAAATCGAGAAGCTGCCGCACTTCATCGAGCGGCGCAAGGAGAACTTCGCCTACCTGAAAGCCGCGCTCAAGCCGCTGGAACAGTACTTGGTATTACCGGTTCCCGGTGAGAACGCGGATCCCAGCTGGTTCGGCTTCCCGGTTGGCGTCAAGGAAGACGCGCCCTTTACGCGCGATCAGATGACGCGCGCGCTGGAAGAAAACAAGATCGGCACGCGGCTTGTGTTTGCCGGCAACCTGACGCGCCAGCCCGCGTACCAGGGGCTGGAGTATCGCGTGATCGGCGATTTGAAGAACACAGACTTCGTCATGAACCAGGTCTTCTGGATCGGCGTGTTCCCCGGCCTGACCACGGAAATGCTGGATCACATTGTGAACACCATGACGACGCTGGCCACTACAGCTATGAAAGAATTGCCCGTCCTCCAGGCGTAGCGGCCTACACTATGGCCATGACGGAGATGTCAGAGCGCGCAGTCTCTGCCTTTCAGCTTGCCTTCACGATCTTGCTACTGGCCGCCCTTGTCTTCTACGGTTACCGCTCTATCCATTGGCCGGTCATCTGGGACCCGTCCATCATGCACTACGTCAACTTCCTCATGGCGCATGGCATGGCGCCCTACCGGGACATCATTGACATTAACCTGCCCGGCTCGTACTTCATGGATGGCTGGGCCATGTCCGTATTCGGCAGCAGCGACCTGGGCTGGCGCGTGTACGAGTTCTTCCTGCTGGCCGTGCTGATCGGTTCCATGATCGTGATTGCCTGGCCGTACGACTGGTTTGCCGGTCTGTGTGCCGGAGCCTTGTTCGCCTACACGCACGGCACGGAAGGCGCGCGCAGCGCAGGTCAGCGTGAAGAGCTGATGATTACGCTGATCCTCGTCGGGTACGCGTTTTTGTTTGTTGCGCTGCGCAAGCGGTTGCCGGTCCTGCTGCTGCTTTTCGGGTTTTCCATCGGGATGGCAACGTCGCTCAAACCGACGGCTGCGCTGCTGCTGGTGTTGTTGCCCGCCATGGTGGCGTACTCACTTCGGGGCGAAGGCATTCGTGTCCGCTCGCTGCTCGGCTTTAGCGCCGTTGGCTTCTTTGCAGCGATGCTCTTGGACGTCCGCTTTTTCTGGCACTACGGCGTGTTCCACGACTTCCTGGTGGTGTCGGGAAGGCTGACCCGTTATTACGCAAGCATCGGCAACGACCCGTGGAAAACGTTGTTCACCACACTGGTAAACACCCGGTACCTGCCTTTGCTGCTGATCGGTGCTGTATTTGCCTATACCAACGCAAGGCGAAGCAAAGAGCAGAACCTGGAAACCAATCTGCTGGTTGCGGGCGTGCTCTTTGGTGCTGCGTCGTACCTTGCGCAGCGTAAGAATTTTGAGCACCACATGTATCCCTACTTCGCGTTCCTGCTGCTTTGGGTATGCATCGAGGTGGGCAAAGCGTGGAAGAACGAAGGTTGGCGGCGCATCGCGGGAACGGCAGCCTTTGCCCTGATCATCCTGCCGGTGTTGGTAAAGCATACCCGTCTCATGCTTCACATCTACCCGCATGAAGCGCAGCCCGCTGCGTTGCAGGCTGACCTGCAGCGGCTTGGAGGACCACTCGGGCTGCAGCATGACGTGTTGTGCATTGACATGGTTTCAAGCTGCTACAGCACCCTGTACCACCTGCAAATCCTGCCCTACTCCAACCTCGTCGCGGATTACATGCTGTTTCCGCCTCCGGGCCGGGCTCCGGTAGCCTTCTACCGAGACCAGCTCTGGAATCAGTTGCAAGCGCGCAAGCCGCGCGTCATCGTTGTGACAAGCGCCTGGTTAGGCATGCCGCCATCGTTCGATAAGGTCAAGCAGTGGCCTGCGCTGGTGGGGTATCTTCAGGCAAACTACGACATGGTCTCGTTGACCGATGCCCCGTACATCGGGTACAGGCTGTATTTGAGAAAGCCGGTAGTTTCCCCAGTTGTTGCGGAGCTCTAAACCTGCTTCTACCCAGGCGGGAACTCCTGGCTCTCGTTCGATTTGCCCCTCGAGGATTGTTCAGCATGACGAGGTTCTCACTGCCAGAGCGCACTGTGTCTGCAGTTCGCATGGTGTTCTCTGTACTTCTCTGCGCGTCATTAATTTTCTACGCGTACAAGTCCATTCATTGGCGTGTCATCTGCGATCCGTCGATTATGCACTACGTCAATTTCCTAATGGCGCACGGTCTGGCACCGTACCGCGACATCATTGACATTAACCTGCCGGGTTCGTACTTCATGGACGGCTGGGCGATGTCCGTCTTCGGCGGCAGCGATCTGAGCTGGCGCATGTACGAGTTCTGTCTGCTGGCCGTGCTCATCGGTTCCATGATCGTCATCGCGTGGCCGTATGACTGGTTCGCCGGCCTTTGCGCGGGCACGGTTTTCACACTGACGCACGCAGTGGAAGGCGCGCGAAACGCAGGTCAAAGGGAGGAGCTGATGCTGACGCTCATCCTGATTGGTTACGCCTGCTTGTTCCAGGCGTTGCGGCGGCAGCGTCCCGGCTTGATGGTGCTGTTTGGTGTGGCGCTTGGCCTTGCGACTTCTCTGAAACCCACAGCAGCGCTGCTGATCGTTGTACTGCCGGCCTTTGCCTTTCCTTTCATGCGGCGGGCTGGTCTTCGCACCTGGACGTGGATGGCGTACGCAGCCGCTGGTTTCGCGGCAGCCATGCTGCTGGATGTGTGGTTCTTCTGGCGTTACCACGCGTTCCATGACTTCCTTGTGGTTTCCGGCAGGCTGGTCAAGTACTACGCGGGCATCGGCAATCCTCCGCTAAGCAGGTTGATCAAGGATCTGCTGAACCGCCGCAACCTTGTGGTGCTTGTACCTGCCATTGTCATTGCTTACGTGAATCGCAGGCGACCTGAACGCGAGCGCCTTGAGGCAAATCTGCTGATCATTGGCATCCTGTTCGGCGCAATCTCTTACATAGCGCAGCGGAAAGACTTTGAGCACCACCTCTACGCCTACTTTGCTCTCTTGCTGCTTTGGGGCACCATCGAGTGGAGCCGCGCCTGGAAGTCGTCTACTGCATGGCAGCGTCCGGTAGCGGTGTGTCTGTTCGCGCTACTCATCCTCTACCGTGTTCCTGTTGCAACGCACCTTCTGAGCAAGAACAATCCGCTGGATCAGCAGCAGCTTGCCCTTGGCGCGGACTTCCAGAAGCTTGGCGGTAAAGCAACCCTGCAGCACGACATCCTTTGTTTTGACGTGGTGCAGAGCTGCTACGGCGCGCTGTACCACGCGCAGATCCTGCCCTACTCCAACCTGGTGGCGGATTACATGCTGTATCCACCCGCGGGCTACCAGCCTGTGACCTACTACCGGCAAACTCTTTGGAACGATCTGCAACAAAGGGTGCCAAGGGTCATCGTCGTCTCCGATGCATGGCTGTGCACGGACCACTCGTTCAACAAGATGAAAGAGTGGCCCGCCATGGAGAAGTACATTGC
This sequence comes from uncultured Terriglobus sp., assembly GCA_964242065.1. Classification (GTDB taxonomy): domain Bacteria; phylum Acidobacteriota; class Terriglobia; order Terriglobales; family Acidobacteriaceae; genus Terriglobus. The sequence goes on along the minus strand of CAXTBQ010000001.1, from coordinate 24,298 downwards.
CTCCAACTATGACATGGTGTCGTTCCTCGACTCCGGGTACGGCGCCTACAAGCTCTACGTTCGAAAGCCCGGTGTAAACGCGGTTGCGGCGGTTCAACCGGCAACATAAGCAGCTACGGAGCGCCTGATGTGGACCAGGCAGCCATGCGGCGTATGGCTTCGTCCAGCGTCACCGTGCTTCGCAGTTGCAGCAGGCTTTCTGCCTTTGCGACGGACGGTACATACTGCTGCGGCGGCACAGCCGGGTCTGCCTTAGCGGCCACCCGCACGGGCTGCGTTGCGTGCAAAACATCCGCAACCTTCGTTGCAAGGTCCGCGATAGAGATCGCATCTTCCGATCCCACATTGACCACCTCGCCGGAAGGCCCGCAAAACAGCAGCGTCCAGAGCCACGTGGCCAGGTCTGCCGCATAGAGGTACGAGCGAATCGCGCTGCCATCGCCGGCGACCGCGATGCTGCGCCCTGCCAGAGCATCGCCGATGAAGTTGCCGATGGCAAAGTTCGCGTCGAGCGCCAGCCCTGGACCCGCAAACGCAAAGCACCGGGCAATCTTGCATTCTATCCGGGTGTGCTGGGCGTACAGGGCGCACATCAACTCGGAGATGCGTTTGCCTTCGCCATAGGAGGAGTTGCCCTCCCACGTAGCTGGCGCGCCCAGGTACGTCTCCGGCACGTGCGTCACATGCGGCGGCTGCCTGCCATACGCCGCACCGGAGCTGCACAGCAGAAACTTGCGGGTACCGTGCGTGGCAGCGAACCGCAACGTGTGTTCCGTCCCCCGGTAGATGGCGTTCAGCCGTTCCAGCGGATCGCCTGACGATGCCACGTGCGCCACGTCGGTGGCTGCGTGGATCATGAACCGGACATCGCCTTCGGGATACGCAAAGGTCTGCATGTCACCCCAAAGCAGGCTCACGGCGGAGTCGCTCGTAATGTGCGGCGCTCGGCGGGCAAAGCTATCTGGGTCACGGCTCAATACGAGAGCCGTGGCTCCGAGATCCAGTGTGCGGTTCGCGAGCAGAAAGCTCTCCAGCAGCCAGCAGCCAAAGAAGCCGGACCCACCCGTGATGAAGATGCGCTCTCCGCGCACCTCCTCCCAGAGCGGACGGGTCTGCTCGAGGACAGCTTCGAGGTCTGCGGCTGGAAGTGGTGGTTGTGCCATGCGATGCGGTTACCTGTAGGCGGGAGCGGAACCTAAGTTCCTTCCATCTCTAGCGGCTTTTCATGGGGTTCCATGGAGCTCATGCCGCGCCCGAACGCCAGCTTGGGGTACGCGTTAGCCATGGAATCGACCATCACCTGCAGCAGGCAGGGACCGTCTTCATCCTGCTGCAGCCAGGACATCGCGCCATCGAGGTCTGTCGACTCCGACACGGTCTTGGACCGAATGCCGTAAGCGTCCGCAATCCGCTCGAAGTTCGGGGCGGAGTAGCCCCACATGGTGGATTGGTAGCGCCCGTGGAAGTAGCTCTCCTGGAACTGCCGCACCATGCCGTGGCACTCGTTGTTGATGATGATCATCTTCAGGGGCAAGCGGAGGTGCGCGACTGTTTCGAGCTCCTGGATGTTGCACTGGAAGCCACCATCACCGGCTACCATGACCACGGGCCGACCATCGAGAACGACAGCTGCACCCACCGCAGCCGGCAGCGCAAAGCCCATGGACCCCATGCCGCCCGAGGTTAGCCACCGCTGATCCGAGCCAAGCTCCAGTGACTGCGCGGACCACATCTGGTGCTGTCCCACGTCGGTCACGTAGGCTCCCGCGCTGCGCGTCGCCGCGGAGAGCTGGTGCATAAAAGCGTTCGGATTAATGCCGCGGTTGATGACAAACTCACCCGTGTCCGGCCACTGGTCACGCAGCGCGTCAATCTGTGAGCGCCACTGCCGAGTATGTGCTGCCATCTCATCCGTCCGGTCCGCGAAGGCGGCGGTCAGGTCGTGCAGCGCCGTGTTCAGGTCCGCGTAGATCGCCGTGCAGTTCTCCACGCGGTTGTTCATTTCGCCGCGTTCAATGTCGATGTGAAAGATGGGCCGCGTGCCCTTGAACCCTTGGGTATCGGAACCGGTCTGCCGCACATCCAGGCGGCTGCCCAGCACGATCAGGCAGTCGCACTCGGTCAATGCCAAGTTTGACCAGCGGTTACCGTAGCTGCCGATCATGCCCGCATTCATCGGGTCCGCGTAGGGCAGAACATCGCAGGCCATAAGCGAGTGCACCACTGGGATGGCAGCCGCTGCGGCGAAAGCGCGGAACGCATCCACCGCCATGGACGTGCGCACGCCGCCACCCGCCAGGATCATGGGCCGCTCTGCCTTGAGGACCGCTGCGATCATCTCGCGCGCCAGGTCCGCCGTCAGGTGCGACTCCGCATGCTGCGCCGACAGAGAATGTGCCACGGGAACGGACACGGAGTCCCGCTGCACATCCATCGGGATATCGATGAGTACGGGACCGCGGCGGCCGGAGGTGGCGAGCACAAAGGCTTCCTCCAGAATCTGTGGCAGGTGCTCGGCATCCTGCACCTGGAACACCTTCTTGGTCACGGGCGCCGCCATGGCCGCAATGTCCGTTTCCTGAAAGCCCAGTTGCCGCACAGCGCGGCTGCCTTTCTGCTCATTGCGATTGACCTGCCCGGTGATAAACACGGCCGGGCTGGAATCGAAAAAGCAGCTGCCAATGCCGGTGAGCAGATTGGTGGCACCGGGTCCGCTGGTGGCCATAGCCACGCCGGGTATGCCGGAGATGCGTCCCACAGCTTCGGCGGCAAAGGCAGCACCCTGTTCGTGCCGCATGCTGACGATCCGAGTCTTGCCATGGGTGTGGATGGAATCCACCATGTGCGTGATCATGCCGCCAATCAATTCAAAAACAGCGGGCACATTCTTTTCAGCCAGTGTCGCAGCAATGTAGTCAGAAGCTTTCATACCGTCTCAATGGGAGATTTGTTCGTGGCGGAGCAAGCAGGCACTCTGTCCTTATCGATGGGTCATGCGATAGGCAAGGGTAACTGGGGCGGAACTTCGAAATTGATACGGTCCAGCTCCACCGCATGGGGCCGCTTCTGCACCTGGGTGTAAATAGCCCCGACGTATTCCCCAATGACGCCCAGAAATACCAACTGGATGGAAGCAATGAAGAAGACGCCAATCAGCGTGGGCGCAAGCCCGATGGTAAATGTCTTCCAGAAAAGCAGCTTCGCAATGGTGTAAGCCACGGCAATCAGAAGCGAGAGGGCAGCACCGCCAAAACCGACAAAGGTAGCCAGCCGCAGCGGTACGCGCGAGTGGCTGATGATGCCAAGCATGCCGATGTCGTACAAGGTGTACCAGTTGTTCTTCGTGATGCCGAACTTACGCTTGGGCTGGTCATAAAGAATCTTTTTGTAGGGCAGGCCGATTTCAGCAAGCATGCCGCGAAAGTATGGGTAAGGATCGCCAAAGCTGCGAACCAACTCCATCACCTTGCGGTCGTAGAGCCCAAAGCCCGTAAAGTTCTGAAACGTCTCCACATTGGAAAGACGCTCCGCCAGGCGGTAGTACCACCGACGCAGCATGAACATGAGCGAGTTTTCCTCGCTGGTGCGCTTGATGCCGATCACCATGTAAGACCCGGCTTCCCACTCCCGGATAAAGGTGGGGATCAGGTCCGTGGGGTCCTGCAGATCGGCAACAATCAGCACCACCGCATCCCCACGTGCCTGCAACAACGCGTGGATGGGCGAGCGGATATGCCCGAAGTTCCGTGCGTTGATGATGACCTTGATGTTGGGGTCGGCAGCCGCCAGGCGTCGCAGAATGGGGACCGTTTCGTCGGTGGAACTGTTGTCGATGAAGATATGCTCGTAGGCATAGCGCCCCACGCCAAGCATGACACTGCGAACCTGCCGCGCAAGCTCTTCGACATTTTTCTGCTCGTTATAACAAGGTGTGACGATGCTGATCGTCTTCAACAGACATTCCCTTTCGCGTAACGGCTCTAGCTGTCTAGTCTAGCTTGCCGAAGCGTTCGGCAACCGGTACGCGGGTTCCGTGCGGCCGGGCGAAGCAAAGGAGAACCTGTTGTGCGCCAGGTACGTGCAGACGGCGGTGCCGCCCATCACAATGGCACCGGCAGCGTAGGGACTTACAGCGTGCAGCGGCGGCACAGCCGAGAGCAAACGGGTAAGGCCCGGCAGAATGAACAGCCCGGGCAGCGTTGCGGCACCATAGACCAGCAGGCAGCGGAACCACTCTCGTAAGTAGTTGCCCCTGGTCCGGAAAACGAAGAACTTGTAGGTCAGGAACGACACCGTGACACCGATCAGCGTCGCCGTGATGGAGGCCAGGTCCACGGTCACCGAGCGGGAAGCCTTCGGCAAAGTGTGCCGGTATACCGCCACAAACAACGCGTAGCAGCAGTAACCGAACAGCGTGTTTGCCGCGCCAACCACTGCATACCGGGCCAGCTTGCGATCGCGGAGCGGCTTTGTGCGTTTGCTCGCGCCGGGCTCGACGTTGGCACCTTCTGAGTCTGGCTGCTGCATACGCCTCCGGCCCGCGAAAGGCTGTACCCCTAGTCTATCTGGCTTGGCCGATGGGTTGCGGTGCGCATTCAGCTTACGTATCAACATATTGAAATCAGGGCCGTTTGGAGGGAGCCGTAGGCTTTAGCCCATGGGAGGGAGTCTTTGTCTCACCTCTTTTTCTTCTCATTCGCTCACCTCCGGCGAGCGAATAAGAAGAAAAGCGGGGAATGGCGACCAGATTCAGCGGGCTTAAGCCCGCTGCTCCCTCCAAAGATGCAGGGCAACCAATATGTCGATAGACCCTAGACCGGGATGGTCGCGGAGCCCAGGGCTGCCTGCCAGATCGCGTGCGCCACTTCCGGGCCGCAGATGTCGCTATGTGCTCCGCTTGCACCCCCGCCCTTGCAGATGTACTGCGACGCTTCCAGGTTGAAAACCATACCATGCTGAAGGTCGTACGCAGCCTCCGCAGGAAGCATCTCCAAATCCTTCTGCTGCTCACCCAGCCCCTGCAGGCCGTATGTGCCCATGCCGCCGAACTCCGGCAAATCCGGAGCGAAACCCGCAGCAAAGGATGCAGAACCATGCAGGCGCGAGGCCAGTGGGTACAGGCGGCCTACCGCTGTATCAAAACGCGACCGGGTCGTGATCAGCGGGCCGGAAACCTTGCCCTGCTGCAGGATGCGATGAAAATACCCCGGCCCACCGTCACCGAACGGGATCGCGGCAGCATAGGTCCACAGCGACACCGCACCCTGCACCAGCGCCACAGAATCGACCGGCCGCAGCAGGGGACCGCTTGCACCGGGACCGCCCAGCATGCCCGAAACCACGACCGTGCCGAAGCTATGGCCCATCAGGTGGATCGCGGCCTTGTTGTCTGCGGTGGCGCGCTGCAGATCCTTGAGAAAGGCGTGCATGCCGCCTTCGCCCGCGGTGCGCGCGCGCTTTTTCATGGTCCAGAAAGAAAGCTGGCCCAGCGGCGCAAGCACTCCGGTGAATGACAGAGCGCCAAAGTCAGCGCCTTCTTCCAGCGACGCCTGGTATGCGTCTTCCGGGTCGAAGCCTTCGCGGTCGGCGTCCGGCGCGGCGGCCACACCCTCGCTTTTCAGCCCCAGCGCATCGTTCAGCTTTACGTAAGCGTCGCGGACAGGCTCTGGCAGGCTGTCCGGTGACTGGTCCACGCGGGCCTGCTCAAAGATCAACTCGAGCGCGGCTCGTATCTCCGGCGAATCCCCAAATGCCTCCAGCGAACTTGCGAAGAGTTCCTCCGGTTCAGCTCCGCCATTGCCCGGGTGCGATGCCTCCACGTCAAACGATCCATCCGCGCCGGCGCGTTCCTCACCCCACGGCAAACTGGGCCAGTGCAAACCGATAAGTAAAGGCTTGAACCCCGGCCACACGCCTCTTGCTTGTTCAAGGTCCGCAGCGGAGCGCATCAGCGCTCCCATCCACCGGTCATATTGATCGATAGCTGCAGGAAGATCGCCCTTCCACCCATGGCAGAAGAAGAAGATGTTGGTGACCGATTCCGTTGCGGCGGACTTGGTCACTGCCTTGCTGAAAAGCTTTCCTGCTTCCGGTCTCTCCTGCCCGTCAGCGTCATAGGCAATCAGGCAGTAATGCTGGTCCGTCCCGGGAAGGTGGTGATAACCCATGGTCTCTCCTGTTTCTGTACCGCGCAACACAGCCCTCCGCGTTCGCGGGCTGCTGGTCAATGAACGATCCGGACTCCGCCGATGGAAGGCTGATCCGGTGGCTTACTCTCAGGCTTCGGCAGATTGAGGCAGGTTCTCCGGTAGGTCTCGCCCGGCAGGTACTCCGCCCATTCGGCGGGAGACAGGTTTGCACTCAGCTTGGCACACACTGCCGTAGCAACCTGGGAAGACTGCCAGGCCCACTTCGTCACGACATTGGTATCCAGAAGAGTGAGCAGGTAGCTGTTTTCCGGATTGAAAACGGTAAACAGGGACGAACCGTTTGTGACAGTGCTGGCGACTTCCCGCAGTTCACTCTTATCCCACACCTTCATTCCGCCCGCGGTTCCTACGGCGAGATAGTGTCCATCCGAGCTGAAGGCCAGGCTGTTTGCCTTGTCTGTCAGTGAGACCCTGCCAGAGATCTGTCTTCGATTGAGATCCACAATCCAGACCTTGCGCTCTTCGGCAGCTTTCGAGTCGGTCCAATCCGCCGTGGCCAGGAACTCGCCATTCGCACTGAGTGCCAGCGCAGTATTTCTCTCCACAGACGACATGGCGGTCTGCGTGATCTCGGCCCGTAGCTGCTGATCGTTCGTTTGCCACACTTTGATCTGGCTTCCCTTGTCGTTCGCCGCGGCTGCCGCTACGTATTCGCCATTGCCGCTGCCGACGATGCCGGTAACCGGAGCATCCATGGAAAGCTGTCGCCGGTCTGCCCAGGTGGCTGTGTCCAGCAGGTGCACCCGGTTCCCGCTCGCGACGGCAAGGTATCGATTGTCCGCAGTAAAGAAGAATTGGAAGTTGGCGTTCTGCGCGGCATCGACCTTGAGCGCGGGGACATGTACCAGCTTTCCGGTTGGCAGTTCGTGCACCTCCACGGATGGATCGTGTCCGGCTTCGCTCGTGCTAATGACCATATACCTGCCATTGGGGCTGAACAGGAACACATTGGATTCTGCGGTGGTGGGGAACTGGCAGACTAGCTTGTGTGTCGTGCGATCCCATATCTGCCGGCCGATGTCGGTGGGCTGCAACTGTGGGACTCCCCTGCTGTTGGTGCCCGACTGTTTGTCCTCGCGCACAGCCGCCACAATGAATCTGCCGTCCGCGCTGATGTCGAAGTTTGACATGTAGCTGTCCGCCGCCATTTTGGGTGGGGTGAGATCCCAATCCACCACGCCGTCCGAGGCGCGCGAGACCACAATGTGCTGATGATTTCCGAATGCCACGTAACGGCCGTCCACGGACATCGCTGCCGCCAGGATCTCCGGCCCATCACCCTTCTGCTCAAACAATGTTGTTCCGGACTGCTCCTCTGTGGTGCGCCAAACGCGAACGGTCTGGCTGCCGTCCACCGTGGCGAGCAGTTCACCATCCGGGCTGAACGCCACGGCATCCACCCGGTCCGGGTGCGTGATCCGCGCCACTTCCCGTATCTTCTTCTCCTTTTCGCCCAGTCTCGGCACGCGCCACACGCGCGCAGTGCGATCGGTACTGGCCGTAGCGAAGTAACCGGCCTGCGAGCTCAACGCGAGATCGGTCAGCGGTTCGTCCAGCGTCAGGTCAGCGACGGGAAGGGACCGCTCCTGCACCGGCATGGTCCACAAGCTCACCAAGCGCGTCGTCGTAGTGGCGAGGTATCGGTTCGATGTACCTGCCGGAGGGAAATGTGGCACGCTGCCTCTTGAAATCACGGTAGGAATCACTGTTCCTTCCGGAATCTTGTAAACGGCCTGGGTAGTCGCCACGTACATCCCGTCCGGACTCAGAGCCAGGTTCGGCCTGGCAGCGGGTTGACCCACAATCCGCACCATCGAAATGGAGGCGGTCTCCTTCCAGGTGGCCGCATCCCAAATCTTCAGGATGTTGCCGCGTGCCGCAATCAGGTACTTACTGTCCGGGGTGAATAGCGGAAAGCTTACCAGCGCATTCGCAGGCGTTTCGACAATGGTGGAGCGCAGGCGCGGCGATCCACTGTCGCCCACTTGCCACACGGTGACCGCGTCATCGGCGCTCACGGCGAGAAACCTGCCAGACGGGCTGAAGCAGACGGAGAGTATGCCCTTTTTGCGCGTGAACGGGTACGGCTCACCTGCGGGTTTCCCGGTACGCGCCGCCCACAGGCGAACGGTGTTGTCCATTCCGGCGGTCGCAAGGTAGTCCCCCTGAAACGCGATGCTTTCCACCGCTGCCGTGTGCGCCACGCTGTACAGGAGCCTGCCGGATTGCGCGTCTGACACCTTCACGGTGCCATCGCCGCCTGCAGAGCCGATCATGCTGCCGTCCGGGCTAAAAGCGATTGCCCAGACCTTCGAGGTATGCCCGATAGGCATTCCGACAGGCTGCCGCATCCATGCCAGCGACTGCCGCAGAACTTCATCGGTTTCTACGGAAGGGTCCCGCTTCATGGATTCCAGCGCCAGCAACGTGCTGAGCGGAAGTGAAGCGGGCTGGCTGGTGAGCGTATCCCTTGCTTGCGCCAGCAGCTTGCCGGCAAGAGCGATCTGGCTTTCCTTCTTCGCGTGATTGCGCTCCTTCTCTGCGTCGTCCTCGGCATCGTATGCCTCGCCCTCTGCGACGTTTGCATCGTGCAGTGCCGTAGCCGCCTGGTTAAGCGCCAGTTGCAAAGCATTGCTCTTCGTGTTGAGATCGACTTCTTTGACCCCCAAAGCGGCCGAAACAGCCTCCGCACTCTTTTTCTGTCGGAGAGCGTAACCGAGCAGAATGATGCACGCCACGGCGATGAGCGCCAGAGCGGCACACGCCCACAGCACCCGCCGCTGCTGCTTGCGCTGCGTGTTTGCCGCCGCATCGGCAACTGCCGAAGCAGCCAGGAATCTTTCTTCGTTCGGCCTGACCGGTTGATGATCTTTGGCCCAGCGCTTTGCCTCTGCCAGTTCCGCTCCCAGCAGAAGCATGCCGTCCGGCTGATTCTGCGCAGCCCACAGCTCGGCGCGCTTCTGCGTCTGGTTCAGGTGAGCTTCCAGCCACCACGCGTTATCGCTGCGGATGGGAGTGACCAGGCGGTCGTGCGCGAGCTCGTACCATGTGGCACCGGCGCGATGTTCCGCGCGCAAGAGATGCGTATCCACCAGCCCGGTCACGAAAGCATTGGACAGCCCCTCGCTGCTGCCTGCGCCGCGCAGCACCGGCGACCGGGTGCCATCAGGTGTGATGAGCTTGTCGCGCACCCACTCCCGTATTTCGCGCTCTACGCCTTCCTCACCGTGGGCGATCTTACCCACTTCCGAGGCGTAATAGCTGGCGAGTGCCTCAGTCACCTCTCCGAGCTTTGCAACATCGTCCGCGGCGATCGAGACTTTCTCCGGCGCGAGGCGCTCCCAAAGCCGGCGGCAGACCACCTGCAGCTGCAACGGCTCCACGTGCAGGCCCATCTGATCCTGAAACGATCCGTCGGGCTGTTGCACCTTCATGGTCGCCAGGTCGTTCACCAGCTTGTGCACCGCAGCGTACTCAAACTCGCGGCCGGCCTTTTGCGACGGCTTCGCAATGGCTTCACGCGCCTGGTCCACGCTCAACAGGTCAATGCGGAAGCGGTTCTGCAGATGGGTGGGCACCCGATCCACAAAGGGATCCAGCGGTGCCAGGTAGTCTTCGCGCATGGCGAAGAGCGCCCAGCGCGTGGGGTCGCGCAGCACCTCGCCCAGTTGATCGAAAAACTCCTCCCGCGCCTCCAGTGCAAGCGGATCGGTGGTGAGTATTTCTTCGAATTGATCGAAGATCAACAGAATGTTCTTGCCCGCGGACTTCCTCTGTCGCTTGCGCGTACGGATGCAATCCGCCAGTCGCATGCCAGCCAGTTCCTTTGGCTGTCTTTGGAGTTCTTCCGGGATGCCCTGCTGAAAACCCATGGCCGCGCTCAGCACGTAGCGGTTCACGCTTTCCGGCAAACCTGCGGGAACCGGCGTGTTTACCCGCGTGGGACCCCACACATCAAAGGCGTCTCCCAACGACGGCAGCAGGCCTGCCTGGATCAGGGAGCTCTTGCCCGCTCCAGAGGGCGAGTACAGCAGGACGATGCGATCCGCGTTGAGCACATACTGCAGCTTTGTAAGCTCCTGGTCGCGACCGAACAGCTGCTCGTTCTTTTTAAAAGGCCGCGGGCCTACATAGGGATTGTTTCCGGTGGACCCCGGCATTTTCGCAGGCACTTCAGACCCAGTCATCGTCACCCTCTGAGCGGACCGGCCGCAACGGCAATGGCTCCATCACACGCAACCGGCCGTTCAGCTCTTTTAGGAAGTCCGCCGCAGAACCCCAATAGATGTCGATTCTCGGCTCCCAGCGGTTGCCGCGCGCCTGCGCAAAGTACTGCTCCAGGTACTTCTTTGCGCGTGCTGCATCGGTAAAGCTATGCTCATCCGGGCTGATCTGCACACCCACGTGCGAGAACTCACGCAGGCTTTCCAAGCCTCCCAGACTCATAATCAGGCGGAACAGCACGCGAAATGTCCAGTCGTTCAGGCGGAAGCCGAGAAAGAGCAGCGTGCCGCGTGTAAGTCCGCTGCGCACCGCGTCCGGCACCAACTTATAAGTAGACAGCGCAATCAGGTAATCGAAGAAGTCGTCTTCTGTAAGAACCAGTGACTCCTTCACGCCTAAGACTCCAAACACATGGTAGATAAGCGGCGTTCCCGGAGAAGCATTTCCCTTTGGCTGGGGCTGCTGCGGGTGGTTCGTCTCTGTGGTGCGCCACGCACAGTAGAGGAGTTCCGGATCCTTGCCTGCGGCCTTTACCGAACGCAGCAGCATGGTTTCAGGCGTGGCAGTAACGTAAATGGGCGCCGGCAGGTCCGCGAGAATGCGATAGGGATCGTCGTCTTCTGCACGGGATTTGGTCACCACGTAATCCAGCATGCTGCGGAACGGGCCCGCGGCAATCTCTGGCGGAAGGTGGTTGCAGGTAACCAGCTGGAGCGAGATCTGCTTTTGGATTGCCTCCTGTGCAAAGCTTCGGTCCTGCTTGATGCTAAGGAACTGCATCACCTTGGCAACGTCAGACCAGTCCGCGGCAGCCATGGGAAAGCCATGCTGCACCGCCAGCCTGGAAGCTACTTCGCGCATGCCGCCATACAGACCCTCCGCCAGGTCGGGTCCCAGGATCGGCACAAACCTGCCTTTCTGCACCTGGCTGCAAATGGAATCCCACTTGACAGAATCGTCGCCTTCGCCTGCGAAGCCGGCCTCGTACCAGATCCTTCCGCTCTTCAAGCGCAGAAACAGCGCCAGCATCCAATGATCGCGACGTTCCAGGACCGCGCGGCGTGTGACCGCCAGCGCCCGGTCGATCTGCCCGTCACGCAAGAGCTCGCGAAAGAATACCGGCATGGCCAGCTTCACGGTCTCCATGCTGATCTTGCCCTGCATGGACAGGACTGCCGGCACGCCTGCCTCTGCCAGCCGCGGTGCAAGTGCTGCCTGCGCGGCCATGGGTTCGTCGCCGGGCGCGGGCGCGTCTTCCCGCGCTCCGCTCTCGCAGGAGATGAGCAGGGCCATGCGCGGAGCTTCCGTCAGTTCGCTCACGCGCGCCGCAAACTCCTGGCCTGGTACTGGTGCCGCTCGCCCGGCTGCATCCTGCAGGAAGAGCACCGGTTCATTCAGGCGGCTGAGTGTGCCATGCGCCACAAGGTACAGGAGGTCGACACCCGCGCGAAGGGCAGTCATGAGTGCTGCCAGCGTCAGAGGCTCTTCCAGGCCTACCACGGTCATCTGTATTCCCGCTGCGCTGCCGCGGATGCGCTCGACTTCTGCCGCTGCGTCAATGGGAGCAAGCCTGTAGTCTTCCAGGTTTGAGGGTGCTGCCACTGCGATCAGCGCCTTCAGGCGTTGCTTTGCGCGCAGCCGGATTGGACGCCAGTTGCCGCTTGCAAGAAAACGTGAAAACAGGACGCGTTCCGAGGTTGCCAGGGGTGCTGCCGTGTCCGGATCGGTAAGTAGCTCCCACCGCAGAAAGTGCAGCCGCGGCGCGGTGCCGCCCACACGCAGCAGAATGCGGAGGAACATGTCCGTGGCTTCCACGGCTGCTTTGATTTGGCGGTACTCGCTCCGGATCGGCTCGCTCTCAAATAACCGGCCGGCCAGGGTCCTGCCGTAGAGCTGCCGGTCGCGCTGGCATAGCAGCAACTCCTCAAAGTTGATGCGGCACTCCCCACGTGCCGGGCTGCGTTCCGCCTGCGTGTTGGGATCGTTGAACCGCAGCTCCACCTGGTAGGGAACCTGGCCGCCGCTCGCTTCCGCCGTCATGGCGTGCAGGCTGATCTCGAGCTCGGCATACGTTGGCACCTCTCAGTCTCCCATCTGCTTTCCGCGATCCGTTCCGTTCATTCGCTACGTTAACTGTCGCGTGCTCACTGGATTGCAACTGGAACAGCCGGCATGTTGTCGACACGTAACTTCACCGCCGGATCGCCGAAAATGATGTAATTGCGCGCATCATCCCTGGCGACCCACATACCGGCCAATTTCCCCGGCGACAAGTCAAACTTT
>CAXTBQ010000001.1:0-11534 GCA_964242065.1 uncultured Terriglobus sp. | reverse complement strand
GCTTCTGACAGATCCGTGGACAGCGCGGCCCAGCGCGCGTTGAACTGATCCGTCGCCTGGCCCAGCCGGTCACCCTTGAGAACGCGCGAGAGAACATCGCGAAAGCCCTGGATCTGCGGCCCGCCTCGCGCCCCCTGAAACGAGTATGCCCACGCGCGTTCCACGTGGCAGAGCACCGCCAGCGCACCCCCACCCGGGTGCGAAAGCATGGCCTGCGGCAGCCTGCTGATCATCGCTTCGGGTGCGATTTGCTTGCGCACTTTCCCCGCGCGCGAGAAATCGTCGAACTGCGTACATCCGCCGCCATAACAGGCAAACAGAACGTGGATGAGGCCGCGGAGATCCGCATCCGCAGGCAGGTCGGCGGCCGCATACCAGTGATCGGCTGCGATGGCACCATAGCCCTTCCAGTCCTGGCAGACGATTGCTCCCTGCTGCTCTTTCTGCCGTGTGTCGCCAAGCGGAAAGGCCATGCCATGCGAACCGCTGAGCAGCAGCGCGGGAGGGCCGTCCGGTACGGCTCCGCGAAAAAGATCGTGTAGCTGTGCCTTGGTTGCGGCGTCGCCCACATACCCGCGAGCCGTGAAGTCGTACCGTTTGCCTACGGGCGGGGACCACTCCGTGCCTTCCAGCAGCGGCTTTGCCACCTGCTTGCAGAAGAGCTGTGTTGCCCGGTCGAAATCGTGCTGAGGCGCAAAGATCGCCATCTGCCGCGAAGTCCGCACAGTGGCGGATTGCTCGTAGGCGACGACGGAAAGCGCGTACTGCCGGTATTCTTCCGGCGTTTCGAACCATAGCCGTCCCACTGCCCAGAAAATGTCCAGCGAGTATTGAAACTCAAAGGGCAGCTCGTGCGGCGGACCCACCAGTAACAGGAAGTACGGCACACCCTGCAGCGGCAAAACCACGTCCATCCGCACGTTATGCATGGCCAGCCACGCCGCCGCGGGCTGCTTTGCCTGGTACCCGGCAACGCCTTCAAACACCTTGAACAGCCGTTCGTCGCCGACCTCTCCCTTGCGATGTTCCAGCAGGGGCTGCAGAGCCTCTTTCATGGCCGGAGTGACCGATGCGGAATACATCACCGCCCACCCCGTTTCCTCGAGCTTGTCCGGGCAAACCTCGCCCACGACGCCGAAGTGATCCGCTTCCGGCTCGGCTTTCACCAGGAGGTCTGACAAATCCTTGTCAGAGGCCGGATCCGTGGCCGCGAAGGTCTGCAACGTGGCTGCGTCAATGCCCGGCAGAGGCAGGCCGGAGTCTGCAAGAACGCCGAAAGGGATCGGCATCTCATTGTCAAAGGCGGGTTCGCTCATCTGCTTGTCCTATCCACGGGAGTGCGTTGGCGGTACCGGTCGAAAGGAAGGGCAGCATCACTGTGGCTTGAGCAGAGGTTCCTCAATGTTCGCAATGAATGCATCAAGCTGTCCCTTTACGCTGGCAAAGTCGGCGCTGCCTTCTGTGAGCGCACTTAGCTTCTGCTTGAGAGCATCTGCCTTTTTCCGGTACGACAGATCGTTAAACAGCTTAACCGAATCGAGGATGGTGTCGGAGAGTACCTCGCTGCCATCTTTCTGGTTGTAGAACTTTCCAAGCACGCTTGCCGAAGCCAGCAGCGGAGAGAAGTTCGCCAGGCTCTCGACTTTGGTGCCGTCAATGCTCAGGACAACGAAAGGCTCGTCTCCGCTGTACGGCTTGCCGTCGCGATCAAGCAGGCCCTGGGTCGGATCGAACAGGAACGACTTTAGATCGAGCGGGCTTTCGCTGAAAACCCAAAAGCCTGGAACCGGAATGCTGCCACCGCCAAACGAAAAGTCGAGCTGCATGGTTTCGCTGAGCACCGGCTGGCCGTCAAACAGCGCCTGTCCCACGTTGCCGGCCAGCTTGAGAACGGTGCTGGCACCCATCAGGTAGCCGCTCGCGGGCATAAAGATCGGAACGCCGCCCAGGTTCTGAAAGAGCTGGCTCGCGCGTGAAAAGATCTGCGGATCGAAATCCTGAAAGATCATTTCTACCGTGATGTTGATGAGCGGGCTCACTACGGCAGGGGAGTAGTAGATGAGATTGGTTCCTTCAGCCGTGGCTGCCGGACCCGCCATGGAGCTGTGCGGCGAGACCTTGTCTTTAACAATGTTGACCGCCCGCACCGCCGCGGACGTGGTGCTTATGTCCTTGATCGCCGTTGTAAGCAGCATGGGCTTGGTGCTGCTGAACAGGTGCTTTTGCGGGAACTGGCCTGTATACACCTGGCGAAGAACGATGCTGAGCGGCTTGCCGATGCCCACCTCCACGAAGCCTCGAACCAGCGGAGAAGCCGGAACAGGAACGGTCGCGAACGACACCTCTGCCAGAGCGGCATCGTCGAGAACAGCCTCGTTTGGGGCTGTGGCGCGGAAGTCGGCCTCGGCTTCGGCACCGCTCTGCTGCAACGTGGCCAGCATGTACTCACGATTCACCAGGCCGGCTTCTGTCGGATGGTAGATGGGCATGGATCAAGCTCCCTTCACGTTTTTCCAACTTGCGAGATCCATCAGCGGGTGCCCGACGATTGCCATCGCATCCGTGAGGACGATGCCAGGAACAGCGGCAGGCGTCATCCGGTACAGCCGTCCGGGTTCCTTGCTGAAGTGAGAGGGTGCCCGCTCCAGACAGAGACACACTGCCCTGTGCAAGAACAAGGCCTCGGCAACGCGCTTCGGCTCTCGCAGATTCGGCCAAGTATCCGCTGTCCCTTTCAGCCCGTCAAGAGATTCTTCGCAGGGTGCGAGGCAGAATTTGCGACACCTGCGATGCCTGGAAGAGCGAGCAGGCGCTACGACCAGAAGGGCTCGCCGGGCAGCAGATACTTGCGTAGGGTGTCCTCGTTCAACTCGAGCCCAAGCCCGACGCCGCCTGGAATCTGCATTTCGCCTTTGCGCACGACCGGGCCGTTGCTGGCGGCCATGGCTTCCACGTAGCGGCCCTGGTGGGCCAGCGCGCTTTCCACGCGATACAGGTTCTGGATCGTCGCGGCAAAGTGCGCGTTCGCGTACGTCATTACCAGCGAACCCACGTTGTGCAGGGCCACCGGTGTGCGCGACAGCGCTGCGTAATCCGCAATCTTCTTCACGCCCGTGATGCCGCCTGCAAAGGCCAGGTCAGGATGCGGAATGTTGATGGCACCGCTGTCGAGGAACGGCCGGAACTGCCGCACCATCTCCAGCTTTTCACCGGTCAGGATCGTGATGTTGGTACTGCGCCGCAGGTCCATCCAGCCCTGGTGAAAGACAGGGTTCATCGGGTCTTCAAACCACATCGGACGCATCGGCTCTACGGCCTTCGCCACCTGGATGGCGCTGATCGCATCGAGTTCGCCGTGCGCGTGGACTGCAATGTCGATGTCGTCTCCCACGGCTTCGCGGGCGTTCTCGTAAGCGGTTCCGACCTGCCGCACCTGCTGCGAGGTCAGCGTCTGCGCGAACACACCGGACGGCACGCCGAGTGCCTCATGCAGGTTGTTCTTGTAGACCGTGAAGCCTTCCGGACGTGCACGGATGCGTGCCGCCCAGTCGCGGCAGCTTGCCTTGTCCAGCATGTTCAGGTTCTCGCCATGCGAGTACATGGGGATCGTCTCGCGAAAGCGCCCGCCCAGCAACCGGTACACCGGTTGCTGCAACAGCTTGCCAGCCAGATCCCACAAGGCGATGTCGATGCCGCTGCACGTTGGGATGTGCGCGACGTAGTTGTACATGAGCGAGGTCATCCGCTCCCAGTGCACGCCGATGTCGAGCGGGTCCTTGCCCAGCAGCAGCGGCTTCATCGTCTCGATGCGTGCGCGCGCGATCGGCCCGGTCGCACCAGCCTCGCCAATTCCGCTAATGCCAGCATCTGTGTCCACACGGATCAGGCAGTTGCCCGCCATGTGGTCCAGCGCCATGGCGCGGATGCCGGTGATGCGCACCTTGCCCGCGACCGGCGCGGCATAAGCCCGCAAGGCAGACAGGCTGCCGGCCAGCGGTGCCGTCGCCATCAGCTTCAGAATGTCTCTCCGTGACCAGGCCGATCCTATTGTGCTGCGTTTCACCGATTCACCACCCCGCTGCCCATTGGGCGAGCGACCCTTTGTTTCACAAAGAACTTACTGCCGTAAAGCGCATCTGCCAAATGGCGAACAGCGAACGTCACGGGCATCTCATCCGTTCGTACGCACGTCTGCTACGGGTGTGAGCACAGGAATAACTAACCGCGCACAATCGGGCACGCGCGGACCGCTTGTTTTTGCGGTCGCGCTGCTGCTTGTCACTGCGCTTTGGCTGCTGTTCACGGGCTCCCTGAACCGCGATGAGTGGATCGTCGGCGGTCTCAGTGTGGTGGCCACCATGGCGTTCCTCACGGTCGTGTACCGGCATGAGTTGCAGGGGCTCGATTTCAGCTGGCGCGATGCGCTCGCGCTCTGGCGCACGCCTTGGTATCTCCTCAGCGGCATTGGCGAAATCACGCTCGTCCTGCTGAAAGATCTGGCCGGCACGCGGGCTGAGTCGATCTTCCGCGTGTGCGGCTTCCGCACGGCTAAGGACGATCCGCGCCTGGTCACGCGGCGCGCCCTGGCGACGGCCTACACCAGCATCGCGCCGAACTTTATCGTGGTGGGCGTGGATTACCGCCAGAGCCGCATGCTCTTCCACCAGATCAAGCGCAGTTCTGTGCCTATCATGACGAAGCAGCTGGGCGCAGAGGTGGGCACGCGCGAAGGCAACGCCGGCGATGCAGCCGCGCGCATGCAACAGGGTGGATCGCTGCTATGAACCTGTGGCTCGCAGCCGGTGTGGCCGTGAGCGCGGCCCTGCTGCCGTGTGCGGACATGTGCCTGCGCGGCACCGTGGAGCGCCGCCTGGTGGGCATGGAAATGGCGGCCTTTCTCGCAATTTTCGCTATGGTGCTGTTCACCGTGGGGTTCCATCGCTTGCCCTTCATCGATCTGCCGCTAGCGCTCGCGATTATGTCGTTCGGCGGCACCTTTGTCTTCGTGCGTTTTCTGGGCAGGCACCTATGACCGCCTCCACCGTTGTACAAGCCGTGCTGCTCGGTCTCGTGGTGCTGGCCTGCTGGGTGGGCGTGGTCGGCATGTGGCGTATGCGCGACGCCACGCAGGCACTGCACTTCCTGACCATTCCGGCGGCGAGTTCCGTCGTGCTTGCCGCTGCCGTCTTCGTTGCAACGGGGAACACCAACGCAGGATGGAAGACGCTGCTGATCGCGGCGATCCTGTTCGCCATCAACTCGGTGGGCATGCACGCCAGCGCACGCGCCTTTCGATCGCGTGAGCTGGGGCACTGGGAACCGCGGGACCGCGACCCGTTTGAGTGGGTGCGCGCCGGGGCAGAGGAGCAGCCGGGCAAATGACATGGTTTGGTGCAGGCCTGCTCTTACTTGTTGCCGCGGCCGGTTGGGGCGTGGTGCGGACGCGCGATGTCACGGAGCAGGTGGTTGCGCTCGGCTTCTTCGGCCTGGTCATGGCGCTTACGTTCTTCTTCTTCCAGGCACCGGACGTAGCTCTGTCGCAGATTGTGGTGGGCGCGGTGGCCCTGCCGCTGATGATTATGCTGGCTATCTCGCGGATGCGGTTCCGCAAGCTGGCCGCGCAACCGCCCCAGGGAGAGGACGCGCATGACTGACCGTGCCCGAGCGCGCTGGGTGTTTCTGCCGGTCCTGCTGCTCGGTGCGCTCTATGCCTACAGCACGCTCAACCTGCCGACGGGGGGTGACTATCGTGGACCGTACGGCGATGTCGTCGCGCGCCTGGCCGTGTACGAGCGCCACACCACCGATGTGGTGAACGCGATCAACTATGACTACCGCGCGTTCGACACCTTGGGCGAGGAGTTCATCCTGTTCACGGCGGTGCTCGGCGTCTCCATGCTGCTGCGGCGTGAGGAAGGCAAGTCGGTCATGCCCGCGGCGAAAGTTGCCGATGCGCAGCACCTGAGCGCCGCCGTTCGCATGACCACGTTGCCTGCCGTGCTGCTGACCATTGTGTTCGGCTTGTACATCGGTCTGCACGGCCAGCTGACACCCGGCGGCGGCTTCCAGGCCGGCGTGATCCTGGCGGCAGCCCCCGTGCTCATCTATCTCAGCGAGAATACGGAGTCATTTCAGCGCATCACATCGCCTGCTGCGGGGGAACTGATTGAGGCCATCGGCGCGGGCGGCTACGCGCTGATCGGGCTTGCGCCGCTGCTGCTGGGTGCGCCGCTGCTCACCAACTTTCTACCGCTCGGCGAAACCGGCGACGTTTTCTCCTCCGGCACCGTCGCGCTCATCAGCGCCACGGTGGGCGTTGAGGTTACATGCTCCTTCCTTGTGGTCATCAGCACCTACCTGGACGAAATCATCCGCGGTCAGGTGCCGGAGGCGTAACCATGCCGCATGTTCTGTCTTCGTGGCCGTACCTTGTGGCAGCTTGGCTTTTCTGCTGCGGCCTGTGGGGCATCATCACCAGCCGCCACCTGGTGCATGCCGTGGTGTGCCTTGCCATTCTGCAAAGCTCCACGTATGTGCTTTTGCTTGGCATTGGCTTTCGCCTGGGCGGAGCAGCGCCCGTGTTCGCTGACATCGATCCGCGAACGCTTACGGTTGACCCGGTTGTGCAGGCACTCATGCTGACCGACGTCGTGGTGGAAGCCGTCGTGGTGGCCCTGCTGCTGGCCATGGTGGTCAAGGCGCATGAGCGTTCCGGCTCCGTTTCTCCCAGCGATCTGCAAACCCTACGCGGATGACCTCGACTGCGCTTCCTGCTCTGCCCGTTGCACTACCGCTTGTCGGCGCTGCCCTGCAGGGTGCTGCGCGCAGATGGCTTCCGCGCCTGTGGGCTGATGTGCTTGCCATTGCGCTTGCGGCTGGCACCCTGTGCGTGTGCCTGTTGCTGCTGCGCACCGTGTTGCACGGCCCGCTGATCTACTGGCTGGGCAACTGGTATCCGCGGGGCTCCATGGTGCTCGGCATCGCGCTGGTGGCAGAGCCCATCGGCGTGGGCCTGGCGAGCCTAGCCGCGTTTCTCACGCTGCAGGCACTTGTGTTCTCATGGCGCAGCATCGACTCCGGCGCCAACCACATGCAGCCGCTGCTGCTCATTTTTCTGGCTGCCATGTGTGGCTTTTCGCTTACGGCAGACCTGTTCAACCTGTTCGTCTTCTTTGAACTGATGAGTACCGCGGCCTTCGCTCTATGCGGACTGAAGACAGCGGAACCCGCACCACTGCAAGGCTCGTTCAACTTCGCCGTGACGAACACCATCGCCGCGTTCATGGTCCTCACCGGCATTGCAATGCTCTACGCCATCACGGGCGCGCTCAACATGGCGCAGATCGGGCTTGCGCTCGGGACACGGCACGACCCGCTCGTCCTGTTCGCGTTCACGCTGCTCACCTGCGGCTTCCTCATTAAGGGCGCGATGGTGCCGTTCCACCTCTGGCTGCCCGATGCGCACGCCGTGGCGCCCACGCCCGTGTGCGTGCTGTTCTCGGGCATTATGGTGGAGCTTGGCATTTACGCGGTGGCGCGCCTGCACGTTGTGCTGTTTGCTGGAACGCTCGCCGCGCACATGGCTGCCGCCCGCCTGCTGCTGGTCGGCGTAGCCGCGATCACGGTCGTGGTGGGCGCGGTAATGTCTTACAGTGAGCACCACCTCAAGCGACTGCTTGCGTTCTCCACCATCTCCCATGCGGGACTTATGCTGCTTGCCCTGGCAGTGGGCGGTCCGCTCGCGCTGATTGCGTTTCTTACCTATCTGCTCGGGCACGCTCTGGTCAAGGCGAGCCTCTTCTTCGTTACGGGCATTCTGTTGCGCAAAGGCAGGGCCATCGGTGAACGCGCACTGTTTCGTCGCGGCAGATCTCTGCCGTTCGGGGCGGTTCTCTGGTTTGCCGGCGGACTCGGCCTAGCCGCCGCGCCGGGCCTGTTGACCAACCTGGGCGAGGCAGCCGCAACCGGTGCAGCAGAGCAAAACGGCGTGCACGGCGTGGCAGTGCTCTTCCTGCTTGGCGGCACGCTGACGGCTGCGGCGGTCTTCCGCGTGGGCATGCACGTCTTCTTCGGCTGGGGTTCGCAACCGGCCACGGACGACGCGGCGGAAGTGGGCGAACTGCCGGAGGAGGTGGATGCGCAACTGGCCTGGTACCATCTTGCGGCACCCGCGCTGTGCCTTGCCTTGGCCGCGGCGCTGAGCCTGTGGCATGGCTGGCAGCCGCAGATGGAGCAAGCCGCATCGCAGATGGCGGCCCAACCGGCCTACCTGCACACGGTATATACCGGAACGGCAGGCGTGGCAGCAAGCATACAGGAGCACCCGCACACAAGGGATGCCGCGCTGCACAGCCTGCTCTCGCTGCTCCTGGCGGCTGGGCTTGCATGCACGTCGGTCTTCCGTCACCGTCTTCCGCGTGTGCTGCGCCTGGGAGCATTTGCGGAGCACGGATTTCGCCCGCTTCGCCTCCTGCAGAGCGGTCACCCGGGCGACTACGTCTTTTGGCTCACAAGCGGTGTCGCCGTGTTCGGCTTTCTGACGCTTCTTTTGTTGCGCGGCTAAGGCGTCTCACCTGTCGGCACAATCCCGTTTGCGGCGGCATGTGGGAGCAGGCAGCGCCCCTACACACTCCGAAGGTCCAACCGCCTAACGCGAAACCGGCACAAAGCGGAATGGCGGCGCCTCAACCAGTGGCAGTTCCGTCCCGATGCCTGACGAGCCGGGTATCTCTTCCACGGGCAGCGCACCAAGCTGATCCAGCACCGACACTGCCGCGTCCACGCAGTCCGAGTCAAGCCGGTTCGGCACATCGCGCTCGATCTCCTGCATGACCTCTGCGGGGTCGAGCTGCTGCCGGTACGACCGTGGCTCCATGGCGGCGCTGAACATATCTGCAACCGTAAGGATGCGCGATTCCAGCGAGAGCCGCTCCTCCGGCAGGCGAAAGGGATAGCCGCTGCCGTCCAGCTTTTCGTGATGCTGGCCCGCCAAGGAAGCGATCTCACGAAACGCAGCTACGCGCGAGAGGATCTGCTGGCTGAGCAGCGGATGCCGTTGGACGATCTGCCGCTCGTCCTCGGTGAGCGGACCGGGCTTGTCGAGGATCGTGCTGGAAACACCCAGCATGCCGATGTTCTGCAGCAGCGCCGTGCGGCGAAGCACGTCCACGCGTTCCGCCGGTAGCCCCATGGTGTTGCCGATGAGCACCGCAGTTTCCGTGGAGCCCATGGAGTGCCGATAGGTGAACGGGCTCTTGGCATCGATCACATCGGCAAAGCCGCTGCACACCAGGTCGATGTCCCGAGCGGCCAGGGTAGTGGAGCTTCCCGGATCCATCGCGAGCACCGGGGGCCTGTACTCCTCCGGTTGGCTGCCGGGCAGGCAATGCGACCACAAGGCGCCCTGCTGATGGAGACTCTGCGCCCCGCGGACCACCTCTGGGGCGAACCAGCGTCCGCAGCGCTCGCTCAGGGTTTCCATCGCGCGATCCGGACCGAACTCCTGGCAAAACAGGTCCAGGTGCTGTGCTGCCGAGCAGATGCGCGCCTCCAGCGGGATTTCCCCAGCCACCAGGTGGTCGGGCAGGCCGTTGCCGTTCCACTGCTCGTCCAGCGAGTACACCGCGGCACAGGTCTCGATGCCCATCCCCAGCTTGTGCAGGATCAGCGCGCCGCGCTCGCACCTGTCCTCAATCATTTCGGCCGTAAGATTGCCCGGCCGGGTGATCATGCGGTACACCTGCCGTGCGCGGTTCCACACGCTCGTGTTCGGTGCCACGTTGTTCCACACAAACGAGAGCGCCTCGCGGTTCGGCTTGCCCAGCTTCTCCCGGTCAATGAACTTGAAGTGCTGCTTGGTCACCTGGTCGTCTGCGGCAAACGCACCCGCCATCCGCGCGGAGTTGCTGCTGCAGCCGATGTCTTTCAGCAGAAGGGCGTAGTACAGGCTCGCAAGCGCCGCGCCGGACAGCCCCATCTGCTTGCCGATGCGCATCCCCAGCAGACAGCTCCGCACCGAATGGCCCGGGCGCGCACCCTCTGTAATGTCCAGCGCAAACGACAATGCGGAGAGAATCTCTCCTAGGGTCACTCGGCCGTTGGCGGGAGACGCAGCTTCGGAGAAGGCTTTGGGCATGTGGGGGCCGTGCCGCAGGTACTCCTTTATGATAGCGAACCCGCGGCGAAGAAAGCGCACTGCTTTGCCGGAAACCGATTGCAGTTCATGAGGCGAAAGCCTGTCAGCGTAGCGCGGTACTGTCGCGCGGCGCGAAGCCGCCGGGCCCGCACGCTAAAATGAGCCATGGAGCAGCCGCGGGCGGCCGCACCGTCGCCCATGCAATCCGCATCGTCTGACTTTTCCTCCACCGATTCCGGCCGGAATCTGGAGGCAGCCGTGCCTGCGCCCAACCCGCTGCAGCCGGCTGAATCGACGCGCCGCCCGGCTTGGCACACGGCCGTAGAAGACATCGCGGACGAAGGCAACGCCCTGGGCGAGCCCACCGGCACGCTGCTGCCCCCCGCCAACGGTCACGCGTTCTCTTCGCCCTTCACCGCGGCCACCTATCTCCCCGGCTTTCCCGCAGACCTGACGCAAGACATCGACGGCAACTTCGAGCGCCTGCTGGCCACCGTGCACGCGAACCGCCCCGGCGACGACCTTGAAATTATCCGCGCGGCCTGGCAGTTCTGCATGTCGCAGCACGAGGGCCAAAAGCGCGCCAGCGGCGAACCCTACATTATCCACCCGCTCGATGTCGGCCAGATTCTCGCCGAAATGAAGATGGACAGCACCGCCATCGCCGCGGGCCTGCTCCACGACGCCGTCGAAGACACCGACGTCTCCACGCAGGACATCGCCCGCCGCTTCGGCGCGCAGGTCGCCCACATCGTCGAGGGCGTCACCAAGCTCGACCGCATCAAGTTCGCCAACAAGGAAGACCACCAGGCCGAAAACATTCGCAAGATGCTGCTGGCTATGGTCACCGATATCCGTGTCGTGCTCATCAAGATGGCAGACCGCCTGCACAACATGCGCACCCTGGCACACCTGAAGCCCGAAAAGCAGCAGCGCATCGCCCGCGAAACGCTTGACATCTACGCCCCGCTGGCACACCGCCTGGGCATGGGCAAGCTGCGCGGCGAATTTGAAGACCTCGCCTTCCAGTACGTCGACCCCACCCGCTACCTCAAGCTCGCCCAGCAGGTGGAGCAACTCCGCGTGCAGGGCGGCGAGCGCTTTATCGAGGAGATTGTCGCGCAGCTGGAAGCCGAGCTGGCCCGCCACGGCGTCCCCGGCCGCGTCGAGTACCGCATCAAGCGCCTCTACTCCATCAGCAGCAAGGTGGCAGCGCACGTCACCAGCGGCGGGTCTGACGACCTCTCGCAGGTGCACGACCTCTACGCCGTCCGCATCGTCACGGAGACGCAGGCCGACTGCTACCACCTGCTCGGCATCGTGCAGAACCTGTGGCGCCCCGTCCCCGGCCGCATCAAGGACTTCATCGCCATGCCGCGCCCCAACGGCTACCAGTCGC